>JAMXLL010000307.1 GCA_024281015.1 Candidatus Binataceae bacterium
TTGATACCCTCGCTGTCGAAGCCACCCGCAATTCACTCACCACCTTCGCGCTCCGCTCTGACGCGCGCCGGTCCGACACTTCACGGCCGCGCGCTGCGATCGGTTATCGACGGTCAACTGACAGCGAACGTTGGGCCTGCGAAAAGCTTATTGAGGCCTGGATGTTGTGGTAACCCAATTGTGGTGGTGACTTGACCGTACGATCGGTACGGCTGTCTTGGCCTCGCGGATAACTCACTCCACAAAGCTTGCGATAATTTATAGAATCCATTGCGGTGAATATGAACCGCTGAGGAGGTTGTTGGTGAAGAAAGCAATCATTTTGCTGGGCCTCTTTGAACAGATGTTCTTTTTTGGCCCCGGCCCGATGATAGAAACTGGCCCGGGCCCGAATTTGCTAATAAGAGTTCACCGCTGATGTCACATGCGTCGCCCGGAACAAACATTTCGAATTAGAGCGCAGCCGGTCGCCAGCAGTTACAACCGCCGAGTAGATACCGTCGCGCGCTCACCAATGCTGCCCGACTTCCCTCGAGCCGATAGATGCAGCCTTGCTGCTGACACTGGGCGACGGCGGTAGTGGCTACCGTCAGCGAACGCCTTAGCCAGCTTTGCGCGCACCAACCTCCACCCGGATTTTTCGAATGAACGGAAGCTGGCGGATGGCGCGCCGGGCCCTTCCGGCTACCCTCGACGATTTCGAAGCCGAGGCCCAAGCATCGCCCGGAGCCCGAACCGGTGCCCAATCGCCGACGCGCCAAGCCGTCTGCTTTGCGCCGCGATGCCGTCGCTTCAAGGGTATTTGGCTGAAACCAACCTTAACATTTATTAATTAGGGCGGTGCGGCGGCGCTTGTTATCATCGCCGCATGCTGCACGGCTGGAGAGGGCTTACTCCCGCCACATTCTCATTGGCATTGGTCTTAGCGGTCACTGTGCGGCCCGACGCGGCGCCAGGGCAGACCATAACCCTGGATCAATCAATTGCGCGCGCGTTGCAAGTCGCGCCGTCGCTGCAAGCCGCTAATGCTCAAAGTGATCTCAACCGGGCTCGCGTCGACGAAGCGCGCGCTCCGCTGATGCCGGCGGTTTCCGCCAACAGCGAATATTACCAGCCGTCCGGTTACGACAAGACGATTAGCAATGGCGGACTCACCCAGGCTCAGCTCGCGCTAAACTATGTCGCCTTTGATGGCGGCAGACGGCTGGCGCAGCTTCGGGCCGCGCGCTATGCGGCGCAAGGGGCGGCGCTCGGAATAAAGACGGCACAAGGGCAAATCGTTTACGACACCAGCGTCGCCTATTTTGACCTGGTACGCGAGCAGGAAACAGAAGCGGAAATCAATTCCAGCTTAACCCGCCTCACCAATTATGCCGCAATCGCCGACGCCTTACGGCGTAGCGGGCGCGCAATTGCTAATGACGTCCTCACGCTCCGGGTGACGCGGGATGGAGCGGAGTTATCGCTCGCAGCTGCCCGCGAGGCGATCGCGCAGGCCTCAGTAGTGCTCGGCTCGATGATTGGAGACTTCGGGGACAGCCGGCTACGCGCCGCAGAAATTTCGGGGCTCACCCCGCCACCTGGCGGCGATATCACCCAGAATCCAGCCTACCAGGCCGCGGCGCGCCAGATCCGTTCAGCTCAGCTCGCGGTCAAGGCAGCTCGCGCCGAGCGCTATCCGAATCTCGATGTAACGCTGAACACCGGCTGGCAGGGGGTCTACCCGCCGAACACGTTCGGTCATCACTTCGGTGCGTCCTACGATGGCCTCGTCTCAGTGCCGATTTTTCAGGGCGGCTTGGTCCGCTCCCACATTGATCAGGCGCTGGCCCAGGAGTTGGCCGCGGTCGCGCAGCAGCGAGAGATCGAGTTGCAGGTAAAGACGGATCTCGCCGCGGCAAGGCTCCGCTACCAGAGTGCTATCGAGCAACTGGCCATTTTGCGCTCCTCCCAGCAGAACGCGACCGACGCGTTCGCGCTGGACTGGACGCGATTCCTGGGCGGTGGAAACGCCACTGTTTTGGAAGTCACAAGCGCCTATCAGCAGGCGGAAACGTTACGCATCTCGCGCATCGACCAGGAATTCAACGCGCGCCAGGCCGCGGCTCAAGTGCGAATGCTGCTCGGACTGCTGCAATGAAGGCTTCCACGTCAGGAAGCGAGCGCTCCCTCATCCGCCTGGTGCTGGCAGCCGCGCTCGTAGTCGCCGGATGTCATTCAGGCCCGCAAGCCGGTGATGATGATGGTACAGCACCAGCCGGCATCAGCATGGCAGTCAGCGGCGTGCGAGTTACGACCAAGACGATGCGGAGCGAAGTGCGTCTATTGGGCGAAACTGTAGCCCGGCGGCACATATCGCTGCGCGCCCCGGCCGCCGGCCGCGTGGTTGGTCTTGCTGTACTGACAGGCGATCGCGTGAGACGCGGTGAAGTGGTCGCTCACATAATCAGCCGCGAAGTCGAGGCCGCGGCAAATGGACTGTCCGTCGCGAAGCAAATCGACCCTGCTGAAGCCTCCAGTCTTACTAGCTCGGTAAAGCGCTACATCCATGAGGCCGGCGTACCGGTGACCGTTCCCGAAGACGCGATCGTGGCACAGCGCATGGTGAGTACCGGCCAGCTGGTAGCCGACCTCGATCCCTTAGTCGACCTGATCGATCCACGCAGTATCTTCGTAAACGCGGCAGTACCCGTAGACGAAGTCGCGGCAATCCGCCCCGGGATGGCGGCCATCGTGAGTTCGCCGCTCCGAAACGGGGTCAACTTTGCGGCCCGCGTCGCCGGCCTCTCGCCGGCCTTCAATCAAGCCGGAGCTACATCAGCAGCGAGGATCGAATTTGCCGGGATTCAGAGGGTTGACGAAGCGGGTGCTCCGGTCCAGGCGACCGTGATTATCCAATTAGTGCCGCACGCGACCGTTGTTCCGGCTGCTGCGCTCTTCGAAAATGCTGCCGACAATACCTATTTCATTTTTGTGGCGGGAACCGACGGACGCGCCCATCGCCAGATCGTGACTGTCGGCATCCGGAATTCGGCCGAAGTGCAAATTATCTCGGGGGTCAAGCCTGGCGACGTAGTCATTACTTCCGGCGGTTACGCGTTATCGGATGGACTGAAGGTGACCGTAACAGTTGCGCAGAATGGCTGAAGCGCCAAGGTGCTGAATGAGCCGCGGGACTTCACTTCTGACGCTTTGCGGCGTGATTGCAGGCTCGTTGCTCGGCGTGGTGCTGGCACAATCGATTCCCAGCGCGGTATTCCCTCAAGTACAGTTCAACCGCGCCATTATTCTCGCTGATAGCGGTGATCTTCCCTCTGCTCAGATGCTGGTAGCGGTGACCCGGCCACTCGAAGAGGCTGTCTATGGCGCCATGAACGTTACCAACGTGCGATCTACCACGACCAGAGGCAGTTCGGAAATCGACGTAACGTTTGCCGAAACCACCGATGCAGTCGCCAGTTTCCAGCTCCTCAACAACGCTATAGGCGAGGTGCGGGCGAAGTTGCCCGCCGGCACGAATGTGCAGTCCCGGCTGCTCACTACCGGGACGTTTCCGGTCCTGGACATCAGCATGAGTTCGCGGGACCGGAGCCTGCCTGAACTCACCGACATCGCGCAGTACGACCTGGTCCCGACTCTCCACAGGATCGCCGGGGTTTACAGGGTCGAGGTGGTCGGCGCGAAATATCGTCAATTCAATGTGTGGCTCGACCCCGCAAAGATGCTGCAGCATGGCTTGAGTCCTGCCGACATTGCCAACGGTCTGGCCAATGCCAACGTTATCGAATCCCCTGGGCGCGTGATGGACGAGCATCGCATGCTGCTGACCGTCGTAACCGCCGATCTCCACGATGCCGATCAACTCGCCGCGCTCGCGGTCGCGAGGTCAGGCGCACAGCCGATTCTGTTACGCGACGTTGCCCGTGTCGAGTTGGGCATCATCGAAGATTACATCCGCACCTCATGCGAAAGCGGACCGGCTGTGCTCGTCAGCGTCTCCCAGCAAGCCGGCGGCAATACAGTGGATATGTCAACTGCGGCGCATGCGATGGTCGAGCAGTTCCGCAGCCGTTATCCCGATGTACGGTTTTCCTTCTCGTACGATCAGGCTTTACTGGTAAGCGAGTCCTTTCGCAGCGTGCGCGATGCTATCCTGCTCGGGCTCCTGATGTCGGTGGCGGTGGTGTTGCTGTTCACCCGCAGTCTGATCAGTGCGCTGGCCGCGGCCATCGTGGTGCCATGTACGATTGCGATCACCCTTGTGGTGATGAAGGCTGCTGGCACCAGCTTCAACATGATGAGCCTGGGCGGCCTCGCTGCAGGCATTGGTCTTTTTATCGACGATGCCATCGTGATGCTCGAAGCCATTCATCGAGCGCATGAACGGGGTACGAACGGCCGGCATAGTGTCGCGACTGCTGTGCAAGAATTAAAACGGCCGCTAATCGCCGCGACCGCAACGGTAGTCGTGGTCTTTGCGCCGCTGGTGCTGCTTTCCGGAGTTACGGGCAGTTTCTTCCGTTCGCTGGCGCTGACGCTGGGGGCGGGGCTTTTGGCGTCTTTGCTGCTGGCCCTATTTTTCACGCCGACACTGGAACTTCTGTTGGAGAAACTGCGCCGTCGCAGCGGGCAGGCAGGGCCAATATTCGATCATTTGGAGAGTTTATACGTAGTGCTTCTCCGGCCGGTTATGCGCGTTCCAGCCCTCGCACCTTGCGCGGCCATAGCCTTCCTGGCTTTGGCGTATGCCATGTACAACGCCATCGGAACTGACTATCTGCCTGCGCTGGATGAAGGAGCGTTTGTTCTCGATTATGTTACCCCGCCCGAGAGTACCCTTGATGATACTCAGTCGCTGCTCGCAAAAATCGAAACTATACTCAAGACTACTCCGGAGGTCGCGGCGTTTTCCCGCCGGACCGGCACTCAGCTGGGGTTTTTTCTGACTGAATCCAACAGGGGCGATTTTTCCGTGCGCCTCACCAGCAAGCGTGCCCGCAGCATCGACCAGGTAATTGAATCTACCCGGAAACGCATTTTGGCGAACGTGCCCGGTGTGCAAATTGAGTTCTCGCAGGTGCTCCAAGATCTGATTGGCGATCTTTCCGGGACGCCCGAGCCGGTAGTGGTTAATGTGTTTGGCGCCGATCAGGCGACAATCGAGGCGGTCGCACGGCAGATCGCAACTAAAATCAAAACGATCGCTGGATTGGTGGACGTCAAGAACGGGATTGTGCTGAGCAATCCGGAAGAACAGATAGTGGTCGACGAGACCGCAGCCCAACGCTACGGCTTCAATGCCGATGAAGTCCGCACGGTGTTGCGCTCCGTCGTCGAGGGAACGGTGGCCACCCAGCTTCTTGTCGGCGACCGTCTTTATCCGGTGCGCGTGCGCTACCCGGCAGATTATCGGCAGCGGCTCGACTTACTGCCCAAGTTGATGCTGAGAACGCCAGAAGGTGGCCAGGTGCCATTGTCTTCGGTTGCGTCGCTGCAATGGCTGGGTGAGACTGCCGAGCTGGAGCGCGAACGATTGCGGCCGCTCGTACGGGTTACGGCGCGAGTCGAGGGAATCGATTTGGGAAACGCGATTAGGGAGGTACAGGCAAAGCTCCACGAATTCGCGACTCCCGCGGGCGTGACGCTTGAGTATGGCGGTCTTTACGCTGAACAGCAGAGAGCCTTCCATGAACTCGAACTAGTGCTGATTGCCAGCATTTTTGCGATGTTCCTGGTCGTCATCTGGGAATTTGGACGGATGACCCCCGCCCTTGCAGTGGTGCTCGCCGCGCTCCCGTGTCTGGCCGGCAGTTTTGTCGCACTCGACGTGGCAGGCGTTACCCTCAACATTTCCTCGTTTATGGGCATCATCATGGTGGCCGGCATCACCGCCAAAAACGGCATCCTGCTGCTCGACCATGCGGAAAGAGAGGTCGCCGGCGGTGACTCTCCTCGGGCAGCTTTGATCAGCGCAGCGCGTACCCGGCTGCGTCCAATCCTGATGACGACCTTGACAACTGCCGCCGGATTACTGCCGCTGGCCCTAGCGATGGGGGCAGGGGCACGCGTACAGCAGCCGCTGGCCCTGGCGGTAATCGGCGGCTTGGTCTTGGCCATCGTGCTCTCAACGCCCATAGCCGGCGGTATTTATTTATTCGGCACCACCGTTGCGCATCAGCGGAGAGTCGGTTAGCTGAAATGGACGACCTTGTCCTGCACCAGCGTCGAGAGCGGCCACCCTACCGGTTTTCCGGCTTCGAGCGAGGGATTTGCCAGTTCCATAATCGACAAATTGGCGCCAGCCCTTATTGTCATCGTGTTTTTGCAGTCATATTACGTGAAACCTGATAGAGAAAATCAGGAGGTATGATGGATGGGCAAAAGCACCGAACAGCTCGTGACTGAACTCGCCGATCGTGATGCGATCCGCGAGCTACCACAGCGCTATTGCGACTGTGTTTGGCGCGACGATGTGGAAGGGATCGTCAATCTGTTTGTTGATGATGGCGTCTTTACGGTTCTCGGCAGCAACCGTGAGATCACGAATCGGGGACGCACCGAACTGCTGAAGACTTACAAAGCGGGCGTTGACCTGTCTCCACGCCCTTACATTCACAACCACGTGATTGAGCTTGCTGGACCCAGTCGCGCGACCGGACGCTGCTACGTTGAATTGCGCGACGCGAGCGACAACTTGAACTGGATGGGCACCGGCTACTATGAGGACGAATACGTTAAGGTAGGCGATACCTGGAAATTCCAATCGCGACGCGCGCAGATGGTCCACCTGGAACCGAAAATGAAGGCTGGGATCTCCCGCCTCCAGGAGAAGTAATCTCCAGCGCCCAGTGGAATACCAAACAAATCTCAAGGAGCAGGGCATGAGTGAAACCGTAACGGAATCGAAACCCGTTCGAGTACCAACCGCGGCAGAACTGGGCATCGATGTCGATGCATTGCGCAAGAAGTACGCGGAAGAGCGGGAAAAGCGGTTGCGTGCAGATGGAAACCGCCAATATCAGGAGATCACCGGCAAATTCGCGCACTTCAACGCCGACCCCTACGTCAAGCCGGGTTTTACCCGGCCCGCGCTGCAAGAAGAGTGCGACGTGTTGATTGTTGGCGGGGGTTTCGGGGGTCTTCTGGCAGCGGCACGTCTACAGAACGCGGGTATTACGAATATTCGTATCGTCGAAAAGGCGGGCGATTTCGGTGGGACCTGGTATTGGAATCGATACCCTGGTGCTCAATGCGATATCGAATCATACATGTACCTGCCCCTACTCGAGGAGACTGGGTACATCCCCAAGGAAAGGTATTCCTTCGCGCCTGAAATCCAGGAGCACGCCCAGCGGATTGGTAAGCACTTCAATCTGTATGATCGGGCTTGCTTCCAGACGCAGATCAGAGACGCCCGATGGGACGAAAGCACCTCGCGATGGGCCGTCACTACCAATCGCAACGACCTCTTCAAAGCGCGATTCATCGTCATGTCGAGCGGACCCCTCAACCGGCCCAAGCTTCCCGCGATTCCGGGCATCGAGAACTTCAAAGGCCACGCATTTCATACGAGCCGCTGGGACTACAACTACACCGGCGGCGACACCACCGGCGGCTTGACCAAGTTGCACGACAAGCGGATCGGCATTATCGGGACTGGCGCGACTGCGATTCAGTGCATCCCGCACCTCGGTCAACACGCAAAGCAACTTTACGTGTTCCAGCGAACACCGTCATCGGTGGACATTCGCGGCAATGCTCCTACCGATCCCGAATGGGTAAAGAGATTGAAGCCCGGGTGGCAGCACCGTCGTAACTACAACTTCACCTCAATCCTGACCGGCGCATTCGTTGAAAGGGATTTGGTTGGAGACAGTTGGACGAGCCTCTTCAAGCTGCTCGGCAATCTGATCGAGGGTAAGGATCGTTCCAGTCTGGCCGATCATGAGATGGCGCACCTGGCCGAACTCGTCGACTTCCAAAAGATGAATGAGGTTCGCGAGCGGGTCTCCAAAACGGTGAAGGATCCAACAACGGCCGAAGCGCTCAAGCCGTGGTACGGCCAGTGGTGCAAGCGCCCGACCTTCAACGACGAATACCTGCCGACCTTCAACCGGCCCAACGTAAAGCTGGTCGATACCAAGGGCCATGGCGTCGATCGTGTCACCGAACATAGCGTGGTTGTCGACGGCGTCGAGTACGAGGTCGACTGCCTTATCTTCGCCACGGGATTCGAGGTCGGGACGCTTTACACGCGACGTGCCCAATTCGAGATGTATGGGCGCAATGGCGTGTCATTGTCGGATTATTGGTCGAAGGGGATGAGAACGTTCCATGGATTCCTGACCCATGGCTTTCCGAACTGCATGCACATGGGAATGACCCAGACCGGCTTCGCGGCGAACTTCACCTATCTGTTGGATGAGCAAGCCCAGCACATCGCTCATCTCGTTTCGCAGGTCAAGGAACGCGAAGCCAGATCGATAGAGCCCACCCGCGAGGCGGAGGAAGACTGGGTAAAACTGGTAACCGGACCAACCGTCATGACGGAGTACCAAAACACCTGTACCCCGGGATATTACAATGGCGAGGGAACCAACGAGGGACAGGGATTTCTCCAGACCAACTATCCGGATGGCGGATTGGCATTCTTCGACTTGCTTGCACGTTGGCGCAATCAGGGCGACTTCGAAGGCCTGATTCTCGCTTAGGGCTCACCGTCCGCTACTAAAAAGCACGGCCTGCTATCTCAGAGGGATAGCAGGCCTTTTTGGGTAGATTTGCGCGAAACTGCACGGCTCAGGATTTCTCAGGCTCGGAAAGCTCGGCGGGCAGCAAAGCGAATTGAGGCCGGATTTACTTACAACAAAGCTGTAATCAGGCAGCTATTCGATGGTTCGCCGACCCGTTCGCCGACACACGCACCGGCAGAATTACCAGGCTGAGCCCCTGTAATTGCAGCCACCTGAGCATCTCGTAGGCGGTGTGATTGTGGAGAAAACGACCAACGAAGCCCTCGAGTTCGTCACCGAACACAAGTTGACCCGCAAAGAACACGCAATGCCGAAATTCGCGAGCGACCTCAAGACATGCTAGACGGAGTTCAGTCACTACCTCCGTGCCGAGTCCAGCTCTGTGCTCGGCGTGAAATCCCAGGTCGCCCGCCAAGCGGCAATATTCGACAAGGTCATCGACCACTTTCTGCTCCAGGTGCTGTACTTCTTCAGGCCCCTTGAGTAGAGCGGAATCGACCTCGCCTACACTGATGAAAACCACGTTGCGGAATTGACCGCCGAAAAGGCGGGGGATCGCCATAAGCGTGGCAAGCCCCAATCCACTAAAGCCGTTAACTAGCAGGACCGCCGTCGGCGCATTCGCATCGCGAGAGGCGGTAGGAATCTCTGCTGCGGCGTAAATCTGTGGCAGGATGTCGGCTTCCAATTGTCGGATCACCATCGCGACCCGCTGATAGTGCTTTCGGACTGCGTAACACGTAGCGATGACAGCGGTGGTGATCGCGATAGTCACCCAGCCACCCTCGTAGAATTTGAGCGTGACTGTCAGCAGCAGGATCAAAGCAGTAAAGATACAGCCGGTGCCGTTAATTACCAGTCTGCGCGCCCACCCGGGATGCTGATGCCTTCTCTTCCACCAGAGCGTAGTCATTCCGAGCTGAGATAAGGTAAATGTAATGAACACATTGATAGCGTAGAGGACCACGAGCACACCGACCCGTGCGTGCGTTCCCACCAGGATCAGAATCGCTGCTACGCCCATAGCCAACACGCCGTCTCCGGTGACTAAGCGCTGGCTTAAATAAGAGAAACGCCTGGGCACCCACCTGTCCATTGCCATTGTTGCAAGGACTTGTGGCCCGCCGACAAAGCCGGTTTGTGCCGCAACGAACAATAACGCACCTTCGGTGAGGAGGGTGAGCGTTACCACCTGGCGGCCCAGTGGAAAGCCGGCGATGTTCCAATTCACGGTCAGCCGCTCAAATAACACCGCGTTCAGCGTCTTGCCTGTTTGCGGTTCGACCCCGACGAGGAGATATCCGACCAGTATTCCGCCCGCAATGAATGCCAGGGATACTGCCATGTAAAGCATCGTGCGTTTGCCGGTGACGGTTCGGGGCTCTCGAAGGATCGGAAGACCGTTGCTAACTGCTTCAATCCCTGTATAAGTGCCAGCGCCCATGCTGTAAGCGCGGAAGAATATTATTCCCAGCCCAAGCACCCCGAGCATGTCAATGCCGCTGCGCGCCTGACCGAACGCGCCACTGAATACGCGGGGCAATTCATTGCCCCTGCTGGTAATCGCATAAAGCACCAAGACCGCGTGCATCAAGACAAAAGACAAGAAGATGGGCAGCAAGGTCAGCACTGATTCCTTTACGCCGCGGAGGTTCATTCCAATCATCACGATGACCACGGCGATCGAGAGCCAGAATCTGAAAGGAAGCAAGTCTGCCGGAAGGAAGCTGAAGATCGCGTCCGCGCCGCTGGCTATAGAGATCGAAATGGTTAAGACGTAATCGACAATAAGGGCGCATCCGGAGATCAAGCCACAGTAGCTGCCCAGTAATCTTGTCGCGACCACATAGCCTCCGCCGCCGCTCGGAAATTCGTCGATGGTTTGGGAATAGGAGGCTGAGATGACGAACACTGTGAGGGCGGTCAGCAGCGCCAGAAAAACGGCCAAGTACTGATGTGGACCTAAGGCCAGGAAAGCCTCTTCCGGTCCGTAGCATGAAGAACTTAGGCCGTCAGAACCAAGCCCGACCCACGCCAGGAAGGCTACCAAGGAAAGGCTATGAAACACTCCAGGATCCCGGACGTCACGTCCCGGTCCCATGAGAATTCTTCCTAGCGTACGCTTCTCGCCGCTGTGCCCGCTATTTGAGCGAGAGGCCATATTACGGGTGCCGATTGTGCAAGATCGAAAACTGGAAGTCCACCATTCTGGAGCTGACGAACAATACTGTCTATCAGCACTGACTAATATGCTGTCGAAACCGCAGAAGTATTAACCATGTTCTTGCAACTATAGTTGTAGGATATATAAATCATTCGTTGTAGCTAATGCAGATGGGATCACCGAGCAGGCGAGGCAATGATCGTCAGCGAGCATCACAGCTTTAGCGGCCATCGTCATCATCTATCGGTAGCGAAATCTCAATATGGGCACCCGAAGATGCTGAGTTGACGATCAGACGGCCGCCGAGTTCAGAGACACGTGAAGCAATCGTCCACGGCGGAGCGCTCGTATCGGCGAAGCCAATTCCATCATCATCCAGAGTTATACCAATCGTCTGCCCGTTTTGGCGCATTTTGATCGCCCCGGAGCTGGCGCGGCCGTGGCGCCGGGTATTCCTGATTCCCTCGAGGGCGATCTGCAGGATTTGCTCAGCGGCAGCTCCCGGCGCGGCAAATGAGGCTTGAATACGAAACCGGGTGTTCGAGCCGTGGAGGTTGGCGGTTCCGACACGACCAACGGACGCTAAAAAACGCACATATTCACGAATCTCATCATATTCGTGGTTTAATGCGTTTTGGATCTCCTTGATTTCGGTCACAGCTTCCGCGTGTTCATTGTTAACCAGCATGTCGCGGCAGCTTTCAATGCGCAGGGAGATGCCAGCGAGCGCCTGCAAACATCCATCGTGAAACGAACGCGCGATGGCTTCTCTCTCAGCGGCGGCTTCAAGCTCACGGAATCGCCTCTCGAAGTCAGTCCGCTCTTGCGCGAAAAATCCTATGAGATATCCGGCGATTGCGAGATAGACCGCTCGCATTGCGTAGACGCTGATGAGTCGGCCGGAAGCTTCTGTAACCGCAAGATAGAGGATCACGCTGCCGATCGTAACGCTTATGGTGTGACGGAGATCTCCTCTAAATCCCACCGCAACGATGGCGAAGACGAAGAACACGAAGGATGGGCTCGTATGGCCCTCAGTTAGAAACGCGATAACAGTCGCGAAAATCAGGTCGAGGCCGGTCGACAGCCTGCCAATCAATGTGCTTCCCATAAGGCCCGTGACGGCCAGGCAGGCGAGTGTGCTGTAGACGAGATGACAAACCAGGGTTATCAGCAACCATCTATCGAGATGAAACAGTCCCCCCAAGTTTGGGTCGACATAAAGGGTAAATAGTGCCAGCAGTGATAGAGCGATACGCGCTTGGGCGACCTTTCTGTCGAGTTCTCGGAAATCCGGCTTCATAAACGGCCAAACTTGTGTAACCGCACGACAACTGCGCGGCAATGTAATAATGATTAACGTGACTCTCTCGGAAGCCTGCCTGATTACGCTATGTAGAGGTAGGGGCAGACACGCTACCGCATTTGCGGCACTGAACCTATAACAAATGTCGGCGGATAAAAACTCGAAAGATCTACTGCGGCTGCGGAGCCCAAGTTCCAGGGGCGGTAGAACAAGAGATGAGCGCGGCACGATTTCAGGCCCCTTAAGGTAATCAAAGTTTAGCCCGATTAGACCGGAGAACTGTTACAAGCTGATGGTTCAATCGACTGGACATTGGTGTGAATTTGTCTCGAGTTCTTCGAGGCATAGATTACTCATTCGAAAACTTAATCCCATTGCGCGAAGCTTCATCGCTGTGGACGAGCAGTGCTGACTTCTAAATGACTCCCGTTCGACCGTTCCTAGCAGAATCGGGGGATGTAACAGGTTGCGCCTCACCCGAACTTCAATTGTGTCCAGTACCGGGATCTCGGCGAAGAGCCTGCCAAGCGCCGCATGCGTGTCGTCCAAACACTGATGACTAAACAAACGATCAGATTTGTCGGCTGGCAGGTTACGATCCCATGGGTGAACGGATCTGGCTACCCATTCGATCCTTAGTGTTGTCGTCGCGGATGTTAATTGGAGACCGTCGGAGCGGACTTCGCCGCGCTGGTGCAACGCGAGAGCTCGCTCGATTTTGCGCCAGAAAATATGTGCTTTGTAGAAATCCGAAATTCTGCTAGCGATTCCCGTGAAGAGCGTTCCAACTCGGTGCCACACAGTGTCCTTCCCAGTTCAGGCGGCGACCCTGACCGGCTCCCTTTAATGGCAGCCGGTCAAGTGTCGGAAATCCTATCAGCTGGCCTTCCTCATTCTGATCCTGGGAAGCTTGGTGCTGGTGCGCCTGCCTATAGGCACGTCGTCGATACTCTTCGGGCACCCGTCGTCGCCCGTTACTACATATTCCGGATATGCCGGGAAGCCGTGCTCGTGGATGTCGAGACCCTCGATTTCGCCTTCGGTCGGAATGCGCAACCGAAAGAGCGCTTTAATCGAATACAT
This sequence comes from Candidatus Binataceae bacterium, assembly GCA_024281015.1. Classification (GTDB taxonomy): domain Bacteria; phylum Desulfobacterota; class Binatia; order Binatales; family Binataceae; genus JAMXLL01. The sequence goes on from JAMXLL010000307.1 coordinate 13,307, forward strand.
CAGTGCCATCGAGACCAAAAAAGTGGCGATGGTGATTGAAAAACTTCCGATGGCTTGAGCTTTCAGAACACCCAGGCCGCCGCCATAGAACAGACCGGTGACCACTGTGCTGGTATCTGCACCTAATGGCGTAGGGGCTCCGTACTTGCCGGCCGCAAACAGGCCCAGTGACAAAGTACCCCAAATTCCCGCTACCATGTGGACGGGAACCGCGCCGATCGGGTCATCAATTCGGAGATATTCGAGCAGGTCGATGCCCCATACCACAACGATCCCGGCACCTATCCCCAACAGGAAAGCTCCCTCAGGATCGACCCAGTAGCACGGGCATGTGATCGCAACTAGGCCCGCTAGAAAACCATTGACGGTCAACGCCAAATCCCATTTACCGCCCGTCTTCAAGTATGAGTAGAAGAGTGACGTGAGACCGGCCGAACACGCTGCCAGCGTGGTATTGAAGGACACACGGCCGATCCCTTGCGCGTCCAGAGCAGAAAGGGTACTCCCCGGATTAAACCCGTACCATCCGAACCACAGAATCAGTCCGCCAGTCGCGCCGATAATCAGATCATGAGGCTTCATCGGACTGCCGCCGTCGCGCTTGAATACCCGGCCCAGTCGAGGGCCCAGAGCAATGGCTCCAGCCAACGAGATAGTTCCGCCAATTGTATGCACTACCGTGGAACCGGCGAAATCGTGAAAGGAAATGGGATTCATGGTGGCGAGCCAACCATCCGGACCCCAGGCCCAATGACCAATGATTGGATATATGAAGCCAGTAACCCCAACGCTGTAGAGCAGATCCCCAATGAAATCACAGCGGCCGATCATGGCTCCCGAGGTGACCGTCGAGCAAGTATCGGCAAAGGCGTATTGAAACACCCAGTACGCGAGTAGCGGCACACCGGTAGTCCCATAAGTTGCCGGCAGGCCGTGAAGCATGAACCCGGTAGTACCGATCCATGGGGTGCCCGGACAGAACATGAAGGCGAAGCCCCACAACCAGAAAGTGACGCCACATATACAGGTATCGGCGATGCCCTCTACCAGGATATTTACGGTTTCACGAGAGCGCGCGAATCCTGACTCCAACATGACGAAGCCGACCTGCATGCAGAAGACCAGGTAAGCCGCGACCAAAGTCCAGACGGTATTTATGGCGTTGATGTGCGGGGGCGGTAGGGCTGGCGCCGCGTCCGCATAGGCAGTGCTCGGCAAATACCACTTCGACATTATAGCCAGGACAATGGCTAAGCCGATCGTTTTGCCTAACATCAGCGAACCGACATTCTTGCGGACAATTGGATCCCGCCATTTCTCCTTCAGCAGCCTGTATGTTGTTGAGATTGCTTCACAGAACACTTGCCTTCGCCCTCCAGCGCGATATTCCCGGTATCCACTGCTCGCGTGCCAACATTCGTTACGAAAACGACGCATAAAAGATCAGTGGAACCGGGGCGCGATTGCGAACGCAACCATAATGCCAATGGTCGGATCGAATGTTAGTAATGAACTAACCACATGCTAGTAAACTATAGATTGATGATATCATCCATCGTTAGTTGTAGATACTCAGAACAGCCGCCCAAAAAACTGCCTTCGGGAATTAAGGGGCTGCCGCAAAAATGACCTGTTGCTTGCGACAAAGGCAGCAGTGCTCGTCAGACGATGTGGTTGAAATGCAAAGTGGGCTGCGCGGCTCCCGAGAATCTCAACGTTTGCGCTGAGATCCGGGTCCCAAACCATGTCTAATCGCGTAAACGGTCAGTTCCACACGATCGCGTATTTCCAGCTTATAGAAGATGTTGTTCAGATGCGTCTTGACCGTCGCTTCGGTAATAGACAGACGATGCCCGATCTCGGCATTGCGAAGGCCGCCGGCGACCAAACGGACTATGTCGGTTTCACGACTGGTCAGCGATTTCGACGCTGGCGAACTCCATTGAGATGCCATTTCGGCCTGCAATGAGGGTGGCATCCACACTAATCCCTGGGCGACGGCGTGGATAGCGTCGACCAGCGTCTGAACGGCGAAGCGCTTTTGTACGATAGCCCGTGCACCCAGGCGCATAGCCGCGATAGCGTTTTCCACACTCTCGCTAGCCGTCAAGACGACAACCTTCGTTCGAGGGGCAAGTTGTTGGATATCTTCGAGCGCCCAGCGATCCATCTGCAGATCGAGCAAGAGAATGTCGCAGCTCAGCTTATCCACCGTCTTTACCAAGCCATCGGCGCTTGCGACTTCTCCCACCACCTGCATGTCTCGCTGTCGCCCGAGCAGGGACTTCAGACCATCCCTAAAGAGGGCATGATCGTCGGCGATTATCAGGCGGATGGGAGTTCTCACGTGTTCTCCTTCAGTTCCATCGAACCAAGACTCTAGCGCCCGGGAGCGCTGCCCTGCGGACAGCCACCATCTGGAATGACAAACAGAGAACGGGCGCCGCTCATTGTAATCCCGAGCACCGCAGCGAGGGCGAGGCGACGGGGGATCTCAAACAGCCGCCGAGCCTCCGCGAGGCGGCCGGTACCTGACCCCTGTTTCTGCGAACCAAACTCACTTCTGCTTAGGATTGGTGGAATACGCGACGTCAGCAATCTCTGCCCGACGCTTGATCATGTACAGAGGGTCACGACCGGGGCGATACAATTTCGTCGGTCAGCGTTGTGAGCCGCACGTTTGCCTTCACTCTGCCTGGCTCAGCTCCTTCATCAGCCTGTAGGTGAATTCGACGCAGGAGTAGAAATCACCGATCTCGTGCCGCTCATCGCGGCCGTGCACGCGGACATCGTTAATGTCATTCCAGCCGCCGCCGATTCCATAACTCGGGATACCGGCTTGGCGAGTAAAAATGGAATCACCGGATGCAGCCGACATATCCGGGATCACGCTAACGCCAGGCCACATCGAGTCCACCACAGTTTGTACCAAGGCGATGAGGCTGGGATTAGGCGGAGTTTCGCCGGCACTCAGCACAGTGCCGAGCGGCTTCACCACGATCCTCGGATCGGCCACTGCCGCTTCGATTGCTGCCTTAGTGCCGTCCACCGTTTCATCCGGCATGAGGCGGCATTGAACGGTGGCAGTGGCGCTCTGTGCTAGCGCGTTTTCCTGATGACCGCCAGAGAGCATCGTCGCCACACAGGTAGAATGTAGAATGGCGTTGAAGGGCGGGTCACCTGCGACCCGTCTGGCGGCTTCGACATTGAGCTTCGGTGCGGCAAGCGCCTGCATATCGGCGCGCATCTGGCCCGTCTGAGTCATAGCGGTCTTGCCAAAATAGATCCGCGTAGTCGCAGTGGTTTTGAACGGAAATTCATAACGCGAAAGCCCCACAAGTCCCCTCGCCAGCTCGTAGATAGCGTTGTCAGGGCGGGGTTCCGATGAATGACCGCCTTTGTTGGTGGTCTGGAGCGTAAAGGTAACGTAAGTCTTTTGCGCGGTTGTAATGCCAAAATTGAGGCGCTTGCCGTTCTCGATTTGCCCTGATCCGCCGTCAGGGTTGATGGCCATCACCGCGTCAACCAAGGGCCTGTGCTCACGCAGCAGATACCACATGCCGTCCTGTTCTTCGCCCATTTCTTCATCGGCGGTGAATGCGACAATGATGTCGCGATCGGGAATAAATCTCTCCTTCCGCAAGCGAATTAGCGAGGCGACAAGGGCCGCATCTTCGTCCTTCATGTCGGATGTTCCGCGGCCGTAAAAATAGCCATCCTTTTCGATGAATTGAAACGGTGGGAGTGACCAGTCCTGAGGTTTCGCTTCGACCACATCCATATGGCCGTTCCAAAGAATCGGCTTGCCCTTGCCCTTTCCAGTGAGCCGCACGACGACGTTCACCTGGTCAGGATACTTCTCCTCCGGTAGCACATGGATATCGCCATCGGTGAAGCCAGCAGCCTTTAGGAAACGCACCAGTATATCAGCCACTCCTCTGGTACCTACATCGTGTACGGAGCGGACTTCGACGATTTCCTTGAAGATGTCATGGGCCAGTTTCTGATTGTCTGGCGGTGGCATAGGCCCGGGGACCGGAGGGGTCGCCGCTGCAAAGCCTGATGTTATCAGGAGTACCGCCGCAACAATCGAAGCAGTGCGATTGGAATTTTTCATACTTCCCCCCGGACTTGAACAACGCGAGCGGCTCAATTTTGAATTTCGGGTGGCCGGCGCCAAGCGCCGAGTATACGAGGGGAAGATCTACGTCAACTAGCAGTAAAAGTGACGCCTTCCATCTTGTTCGGGGTCGCTATAGTGCAGAACCTGCTTGAAGCCAGCGCAGAACTGGACGGCGAGCAGCTCTGACTTCGTCCACTCGTCCAAGGCGCAATTCGTGAGGTGCTGTGCGTACCGTCTCGGGCTCTTTCAGGGCTTCGTCGTGGAGTTGCCGCATCGCCTCAACGAATCCGTCGAGAGTCTCGCGGCTTTCGGTTTCGGTCGGCTCGATCATCAAGGCGCCGTGCACCACCAGGGGAAAATAAATCGTCGGCGGATGCATGCCAAAATCGAGCAGGCGCTTAGCCAAGTCCAGTGTACTTACACCCGCCCGCGCTTCGAGCTCATGGGTCAGAACGCATTCGTGCATCGAAGGCTCTGGCGAGGCGCTTGGGAAAAGATCTTCCAGCCGCTTACGCAGGTAGTTGGCATTTAGAATCGCACGTCGGCTTACCTCGGCCAGTCCGTCGCGGCCAAGTGCCAGAATATACGCGTATGCCCGCACCAACATGCCAAAATTTCCGTGAAATGCGCGCAGGCGTCCGATCGAATCCGGCCGATCGTCAACGAATTCCCACTTCCCGCCCTTATTACACAACCTGGGCAACGGCAGAAATGGTTCCAGGTGCTGCTTGACCGCGATGGGCCCAGCCCCCGGACCGCCGCCCCCGTGGGGTGTCGAGAAGGTCTTGTGCAGGTTGAGCTGCACGATATCGGCCCCCATCTGCCCGGGTTTGGCTATTCCCAGCAAGGCGTTCATGTTCGCGCCATCGAGATAAAGCATCGCGCCACGCTCATGCAGCGCTGCGGCAATTTCTTCGATCTCGGGTTCGAAGATTCCCATCGTATTCGGATTCGTCACCATCAGGGCCGCCACGTCATCGTCGAGCAGGCGGCGAATCTCATCCGCTTCGAGATATCCGCGCCGATGCGATTTCGCTACCAGCGCACGAAACCCCGCCAACGCACAGCTGGCCGGATTCGTGCCGTGAGCCGTATCCGGAATAATGACCTTGCTGCAGATGCGCCCTTGCTTGCGGTGCGCAGCACGCACCATGAGGAGGCCGGCCAGTTCACCCTGGGCACCTGCGGCGGGATGAAGTGAAACCGCGTCCATCCCTGTTATTTCGGCAAGCGCATGTTCCAGCCGAGCCATAAGTTCAAGCGCACCCTGCGCCAGATGGGGCGGGGTCAACGGATGCAACCCAGCGAAACCGCTGAGGGCGGCCAACTCGTCATTGACAGCTGGATTGTATTTCATCGTGCATGAGCCGAGCGGATAAAAATTCAAAGCCTGCCCGAAATTCAGTTGCGACAGGCGCAGAAAATGCCTGACGACCTGTGGCTCACTCAATTCGGGAAAGCCCTCGATATCAGCTCGGCAAAGTTCCTGACCCAGCATCTCACGCGCTCGCTGCGCGCTCTCCTCCGTCCCCGCCAGGTCCACACCTGAACGGCCCGGCGAAGTTTCTTCGAAAAGCAGCGGAACGCGGCCAGAATCGAACTTGCTGCTAACCGGCAGTTCAGCCGGAGTTGTTGCCGCATCCTTACGGATCATTTTTCCCCACTTCTGCCATCAGGCTGCTCCCGCCAGCACATCGCATAACAAATCTATTTCCTGAATCGAATTGGCTTCAGTGGCGGTAATTAGCAGCGTGCTACCAACTTCGGGATAAGCACGTGCCATCGCGACACCCGCAATTACTCCGCGCTCTTCGGCTTGTGCCAACGCCTTGGGTACATCAGATATTGACACCACGAATTCGTTGAAAAAGCTGCCACTGAAGCGGCGTCTAATTCCGGCCGATGCGAGCTTTTTGGCTGCGAGGTGGGCAAGTTCGACGTTGCGCGCCGCCAGTTTGCCTAACCCCCGCCGCCCCATCAAAGCCAGGTATGCCGTCGCCGCCAGTGCACACAACGAATGGTTGGTACAGATGTTCGAGGTCGCTCGCTCGCGCCTGATGTGCTGCTCACGGGTTGCAAGGGTCAAACAATAAGCACGGCGGCCGCGAGCGTCGAGCGTCTCACCCACCAGGCGCCCTGGCATTTGCCGGACGTAAGGAAGCCGGGTAGCCAGGAAGCCAAGACCCGGCCCGCCGAACTGCATCGCAATGCCAAAACTCTGTCCCTCGCCGACAGCGATATCAGTGTCCAACTCGGCAGGGGATTTCAGAAGACCCAAGGCCAAGGCCTCGGCTGTTGCCGAGATGCAAAGACCGCCAGTCTGATGCACGGCTTGAGCAATTTGCCCCAGCGGTTCAATAACTCCAAACACGTTGGGATAACCGATCACCGCGCACAGCAAGTGATCATCAAGCATACTTTGGAGTGCAGCTAGATCCGCGGTGCCGCTGGCAGGGTCAAATGCGAGCTCGACCAGCTCGATCTCCGGTTGGACTTCCAGGTAGGTGCGAATAGTCGCCTGATACTCGGGCCACAGGCTGCAAGCAAGAACTACCCTCGACCGCTTCGGCATGAGCCGGCGCGCCATCAGCACAGCCTCGGCGACCGCGGATGCGCCGTCGTACATACTCGCATTGGCTACATCCAAACCCGTCAGCTGCGCGATGAGTGTCTGAAATTCGAAGATTGCCTGCGTGGTGCCCTGGCTCGCTTCGGGCTGGTAAGGCGTATAAGCCGTTGCCAACTCGGCGCGCGCAGTTATCGCGCGTACCGCGGCCGGCACGTAATGGCGATAGTAACCGCACCCGAGAAAACTGGCCAACCGGACTCCGCGATTTCGTTCAGCCAGAGCGGACACTGTCCCCACCACCTCGGCCTCGTCCATTCCCGGATTGAGGTTTATTGCTGCGCGGGCACGCAGGCCGGCAGGAACGTGCGCAATAAGCTCATCGATGCTCCCAACCTGGAGGATCTTGAGCATCTCCATAATATCCGCCTCGGTATGAGGAATGAATCTCATCTCTCCAATGCTCTCCGGCAGTGTGCATTCTCCGCGATTGAGCCCAGGCATGAAAGAGTGCGACGCTGAATGCACAGCGATCTCAGAGGCCACCGAAATGGAATGGGCTGCGGCAGCGAGAATGCCTATGGACCGAGTATCACTCGGCTGTGGCTACTAGAGCCAAAGAAGTTCAGCATCTGCCGATTCATAGTGGCCTCATAAAGACGCACTACTCAAGATGCTAATCCTCCTCAGAATGGCCGAAAATCAGGTGGACTATCGGGCGATCGTCTGGACGGCTTAGCACGTAAACGTGATCATCTTTCTGCAGCACGGTTGGGCCGCGCGGAGGAATCAGTTGGCTGTCACGAATAAGCAGTATCACCGCCGACTCAGCGGGAAGAGGCAATTCGGCTATGCGCGCACCGCATGCCGCCGCCGATTGATTGATAGAAAACGAGGCGATCTCAGCCCCGCTTAAGACGCGGGTCGAGATAATCTCGAGCAACGCCGGCGGCGGCGGCCGTTCTTCAGACTGGAGTCCAAGCCATGCGGTTACCCAGCGCACCGTCGCGCCTGGCACGATGGTACTGACGAGGACAATAAAAAAAACGATATTGAACATGGTCCGTGCGTCGCCGGCCCCGATCAGCACAGGGTAGGTTCCCAGCACGATGGGAATAGCGCCCCGGAGACCGACCCAACCTATATAAAGGATCTCACGCATCGAGTACCGAAACGGCAGCAAACAAATTGTCACGCTTAGCGGACGCGCCACGACCGCAAGGAACAGAGCGAGTTCGATGCCAGCCGGCGCCACCCCAACAAGTTCCGACGGATTAGCCAGCGAGCCGAGCATCAGATAAAGCGTTATCTGACACAACCAGGCAATTGCATCGTGAACCCGCAGGATGCCTCCTCGATACGGTAACGGGCCGTTTCCCAGCACCAGTGCTGCAGTGTAGACCGCCAGGAAACCGCTGCCATGGCATATTGCTGTCATCCCAAACGCGAACAGCGCCAGGGCGAGGGTCATAATCGGATACAGTCCGCCGGCGAGTAGGTGCGAGTACAGGAGCAATTGGCGCCCACCAAAGCCCACTGCGATCCCAATCAGTGCACCGGTGACCAGGACGGCAGGGATGGCGACGATTGTTGCCGCGCCGACTGGGTGATGTTCGGCGAGACCTTGCGAAAATGCGATTGTAAGGGCGACGGCTACGGGATCATTCAGACCGGCCTCAAGCTCCAGAGTCGTGGCGATGCGCCTTTTCAGCTGCAGTCCGCTGCCACGCAAAATTGGGAACACCGCAGCTGCATCGGTCGGTGCAACGATGGCGCCGAGCAGGAATGCGTGATCCCAGGAGAAACCGAGTATCTTGCTGCAGGCGGCAAACAACGCCGAGGTCGCGACTACCCCCACCGTCGCCAATAGCGCGGCCGGCACAAGTCTGCGATTGACGATCCCGAGCGGAGTATTGAGGCCGCCGTCAAAAAGAATCAGCACGAGAGCGACCGTGCCGAAGCTAAAAGACGAGCGGAATGTTTGCGACAGCAGAGCACGAAGACCGCACTGACCGGCGATAATCCCGAGCGCAAGAAAAGCCAGCACGGCCGGCACCCCTGCGCGTTGGGAAGGCCCACTCAACGATGCACTCGCAACCATCAAGGCAGCGAGCACGACCAGGAATATCGCGAGCCGGCCCGGTTCAAATGGCTCCATAAGCGTCAGGCGCAAGGTCAATTCATCTCGCGCGCAACCGAACGGGGCGAGCTTCGCACCCTACCGTGCTAATGAAAAGAGCTGGCGCGTTGATGTTCCTCGTAGTTTGCACGGCGAGAATCACGAACATGATCCTCAGGGCGGCTTCGTGTTGGGCGGCTGGCCGGCCTCCCCTCACGCTTCTTTAGCCGGATACACTTTGTGGCTGTACACGCGAGCTTTCCTGCCGTCATCACGCGCGCTAGAAATGCTGCGGATGTCTCCGGCCAAACCTTCCCAGCCACGCGACGCAATTAACGGCAGCCGTCGGCGAAGCCGGCGTCGGCCACCAATCCAAAGCGCGCCCCAAGCTACGCAATCTTCCAGGCGCGAAATAGGTCCAAATCGAGCCGACCTTATTAATGCGGCACCCGTGCGCATCACCCGCAGCACGATCGGGCGGGTCCTCCGCATATTGCGGAAGGCGGCCCCGGCATGGAACGCACCGGTTTTGACGCTAATGGCCGCGGAGCGGCGCGATCCCTTCCTCACGCTGATCGGCTGCATCCTGAGCTTGCGGACCAAGGACCAGGCTACGGCCCTTGCGGCCCCACGTCTTTTCGCGCGCGCCGACACTCCGTCGCAGATGCTGGAGCTGCCGCAAGAAGAAATCGAACGGTTGATTTTTCCCGTTGGTTTTTATCGGACTAAAGCGCGGGTTATTTTGCAAATCTGCCGCGATCTGCTGGTACGCTTCGGCAGCAAGGTGCCGGATCGGCTCGATGACCTGCTGACGCTCAACGGAGTTGGCCGCAAGACCGCCAACCTCGTTGTGACCGAGGCGTTTGGCAAACCCGGCATCTGTGTTGACACCCACGTTCACAGGATCTCCAACCGCTGGGGTCTGATTAAAACCAACAGCCCCGAAAAAAGCGAAAAGGCGCTGCGTGAAGAACTGCCGCGGCGTTACTGGATCGAATACAATTCGCTTCTGGTCGCGTTTGGCCAAACAATCTGTCAGCCCGTCTCGCCATGGTGCTCGCGATGCCCGGTTAGGCATCTGTGCCCCAGGATCGGCGTGGTACATTGCCGCTAGATCAGCGAGCCGGCGAGCGTTCATGTCGTCCTGTCGATGTCGGCATCGAGCAAAGCCATCGCAAGCGCGTTTCTGGCTCTGGGCGTGTGGTTAGCCGCGGTGGTAAACGCTGGCGCCATCGATTTTTATGAGATCCAGATATACCCCACTGAAACGACACCGCCCGGCATCTTAAGTCTGGAATTGCATTCGAACAGCGTCACAAGCGCAACGGGGCGCGAAGCCCACGCCCAACTTAATCCGTATCAGATCCACGAAACGCTGGAAGCGACATATGGGCTCACTCCACACATCGAGATTGGGCAGTATCTGGCAACTGCCAAGTTGAGCAATGGCGATTATGAATATGCCGGAGCCCGCACCAAGTGTCATTTTGGGATCCGGGCAACCGATCTCTGGCCTGTCAGGTTAGGGGGCAATCTTGAATTAGACTACATGCGGCGCGCGGCTGAAGAGCAACCATTGACATTGGAGATGCGACCGATTGTTGAAACGTCACTCGGCCGGCTCTTGGTTATTGCGAATCTTGCTTTTGAGAAACCGTTTCGCGGACCGGGAACGCATCAAGGCGTTACTTTCGCTCCTTCAGGACAAATTAGTTATAAGCTTCTACCGTGGTTGGCACCGGCACTTGAATACTATGGCGACATGGGGCCGCTTCAGGAGTTGCCAGCAGTTCAAAACCAACAGCATTTCGTCGTGCCCACGCTCAACTTCTTCTTGCTTCCGCAGATGGAACTGAACGCCGGGATTGGATGGGGCCTCACTCGCGCCAGCAACGGAGTGTTTTTGAAAGCAATTTTGGGGTGGGACTTTGAAGTAGGCCGGCTGATGTGACTAACGAGGTTACCTTCGACATGTAGCGCCCTTTGACTGCTGGGATACAGGATTGGAGCGGCCATTTTGACCGTTGCGCATGCGTCACCCCTTGATTATTGTCGAGTAGCGCCATCCATAGCGCCGCTGTGTTTTCCGTGGCACAAAGACAACGCGATGAACAAAAGCTGTGGCTGATCCTCTTTCAGCTCAAGGCGATTCGTGCACGAATTAACTCGCTGGCGGCGCAGTATTTTGCGTTTTGGGCGGTCGCCATACTTATCGTTGCGGCAGCAGTGGTGCTTGCCGCGGCAGCGGTACTGAGCCCTCTGGGTTTTCTGTGCACCGCCGTCATAATGCCAATACTGGCATTAATCAGCATTGTGCGGGTGACCCGCACCGCCCTCCGAACCGGCGCAAGCCCCGTCAAGGCGGCATCATTGGCCGACGACCGCAGTGGCCTTAAGGGCCGGCTGATGACGGTTCTTTTGCTGTCCGAGTCGGGACCAACTTCGGAGTTGTGGCGATACCTGGTCGAGGACACTTATGGCCGCCGTGGCGAATTCGAGCCCGCCAAAATCGAGCCGCGATGGTTCTCGCGATCGGCCTTTGCCCTGGTAGGTGCATGCATTATAGCGGTGTTCCTGTTGCGAGTTGCCCGGCTGAAGATAAGTAGCCAACCGCTCCGGATGCCGGGTTTACCAAACCAAGTCACCGCAGACCTCGGCAGTCTTGATATTCGCCCGGCTGATCCCGCCCTTCAGCCGAATGCCGAAATTTACGCCGACGAAGCGACAATGCGAAAGCTGAGCGACAAACTCGCCTCGGCTCAGGGCGGTGGAACTGATAAGGATTCGCTCTCGCGATGGTTGAACAAGGCTCGCGATTTCGGCGGTACATTGCAGAACAAGCTAACCGGCCAGCAACATCGCCCGCCTGTTGAGCTCAGATTAACCGATAAGGATGCGGCTAGTGGCCCGCAAGCTCAATCTCATAATGGGTCTGCGGCGGGAACTGGAGACAGTAAGGCAAATCACGGCCGAACCGGCAACTCCGGTAACGGCTCAGAGGCGGCACCGAGCCCGAATCCAGCAACCAGCCAGCTCGCCCAAAATGGCTCAGCGCTCCCGGGGCAAAACGGCAACGAGTCCGGGCAGGCAAATCCTAGTCAACTTGGCTCGCCCGCTTCCGGAGGAGCAGGTAACGGCGATGGAGCGAATCACGGTTCCGGGAGCGATCCTGAAAATCTGTTCGGTCCGCCATCGGCACAGCCATTGGGTAGCAATAGTTTTAAAATCACGATAGACGCGCAGCCTTCAGATGAAAGCACAACCCCCGGGGCCCCGTCGTACATTCCACCCAAGATCCGGGCGCCGCTTAATGATCGGCAGAGGGAGGATGAGCCTATCGCTCGCGCCTCGGTGCCAGCCGCCGATCAAATGACGATCAAACGTGTTTTCGAGCGATGAAGAAGCGGCAAAGCCGGGCTCTGGCGGCAGCCCATAAAGAAGCCGATTCGCGCAAACGCCAGTGAATTGAGGTCCCGATAGGCGCGGCCGCGGATATGCTCGATGTACAACCCGGTTCCTCCAAAAGCTACTGACAAGAGGAGGCTGCGCGGTGAACACTGAAAACGAAAGGCAAGCGGCCGCCGGAGAACGTCCGACTATCGGTGATTTTGCCAGAGTTTTCCGCCGAATCCAGGCCGAGATTCACAAGGTAATCGTTGGCCACGAACGCGCCGTCGAAGAGTTGCTCAGCGCTCTGTTCGCCGGTGGTCATGTACTGATTGAGGGCGTGCCCGGCACAGGCAAAACCACCCTGGTTAAGACCTTGGGGCTGGTTTTGAATCTGACCTTCAACCGGATTCAGTTCACCGTCGACTTGATGCCGGCCGACATTACGGGAACCCGGGTCATCCTTTCCGGTGCCGACGGCCGGCGCGAATTCAGCTTCCAGCCCGGCCCGATTTTTTGCCACATCCTGCTCGGGGACGAGATAAATCGAGCGACACCCAAGACACAGTCGGCGCTGCTGGAAGCAATGGCGGAGTTGCAAGTCACGGCCGGTGGCACAACCTATCCACTGCCTCCACCCTACTTCGTAATGGCAACCCTCAACCCGATTGAAATGGAAGGTACCTATCCGCTGCCGGAGGCGCAGCTCGACCGCTTTCTGTTCAAGGTGCGCTTGGGATACCCCGGAGAGGACGAACTCGTCAGGATAATTACCGCTACCACCGGACCTGAAGAGGCGGGCATCACTCCGGTGTTTGCAGTTGAGGAGGCAGCCGAACGGCTCGAGGACCTGAAGCATTTGGTCCGCGAAGTGATAGTGGCGCCACCGATTGAGCAGTATGCGGCTCGGCTAGTGCGGGCCACGCAACCAGAAAATCCCAGGATTATCGGCGACAATCGCCCACCGGTACGGGTCGATCTCGTCAACCGCTATGTCAGTTTTGGTTCAAGTCCGCGTGGAGCACTGGCGCTGATCCTGGGTGCCAAGGTTCGTGCGCTGCTCGACGGGCGGGCCAATATTGCTTACGACGATATCGATCAACTGGCGCCTGCCGCTCTTGAACACCGTATAATGCTTAACTACGCAGCGCATTCGGATAACGTCGACACGGCGCGAATTGTGGAACAAGTAGTTAAAGCCGTGCACCCGACCCGCGTGTGACTCGGCATCGACAGCACCATGATGCCATGTTGCCGAGGGTTACTCTCAACGAACTCGGCACGGGCTCGCTCCACTGGTTTAGTTTCCAGCGGGCTGGCGTTAATAAACTATGGCAGGAAAGGCTGTGAGGCGGTTCTGACACTTCGGTAGCTCAATGCTTGCGACCCGCGCTTTTGACCCCGAGTTTCTCCAGCGGCTCGACGCCCTGGTGCTGGGCACCAAGCGAGCACGGACCGTCCGCGCAGGCCGTCGCACCGTAGGCAGGGTGTTGGGTGCCGGTATTGAGCCTGAGAATTTTCGCGAATATTCGGCAGGCGATGACCTGCGGTTCCTCGATTGGAATGCGTTTGCGCGGCTCGACGATTTGACCATTCGGACCTTCCGTGCCGAACGCCAGGTTGAACTCACCATTCTCATCGATGCGAGCGCTTCAATGGGAGTGCCGGAAGCTGACGACAAACTCGGTCTCGCCATAGTCCTCGGCGCCGCAATCGCTTACATCGGCATGGGGGAGAACGATTCGGTGCGGCTGGCCGTCTTCAGTGGCTCCGGCCGGGGGCCGCGTTTACAGGCAACGCGCTTCCATCAGCGCCGCGAATCCTTCCTTGCGTTTCGCCCCTTCGTGAGCACTCTGCGATGTGAGGGTGATACGCGGCTGGCCGAGGCCGCGGCAGAATTGCTGCGTGCGCCTACTCGTGCCGGCATCGTGGTCGTCCTTTCAGATTTCCTGGTAAGTCCCACTGATTATGAAGATGCGCTGCGCCAGCTAATTGCCGCCCGACACGAGGTCAAAGTGATGCACGTGATTGGTGATCGCGAATGGGCTGGCGCCTATCCGCCAGGAGCCTATCGAGTGCGTGATTGCGAGACCGGCGAACTGCGCGAAGTGACGTTTGGAACCAATGAATCCGAAATGTGCCGCCGGCGTGTCGAGGAACATGCTGCGCGGCTGAGTAGCTTTTGCGACAGCCATGGCATCGTCTATTCGCGCGCTTTCGGCGCCTCCAAGCTAGATTCGATTATGAGCCATGAATTCCCTCGCCTGGGGGTGATTGCCTGAGGTGGGTTTCTTTAATCCCGGAAGTTTGCTGTGCGGGTTGAGCCTGGTCGTGCTCGTTGCGATTTACCTGCGGGCGCGTGCCCGTCCGACGATCAACGTCTCGAGCCTGATGCTCTTCGAAGAAATTCCGGCACCGGTCGCCAAGAGCCGCTTTTTGCGGCTTGACCTGTTGTTTTGGCTGCAAGCCTTGGCATTAGCCGCCATGACTCTCGCTGCGGCCGGGCTTTTTTTGTTTGGACGGCGCCCACTGGGCCCTCATCAAGTTCATGCGCTCGTGTTTGATCTGGGCGCTGGAATGGAAGCGACGAACGGCAGCCGGTCGCGACTCGATGAGGCTCGCATCGCTGCCCGTCGTCTAATCTCGGCGGCCCCTGCGGGCGACAGGTTCACGATCATCGGTTATGCACTCGAAGCACAGACTTTGCTCTCGTCATCTGCCGCGCCTGAAGAAGCAGCGACCGTGCTGAACAAGCTCAAACCATTTGCGGTGGCCGCGCGGCCGGCGGCCTTGCGAGCTGCGCTGCTTGATGCTCGTGGTGCCGCGAGCATCGATATTTTTGCCGATCGCGATCCTCCCAATGAAGTTGTGCAGGAAGCGCATCCCGACGGCCGAGTCAACATGCACCGAGTGGGGGAGCCTGCGGAGAACATCGCTATCGTCGCGCTCGATCCCGGCGTGCCGCGTAGCAGCGCGGGTCATTGTGTTTTGCGGAATTTCTCTAACCATTCCGCTGAATGCGAACTGCAAGTCGAAAACAACGGTCGGCCCATCGTCCGCACTCCGCTGATAATCGAGCCCCGTGCCCAAGCTATCGTTACATTTCGACCGCTCGCCGAAGGCGGTCTGTTACATGCTCGCATCAGCTCTCCGGATGCCCTTGCTGCGGATAACGACCGGTATGCACTTGCACCCTCGATCGCCCAAGCCAGGGTGCTGGTATTATCGCCCGATGCCGACGCTCGCGACGACCTCGCCCGTATCGTTCTGGCAATTAATCCGAACCTGGTCGTGACCGCCCTCGATCCGGGTCTATATCCCTCTAGTAGCGTCGCTGCTGAGCGATTCGCGCTGGCGATATTGCACGACTGTAGTGGCGCAGGGGTTCACGCCTCGGCGCGGATGTTTGTTTTTCCCGAGCCCACATTAAGGGGATCAAAAGGTCGTCCCCCGCTGCTGATAACCGGCAGTGTTGCCGCCGCCGAATTGGAATCGCGCCAGGATACCGGGCCGCTGGCAACTCCGACTCTGCTCGGCCCATCGCGGGTATTGTCTTTGCCGGGATGGATGCAGTCTCTCGCGCGCGGCACACGAATCGACGGCCATGATTCCTTGCAATTGGCCGCAGTTGGGCGCAATGCGGAAGGCGAGATTGGCGTGTTGAGCTTCGACATCAGGAATCATCTGCTCCTTGATCCGGATAGGCTCGACGCATTGGTGCTGACTGTCGACACACTTAAGCAAATATTAGCGCCTGAGAGTGTAAGAGTTGTCGCAACCGGCACGTTCGTCGCCGTCCCGACTTTTGCGCCCGCCATCTTGACGGCGCCAGATGGCTCGACCGCGAAGTTGCAGCCGGACCAATGGGGACGGGTACGTTTTCGCCCGCTGCAAGTGGGGCGCTACGCGATTAAAGGCGGCAACCGTGAAGCTGCCGTTTATGCCAATTACTACGACGCCGCAGAATCGGACCTCGCTTCCTCACGGGCTGCTGCTGAGCCAAAGCGGATACTGCAGCTGGCTGCCCCAACCCATAACGAAAATTACCCAAAGCCAGCCGCCTTGGGACTAATCGCCGGGGCGATCTTGCTACTGCTGGCCGAGTCGGCGCTGATTGTCGAGCGCGCGGTGCGTTGGGGCGCTGGTCATGTTTGAACGGCCGCTCCTGTTGTGGCTGCTGCTTGCATCTCCCCTGATTGCCGCCCCTGGGGCTTTGGCAATCCTACGTGAGGGCAAACCGCTCCCGACCGTATTGTCGAGTGCATTGCGGCTCATGTCTTTCGCAGTATTGGTTTTGGTGCTGGCGGGTTGGCGTATTCCGGTGCGTGCCGCGGCTCGCAGAATGGCCATAGTGGTAGCGCTCGACCAGTCGCGCTCGATAGCTCCCGACCAGGCCACCTGGATGGAGCACCGGCTTGCTGAAATCCGTCGCCGCCTCAGCCCGCGGGATCGTCTGGCGGTGATTGGCTTCGGCCGCGATGCAACTCTGTTTGTGCCGCTGCAGGACCCGCGCATGCCAGCGCGGAACGTAGGAAGGGTAGATCCGAACGGGACCGATCTGGCTGGGGCGCTCACCACCGCACTCGGCATTTTCCCCGAAAATGAGGAGAAGCGGCTGGTACTGTTGACCGACGGCAATGAAACCCAGGGACAAGTACTCGACGAACTGCCAGCCATCAGCCAGGCGGGTATCCGCATCTTCACCGCTGCCCCACCCCCTTCGGCAATCGCGCGGGTCGCGATAACGTCATTCCAGTCACCGGCGGTAGTGCGAGCAAATACCAGTTTTCCGCTACATCTGG
>JAMXLL010000308.1 GCA_024281015.1 Candidatus Binataceae bacterium
CAACGCCGACCGGAGACTTGGGCGCGCGTTGTTCCCTACCCCGAGACGCTAACCGAGAGTACGGTAATCTTACCCCAGTCGGCCCGAGCCGCCGTCTTGAGTAGGACCGATGCCCTGCTGCCGGATGAGCAATTCGTCCTGAAAATCGCAAGCGCGATTGGTGTAAGCTTCTCGGTATCTGGTCTCGAGGAAATCGAAATTATTCACACCGCGGGAATCGACAGCGCCAACTGCGTGATAAGCCTCGCAGGCGCCAATCTCATCAAACACGTTCCCGGAAATGCCAGTCTATATACGTTCACGCACGCCATAATTCGCGATGTCGTATACGCGAGCATGCTCTCTGATCAAAAGCGGGAGGCTCATGCAGCCATTGCACGAGCCATGGAGCAGAATGGGCTGTCAACCGAAGCCGAAACGCTGCCACTCATCCTCAACCAGTGGCAGCGTGCACAGGAACGCAGCAAAGTTTTCGAGTATCTCGACCGGGTCGCAGAACTAAGGCTTCGACAATTTGACAATAACTCAGCCATCAAATACATCGACGCTTTCCTCAAAATTGCCGAAGCAAAGGACATTCCCGTCTCGTTGGACCGTTTAGCATCTGCTCATTTCATGCACGCGGACGCACAATTGAATCTAGGGCAGATTCAAGCCGCACGCGAGGGCTACGAGACAGGGCTGCGTTTGATTGGACTCCGTTTCCCCAGCAGCCTGGTCGGCCTTTGGTTTAAACTAGCGTGGCAGATCACTGAGCACCTGGTGCGATCCCGCCACGGGGACCTTCTTTTCGATGGTGCGAACGAGAGGCGCATTTCTTCGGCACCTGGCGCAATTATGGTCCGGGCAGCGCGAGCACACGAAAGCTTGACGGAAATTTTCTATTTCATGGGAGATAAGGGCCGACTCGTTTACGCGACTTTGCGGGCGACTAATTTGGCAGAGCGGTTTGCCAAGCCTTCACCTGTTCTTGTCGTCAATTATGCGAGCCTAGGCGCGATTTGTGGGGTTATCCCGTTACGCAAACGCGCGCGACGCTATCTCGAAGTCGCAAGGACGCTGTCCGAACAGATCGAGAATCCCGCCGTCGGTATACGTGTCGGTTTATTGTCTGGATTATATGAGACGAGCGTCGCTCACTGGCAAGCCGCAAAGACGTTGTTCAAACCGGCGCTGGAGCAGGCAGAGGCGATCGGTGATACCAGGAGTTGGTGTGAACTTGCTGTTTGTATGGAAACTATTCTTAGCCCATGGCTGCTCAATCCAGCTTACGAAGGTGAGGAGATATGGGGTGAGCTTGTCGAAAAGATCTGTCGGACAGCCCGCACCAACGGAGATATGCAGGTGCTTGGCTGCGGCTTGACCGCCGGATTGCGCGGTGCCCGCGTGCTCGGGACCGCTGCTCGCGAAATAGACCTGGATGAGCTTGCAACCCTTTTAACGGAGCATAGAGCTTCCCTCGAGGCGATACATGCGCTGGAAGGGGCCGCAATCCTGGCCGACCACGCACATAATCGCGAGAATGCATCTGCTTGTCAGCATTGGCTTGAACAGATGTCGATTTCCATCATGGAAGTTAATCCCACAGTCAAGTCCCGGACTCTTCCTGCATTGTGTGCCGCCTTCGCCACAGCGATGCGGCACGGCAATGACCAGGAATCCGCAATGATACAGCGGTTGCGCAGACGGCTCGCAAATAGGAGTGCGAAAGCGCTTCGACAATTCGCCCGTATTTATCTCATTGGCCGTCCGCGGTCACTTCTGTTCGCGGGTGATCTGCATGCGAGATTTGGAAATTTTCCCGACGCCGCACACCCCTGGCGCCAAGCGCTGGTCGCCGGCCTTGAGTTCCAGATGCCGGCAGACGCGTTGGCCGCGACATTTCGGCTTCGCCGTGCCGGCTTTTTCCAGAAGGAAGATGAACAGATTGAGTCGCGTCTGAGCGCACTTTTGTCAGGCGATGCCATTTTGCGCGGAACCGCCGAGCGTGCTGCAGGAGCACTCTAGCTCACGGGAGGGCCCGATTAGACGATTTGATCGTAAGCCGCGGGTATTGGTCGTCATTGCGCATTTCGACGATACACGCAACCCGGATGGCCGGCCTAATTTTATTCCTCAGGGACTAGGTCACGCATTTTTGGCGGGCGCGTTCAATTGTGAAACAGTGGAAGTTCGTCTTTTTAGTGAGTTCCACAGCGGGCCGCTCAAGGATGAGCGAATTTTTCAATGGCCCGACATGCTAGTGCTCACGGGCGTTACATCGGCGTTTGACCGCATGCGCCAGCTCGCGGCCTATGCTCGGACCAAAGCTCCCGGGTGCGTGATCGTGGCCGGAGGACCCGCGGTGCGCAACCTGCCAATTTCAAGCGCCGCCATTTTCGACTATGCCTGCCAAGAAGATATTGAAGTACTCCTCGACATAGCGCGCGAGGTATTCGGGGCGGACGCAGTCGCTGACCGCATGCGCCCGCGGTTTGATCTGCTGACCTGGAAAAGCGCGGTCAATTATGCCGAAAGCAGCCGGTACTGCAACTTTCGTTGCAGTTTTTGCGCGCTCACCGCCGAACGGCGCGATTATAAGATCTACGATTTAAAGTACATCGAAGATCAGATCAGAAGCTACCCAACGCGCAAGCCGCTGCTTTTCATCGACAATAATTTTTACGGTAATAATCGTGCATTGTTTTTGCGAAAGCTTGATCTGCTTGAGGAGCTGGGCAAAGAAGGTCTTGTGCCCGGCTGGATCGCACTGGTCACCAGCGATTTCTTTTGCGATTCCGAAAACCTTGCGCGAGCCCATAAGGCCGGGTGCCTTGGTTTGTTTACTGGGGTGGAGAGCTTTGATGCCGAGCAGATCAAGCTGTATAACAAAAGGCAGAATACCTTACTGCCACAGATTAAAATGATCAAGGCCTGCCTTGAGGCTGGGATTGTCTTCCAGTACGGGTTGATTTTTGATCCGACCACCCAGCATGTAAAACAGATGCAGGACGAGTTAGATTTTGCCCTTCGCTGCGACGAAATCCCATTACCGGCATTCCAAAGCCTAACGATCCCATTGCTCGGCACGCCACTCTTTCACGACAGGATAGAATCTCGCCAGTTCCTTCCAAACACCAAGCTACGTGACATGGATGGATTTACTTTGTTGACCCACCCGCTTGATAGCATCGCGTCTGTACTTCCATTTGTTCGGAGCTTGGTCAAGCTTGATGGTCCATTGACGCGTTTTGCGCTTCGGAGTACCAAATTTTGGTGGCGCTATCACAAAACACTTTCAGTTCAACAAATGGCTTTCCTGACGGCGAACGGTTTTCCAGCTCTTATCGACCGACGGCGTACCATTGGATCGAGGGAGGACCACCAGCTCACGTACGTCACAACGACCCAGCCGCTTGGTCCGCTCTATAGCCCTGCGTTTCCTGTAGATGAGCGCTACGTCGATTATTTTCGTCCGACGATGATTACGAACGCTTCGGGAGAGCTTCACGCTGACATAGCCAGCAACTTTACTGAGCAAGTGTCGCGCCGGTGAAGCATCAGTGCCAGCTCGGCGTGCGCTTCGGGCCATCCGGCCAAGGAAACTGTTGATTTAAGCGCGTGGTGGAAATTGGGTGGCCAAAGCGCATGCGCGCTCTGCGACCGCGGTGGGAACGCTGGGTTTGCGATGCAACACGGTGCGCCTGCCCTGGGTAAAGGCACAGGCCGATCCGCACCGCGTCTTCATCTCCGGCCAGAGGCGCGGCGTCTTTGGTCTCATCAAACGCGCAGCGAAATTGGCGGGATGCATTCGTTATCAGCGAGGCTTCCCACGGCGAATTCCCATTCCTTCAAGGGGGTCCCCCTGGTTCCTGGGTCGTCTCTTTCAGGGCGCGCATGACGTCCTCCCGAGAGATCATGCCTTCCAATTGACCCTCACGATTGATCACCGGAAGGCTCCGGGCCTTGACGCTCAACATGAGTTGCAGAACCCGCGTTAAGGGCGATTTTGGATCTACGTGCACGACCGCCTCAGTCATCACTTCTGCTACCGGGCGCCCCATCAGTTCATGGTAATGAGGTATAAGTTGATTGCTGGTAAACGCGAAAGCGCGAAGGAAATCAAATTTGCTGACGATCCCCAATACCTGTGCGTCTTCTACAACGGGAAAGGCATTGAAGTCATGTTTCTCAAATAGTTCTCCGAGTTCACGTATCGTTGTGCCCCGTTTCACGCTGACCACGGTTCGCGTCATAAATTGACTAGCAGTGCACGACAGAAAGCCGTACATCTCTGCGCCGGGTTGAGCGCGCGTTTCCATTGTCTATCTCCTGCATGGCTCGCCGCCCCGTTTGGCCGATTTGGCGTGCGTCGTCGATCGGCTAGCGTCGGGCGCAGGTGAAGCATCATCAGTATATCAGGACATTTCGTATTTGAAGGGCAGAGCAACCCTGGTCCGAAACGCCGGAACTTTTCCCATTTTCGACTTTTATATCTATATCCATTTTCACGATCTCGGCGAGGCGCAGTCTCGGATCGAGGTGGCGGCTGTTTCGGCCGCTCGCCGACCAGCCTGCCCCCAGGACGTGGCGCTTTCGCCGACAACGTCGAGGATCCGATGCTGTCGACGTTACGCTCAGGCATATACTCCTCCCAACCAACCAGTACCTTCCCGGCCTCTGGACAGCGTGCAGTCGCCATGCAGTCAGTACGGGCGCCTTCCCCCGAGCCAGCGGCGCCACCCACTGTGCTCGCGTCGAGACGCACGAGCGGGCTTGAAACTGGGGCAGCCCAAGCACCCATCCACCCGGCCTGCCGATAACGCTCGCCCCGACCAGGTCCTGATCATCTCGTCCCCACTTGCCTCAGCTATTGGCCTGCCATCGCAAAGCCCTTATGAACGCGTTGAAGTAAGCTCTTATGTGCAGCAAGAGGAGGTTCGAATGAAAAAACGCAACGTATTCGGCGTGATTGCCGGAGCCGTATTATTGAGCGCGACGCCGGTCTCCGTTCAAGGGACACACGAACATCTTACGCTGTCCCTTGATAAGGCGGATGCTCGAATCGGACGACCATTAACGCCGGTGAGCGTCGCAGGCGTGCATCGCAGAGCTTACCGCCAGACCCGCCGAGCCGTCCGCAGATGTGCGGTATGGCGCGGAGGCGTTTGCGCTCGCTGGTACTATTAGTGAAGCCCTTCTGAAGGCGAGGCCCCGGAGGTCTGCAAACTTCCGGGGCCGGCCCGACGGCAATCGTTCACCTTAGGAATACATCACGCGTTCCTAATCAATCAATTGTTCCAGTGCCGTGTTTTAACAAATTCAAATCGGCGCGGCCCTGGTTGATTACCTAATATACTCGTGAGTTCTTTCAATTTCGGACTGTGGGGTCGGCAAGCAAGTCTGATGACGAACACACCCCGACACGTGCTTCGGACCACCTCAACCAGGCAAATCCTCTTTCGGCGCGTCCCGAGCCCACACCACAAGTACCTGCCACGCGATTGAAAGTACAATCGGTCCGACAAATAGACCAATGATGCCATGCACCAGCGTACCACCCAGAACTCCGATCAATATCACTGGCATCGGTGTTTTCAGGCCTTTTGCTACGAGCGGCCGTAATATGTTGTCGAGCAAATTTACTGGCACCATGTAGAGCGTGAATAGAATTGCCGTTGTCGTCTGCATCGCAAACCAGCTCCATATTATCAGTGGAACTAAGATGACGGACGGCCCGATTTGAATTACTCCGAGCAATAGAACCAAGAAGCTGAACAAACCTGCCGCCGGGACTCCAGCGACCAGCAGGCCTACGCCCGCCAAAAGCGCCTGCAGGATCGCGATGCCGATAATGCCGCGTGAAATGTTGCGGATCGTTGCTCCCGCCAGATCGACGAACTCTTCACCGCGCCCAGCTGCAACACGACCGAGAAGGTTCTTTATAGAATGAACGAGTGAAGGGCCCGGAATAAATAGGAACCCAGAAATAGCAAGTGCAATTGTGAATTTAATCAGATTTATGCCAATGCTGCCTGCCGCGGTGAGCAAGCTCGCGCCAAGGGGCTTAAAATGTGGAGCGACCTCGATAATGAGGGCCTGAAGGTTGGTCGATGCGAGC
>JAMXLL010000309.1 GCA_024281015.1 Candidatus Binataceae bacterium
AGAAAGCTGTGTACCGAAAGCCCGGCGGCCGCAATAATGCCGAATTCTTCTGGATGAACACCGGTGTGATGGGCATGTTCCCGGCTGCGATGCAGAGCCGTTAGCCGTTCGAGCCCGAAGAATACCAGGAAGCCCAGGGCGACTACCGGCATGACCGGAGTTGCAGCGCCGCCGACGTCAAAAATCTCCGGAATCACGTCGAATAGCACTACTGCGATGACTGCCCCAGAGCTGAAACCTAGCAGAAGATGCAAGCGGTCGCGCAGGCGAATAGCAGCGATTCCACCAAAACAGGTTGAGACAAAGGTAAAGCATGCAAATATTATCGCCATCGCCTTGCTGCCAGCGGCTCACGTTACTTGGATGCGATGCCAATGTGAACCTCGCGAATCCTCGGAAGACGACCACGCCAACGTCTGTCTTTGATCTCTTGTGCAAATCGGCGTAAGAAGGCGTCAATCGAGCGTGGGCAGCTATACTGCTTAGCTCACGCCTTGGCACGGGAGGTCAACCATGTTGCAGCGATTGTTCCACGTCAATATTTGCGTGACCGATATGGAACGGTCGATCCGTTTCTATCAGGACCTGGGATTCAGCAAGGTGAATGATTTTACCCTCGACGATCCGACCGTCGGCGATGCGCTGGGAGTGAAAGCGAAGAAGCTGCGTGGCGTTTTCATGCGCCTCGGAAGCGACCCCAATGCCCCCGTGCTCGACCTCGTTCAATTCATCGATCCGCCGACCCAGGGCCGGCCCTATCCGACCCTCAATAATATTGGTATCTGCAGAATTGCGTTTACGGTTGACGATATAGACCGGACTTATGAGGAACTCAGAGAAAAGCGAGTGGAATTCGTGGCGCCGCTCAAGAAATTGACCGGACCCGGCGGACGGCAGATGGGTGTGGTTTGCTTCAAAGATCCTGACGGTACAGTGCTCGAATTAATAACCGGTATGTAGTTTCACAAAACGCGCAAGTAGCGCGGCGAGACCGAAGCGCAGATGGGCGTAGCGAGCTGCTCAAAGAGATGTGGGTCCGACATGGCATCGATGAAACCTCGACGGTTTATTTCGTGATGCCGCGGACAAGATAAGTTAGCCGGGGTCTTCCTCCGGTGGCACGGGCTTTAGCCCGGGAGGGCGAATACGAACTGGCTCCCGGGATCTGAAGATTGTATAGAGCTCATGGTCCACATTCCCTTCAACAGATTCACAGGCTGAAGCCTGTGCCATTAAGAGCAGACTTCTAACAGGAGGGCAGGGTGGCGCTTTTCACGCGACCTGGTGCGTGGCAATTTCCGGCAAAGCAGCCGGCTGTTGCGGGACATAGCGGTTGATGGTTTCGAGCAAGGTGATCTTCTTCAAAGGTTTGCTGAGGTGCAGATTACAGCCGGCTTCTTGTGTCCGGCGCACCGCTTCCGCATCCGCCGAGGCGGTCAACGCGACGACTTGCGTGGGCAACCATCCGGCTTGGCTTTCCCAGCGGCGAATTTCCTCGACCGCTGCATAGCCGTCGATCACCGGCATCTGAATATCCATAAACACCAGGTCATACCGGCTTAGCTTGAATTTACTGATGGCTTCGTAGCCATCTTCGGCGAAGTCGACCAAATGTGGAGTGCTCTTCATGTATGCTTTGATCAATGCCCGGTTATCCGGCGAATCGTCGGCAAACAGGATCCGCAGGCCCGTCTGGCTCCACAACGTGCTCGCCTGCGGACCCCGCTGCAATTGACGCGGCGTGGGAGCGGCGTTCTGACCCACTACGGCCGCTACGGCGGCGAACAATTCGTGGCGCTTGATCGGCTTCACGACATAGTTGCCAATGCGCGATGCTTCTAACAGCTGCGTTTCCAGCTTGAGATTGCCGCTCGGCAACATCATGAGGAATCGTGCTTTGGATGAGCCCGCAAGCTTGGCGACCTGGTATCCGTCAACATCGGGCATGGAGTTGGCCATCACGATCACGTCGAACGGGGTCGACTGACGCGCCATCCGGCGGATTAGCTCAAGCGCTGCACTTCCGGAGCCTGCCACCGTGATTTCGGCTCCCCGATCGGCGAGCAGCGCACCAACCGCCTCGCAGACGGCATTATTGCTATCCGCAACCAAAATCTTCCGATGGGAAAAGTCGGGTAGGGAGGCGCGATCGTGTTTCGGATGGGCTCGGGTTGCGAAGCGCGCGCTGAAGCGGAATATACTGCCGGCCCCGGGCCGGCTCTCAACAGCGACCTCGCCATCCATCAGCGAAACCAGACGAGCCACAATCGCGAGCCCCAGACCGGTGCCGCCGTAACGGCGCGTGGTTGAGGAGTCAGCCTGGGTGAAAGGCTGGAACAGAGACTCGAGTTTTTCCGGCGCGATACCGACCCCGGTGTCACGCACCTCGAAGCGCAGCAGCCCCAAGCTCTCCGGGTCGGTCTGTAAACTAACCAGAACGTGTCCCCGCTCGGTGAACTTGATTGCGTTGCCCACCAGGTTTGTGAGTATCTGCCTGAGCCTAAAGGGGTCGCCGTCCACGAATTCGGGGACCTTTGCCTCGATGTGAGCGACCAGCTCCAAGCGCTTCTCGTGGGCACGAATCGCCAGCGTTTCGAGGACACGGTCGACCACCTCACGGGGTGAAAACGGCGCACTCTCCAGACTAACCCGGCCGCTTTCGACCTTCGCGAGATCGAGAATGCTGTTGATCAACTCGAGGAGAACGTTGCCGTTATTGATGATGGTGTCAACATAACGGCGTTGCTCGCCGTTCAAGTCGCTCTCGGCCAGAACGTCGGCCATGCCCAGCACGGCATTCATCGGCGTTCGGATTTCGTGAGACATGCTCGAGAGGAAGTCCGATTTGGCATGCGAAGCCGCAAGAGCCGCTTCCCGCGCCGCGATCAGCTCCGTTTCTGAGCGCTTGAGCTTGTCCAGATCATCGGCAATCTCCTGGCGATAACGGCCCCCGTAAATCGCGCATAGTTGCCTTATCCCGGCACCCGCCATCAGCGCGACCCAATGCGTATAGAGCAATGGGTCATGGGCCGGACTATAAGCGGCAAACGCCGCCAGCCCTGTCAGCATCAACACATTGGCGGCGGCTTGCCAGCTTCGACTCCATGGCAGTAGCGAAGTAACACCTATCGAAAGGACGAGCAAATCCACGAAGAACTGGTCCGCCCTCTCGCCGCCGATTCCGAGCAGCGTCGTAAACGCCACGATTCCGGAGGTGAGGATAAACGCGATCGGTTGCCAGCCTCGGCCAAGCCAGGGCTGAAGGCTGACCACGAAAAGCATTCCACCCATCAACAGGCACGTAGCGCGAAGTGGCAGATGCGCGGCGAGTACGGATGGCGCCGTGCTTTCGCCTAATAGCGATGCCGCCTCGAACAGAATAATGACCGCCGCCGAGGCTTGAATCAGCCGAGCCGGCCAGGTCACGAGGTCCGATGTTCCGGAGCCCGCCGCACTTTCATTCGCCGCCGATGCACCGGCCGGTACAGACGGGGGTAGAACGGCGGGCGGGGCAGCAGTGAGAGGTGCGTCATGTGCGCCGTCGCCGGCGTAACCAACATCAACACGCCCATTCGAGTTCGATTGCCGGTCCCTGTTTACGACAGAAATCAAAATTCCCCCCGTCTCCCGGATAGCGAAAGCGATGCCATCATTGTTCGTCGAGATGTTCTGTCCTAAAAAAGGTCTATGACAGTCAAAGTTGCAGTTAAGTGCCCGTCCGAATGCCTCCTGGCCGATACGGTCAGGCTATCTGTGGACAAAATGTTCTTGCGACCAAACAAAATGCTAAGCGGCAGCTCCAGATTGACACATCGCAAAGGATAACTGTGTCCCGAATAGGGGCTCATCCCCTTTGACCCCCACCCCGCCGGACCAGCCAGCTCGCATGCAGAGTGGGCGCGCGCAGCTCCTCCAGGAACTTGGTATGATGCGGGATGAGTGTTTCGAGGGTCGCGACGCTCTACATTGCAATCAAGCGGGACCACTGCTTCGAGAGGTTTCCCCCAGCAAAGTTAAAATTGACGGCTGCCGAAATCGTTTGCTAGCATCCGCGCGGGGCTTGGAGGAACCAATGCCGATTGACAAGAACGAACTGCGCCGCATTATGGGCCATTTCGCTACGGGCGTCACGGTGATCACCACTATTTCCAAGGACGGCGCGCCATATGGCCTGACTGCAAACGCGTTAACGTCAGTTTCGCTCGAACCTCCATTATTGCTAATTTCGGTCGACAAGAAGGCCGAAAGCTATTCTTATTTTGAGGAGAGCAAGGTTTTTACAATTAACATCCTCCGCGACGACCAGGAGGGACTATCGCGCAGATTTGCAGTCAGCGGTGGCAACAAGTTTGAGGGCGTCGCTTATCATCGCGGCGCTAACAATGTGCCCGTCCTGGAGGACACCCTGGCCCATATCGAATGCCGCCTTTATGCAACTTATGAGGGCGGCGATCATACCCTGTACTTAGGTGAAATACTCGAAGCTGAAACCCGCGAAGGCAAACCATTGCTCTTCTACCGGGGCGGCTACCGCGCCTTCTCCGAATAGGAGGTGAGCCCGTGAGAGCTGCAGGTGAACCTCTCGGGAACCGGCCGTCCGCGCGATCGGGCTATGCGGAGGAGCAGCGAGCAACGCAAGCCCGGAAACTGCCACGAACGAACCCGCAGCGATCGCCGATTGTCGGGGATTTCGGTTTTTCTCCTGGCACATAACGAAGAAGGCAACATCCAACGCGTGGTCGAGGGCTTCAAGGCCGAACTCCCTAGGCTGACGGACGATTACGAAATTATCGTGGTGGACGATGGCAGCTCTGACCGCACCGGACAAATCGCCGATTGCATGGCCATCACTGACCGTCGCATTCGGGCGGTGCATCATTCTTTCAATAGGGGCTATGGTGCAGCGGTCATTTCAGGTATAAACGCGGCCAGTAAACCATATGTGATATTGAGTGATGGCGACGGGCAGTTTGATCCGGCCGATGCTGTCCTGCTGGCGGAGAGGGTGAGTGATTATGATGTTGTGGTTGGGCGCCGAGCCCATCGTGCCGACGGCCTGATCAGGCAGCTAAACGGCAAAGCCTGGTCGCTTCTGATGCGCTTGTTGTTTGGATTGCGAATTACCGATGTGGACTGTGGTTTCAAACTCTTCCGACGCGATGTGCTCTCGAAGCTCGAGCTTGAGGCCAAGGGCGCAATGATTACGACCGAGCTTTTGGCCAAGCTGGCTGGCCGGGGTGCTCGTATAACCGAAGTCAGCGTACATCATCTGCCGAGAATGGCAGGTGAGCAAAGCGGCAACAGTTTGCGAGTCATAGCGCGGGCGTTCAAGGAATTGTTCACGCTCTATTGGAAATTGAGGACTGCCCGGCGGAGCCCTCATGGATATGGTGAGTGATATCGCAAACGGGATGCGATCCGAACTAATTGGAGCGTAGTGAAAACGCCAAGAGAATGAAAAAGACTGCGTTTGTGAATATTTCGAGTGTTTGACGAAAATGGCATGGCAATAGCTTCAACAAAGGTCGACGGCGTTTCTAATCGCCGTCAGGAACCGAGAAGGAGAAGGATATGAAGCGTTCTGTTTCCCTGTTGACTGCGGCGCTGTTCGCCGGAGCGCTAGCGGCGCCGGTTCTCGCGCAGAGCCCGGCGACGGAGACTTCACCGGCGGCCGAACCCAGTATGGCCGCCCCCGCCGCTGAGTCGCCCAGCGCAGAAGCGTCCCCGACCACGACTCATCACCGGCGGCATCATCGTAGGCACCATAAGCATCATGCGGCGACCGAAGAGAGCAGTCCGTCGAGTGAAATGTCGCCGAGCGGCGGTGAAACTTCGCCGTCAGCAGCCCCAAGCGGGCAATAGACGTGTTCGTAATTCGGGTGTGATCAACAGCGCCCGTCCGGCCCTTAGCGGCTAGCTAGCGGACGGGCGCTCAGTTTTTAAGCTCGGGTATTACTGGCAGCAACATTCGCGAACTACTTTTTCCATTACCCACAAAATCCTGCTAATATCCCCTGTCGGCCAGAGGCGGGCTGATTTGCCGTCCGGGCCGCGGTAAGTTGCAGAGACCATATTATTCGACATCTATCCTGTTGTTCGTTGGCGTCGCGCTGTTGGTGGCGCGCGGCAGCGCATCTGCGGCGCCCACGACCGGCAATCCCGATGTCAAAATTTGCGATCCTCTGGCCGACTTCTATCTGGGCGCCGAGAAGTATCCGCAAGCAATTCAACACCACCTGCTCGTCTTGCAGCGTGATCCTCAAAACGCACTCGCCTACTATCATCTCGGCTTCGCTTATGGGATGGTGGGAGACCGCCAACGCGAACTGGACGACTATCAGCGAGCGGTAGGATTAGGTCTTAGCAACTGGGATTTGTTCCTGAATATCGGGCTGTTGTACATGGAAGGTGGCAGATTCGATTCAGCCAAGCAGGCACTTCAGCTTGCTGTTTTCCTCGCTCCATATCGTCCTGAGACACATTTTAACCTCGGTCTGCTCGATGAGAGGCTCGGTATTTACCAAGAGGCGGAGCAGCAAGTGCTGCTATCCCTGAGCATCGACCCCAATCAGGACGACGCCCGCAACACCTTGGGAGTGATTTACGCCGAGCAGGGAAATTATCCGCGCGCACACCAGGAATGGGCTGACTTGGCCAAAGCTCGTCCGGACTATGCTCCTGCGCGCGCCAATCTGGCAATTTTGAACCGAATCGAACATGGTGAAATCGCCGGACCCGCGCGCCTCAGCAGCGGCTTTGCCGAGGTACGCTCACCCTGAGTTGGAGAACGACTTATAACGCGGCCTTCTCCTGGTTTTCTGCTGGAGTGGGGGACTGGAAATGGCAGCGTGCCGGGATTTGTTACAGCAATTCCCGGACGGTGACATTCAGACGGGAGGGAACCGTGGCGATCGACGGCGGTGGTTGTGTAGAGGATGCAGGTAAGCTGACGGGGGTACGGCTTCGTCGCTTTTCAGGGTCATGGGCAATTTGGCTGGTAGCCGGGGCAATTGGTCTGTTGCCGGCACGTTCGGCAATGGCTTCGCACGGTCATCGGCGCCATTACCATCACCGGTTCGTCTATCACCGTCCGAGGGAAGTCGTTCCGTTATATCACGCCGCATTGATAGAAGACGCGGATACCGGCAACGTCTTGTACTCATATAACGCGACGCTTCAATGGCCGCCCGCGTCAATGGCCAAAATGATGCTGCTGTTGGTAGCAGAGGATCAAATCAGGTCCGGACGGGTGTCTCTGAGCGATCCCGTGAGGATTTCTGAGCGCGCGGCACTCACCCAGGGATCGCACCTGGGTCTGCACGAAGGCGAGATTTATCCCCTCGGCGAGCTGATGAAAGCCGCCTTGATTCGCTCAGCCAATGACGCAGCAGTTGCGGTAGCCGAAAAGATCGCCGGTTCTGTCGAGGGCTGCGTGCGCCTGATGAACCTCAAAGCCCGCTCTCTGGGTATGGACAATACCTACTATGGGACGGTCGACGGGTTGCCGCCCGTTCCCGGCCACGATGTGGACTATACAACCCCACTCGATCTGGCCACACTGGCGCGCGCAATAATCCATACTACCACGCTGCTCCAATGGTCATCCCTCGAGGAAGCCCCGTTCGACGGGGGGGTGGCGATGCTGCGCAATACCAACCATCTGATTGGCCGCCTTGAAGGATGCGACGGACTCAAGACCGGATTTACCGTTAATGCCGGCTTCAATCTCACCGCAACTGTTAAGCGGGGCGACATGCGGCTGGTTTCGGTGGTGCTGGGCGCGCCTTCGAATCGAGAACGCTTCGAGCAGAGCGCACGCCTGCTGAGTTGGGGTTTTGACAATTTTGATCGGGTTGAGGTGCTCCGGCGTGGCGAGCCGCTACCCGTAGAGGTTCAGGTGCAATCCGGCGGCATGATCCAACCGGTATCTGAGAGTGACATTGCCCTCGTGCTGCCCAAACGGCAGATTCCTGATGTAAAGCTCAAGTATGATATCCCGCCTTCGATCAGCGGACCCGTGGCCTACGGTGACACCATAGGTCACGTCAGAGTACTGGACGGCGGAGACGTCATGACTACCGTCGACGCAATTTGTCCGCTCAACAAGGCGCTGCCGTTTTCCGGACAGACCAGCTATGGCAGCAGGCCAATCAATCCTATCGCAATGAGTCCTCCGGGGGAGAGTCGATGAGTCCCGCGTCTCGCCAGCGAAATCGCCGCCTTCATCGGCTTGCGCGCAACAGGCGCTCAGATCCGGTTCAGGTTATGGCGCGCAAGCGCCGCATACGCCGGCGCATCCGTACGCATTGAGGATCGTCAGGCCTCGATAAATTTCGAGGACGACAACCCCTTAGTCTCCGGTAGCTTCTCATTCCCGCACTATCGCCTGCCGCCTCAAAGTTTTAGATTTTCCGCACGGCCGGCTGCCCGGAAATGCACGGCCACCGTGAGGAGAATTATAATGGCGAGAGCGCGAGCGGCGGTTCAGGTCGGTCCCCGCAGATATGAGGTGCAGCATTTCGAAATTCCCCAGGTTGGGCCCGACGATGCTGTGATGCGGGTCGAAGCGTGCGGCCTGTGTGGCAGTGATGTTGACCAATATGACGGCAAACTCAATGCGATGGGCCTTGCCTTCCCCATCATTCCCGGCCATGAACCAGTCGGTATCATCGAGGAAATTGGCCCGGAAGCTGCCCGCCGCTGGAGTCTTAAGCCAGGCGATCGCGTGGCGGTCGAGCCAACCTTGGGATGCGGCCGATGCCGCGCCTGCATGACCGGAAATTATCGGCGTTGCCGGATTGGGCGCTTCGGCACCAGGCTCTCTGCATATGGCTTTATCCCTACCTCGCTTAAGCCCGCATTGTGGGGCGGACTGGCGGAGTACATGTACCTTGATTCGAGTGCGGCCGTGCACCGGGTTTCGGCCAACGTTCCCGCAGACCTCGCCGTCCTGTTTCAGCCCCTCGCCGCCGGAATCAGCTGGGCGCACCGGGAACCAAACACCCGCGTGGGTGACACCGTCGTCATTTTCGGGGCAGGACAGCGCGGACTGACCTCGGTGATTGCGGCTCGGGAAGCTGGAGCGCGGCTGGTGTTGGTGGTCGCTCGCCGGCAGAGCGAATATCGGCTTGCACTAGCTCGCGATTTCGGTGCTGATGAAACAATCTTCAGTGATGAGAATGTAGTCAAACGAGTGCGGGAAATGACTGATGGTGAAGGTGCCGATGTTGTCGTTGACGTGACGGCTGAAACCATGGCGCCGATTCCGGCTGCGGTCGAAATTGCCAAGGCCGGCGGCACTATCGTCCTGGCCGGAGTCAAGGGACCGGGGGTGCATCTGCAGGCAGTCGAACACGATCGAATATTTGCGAAGGAATTGACAATCAAGGGGGTCAAGAACGCGGACTACGGTTCGTTTGAAATCGCTATCAACTTGATTGAGGCCGGGACATACCCGATTGAGAAAATGCATACTCACAGCTTCGGACTGAGCAGCCTCGAGCAAGCCCTGCTGACCCTGGCAGGGCGGGTGGCCGGCGAAAATGCGATAAGCGTTTCGATAAATCCGGTGCTGTAAAGCAGGCGCCACAGTTTGTAACCGCGATCAAGCAGCAAGGAGAAGCAGTTATGGCCAGCAAGAGTATCAGCGAAGTGCTGAAAGATGCGCCCAGGAATTGGGGAAGATGGGGCGCCAACGACGAAATCGGTGCGCTGAATTTCCTCACCAACGAAGAGGTTTTGCGCGGCGTCAGGGCTGTCAAACAGGGCCGCGTTTTTATGCTCGGAGTACCGGTCGCGCGGCCGCAGGGAGACCCAACTCATCCTATTCGCTCGCAGCCGATTCATACTTTAACTATGGACGAAGGTTTCTATATCAGCGGCAGGGCCCAGCCCTTCCCGGGAGGCCTTAAGTATTCCGACGATGTGGTAACGATGTTCCCGCAAAGTACTACTCAGTACGATGCACTCGGCCACGCCTGGTATGGCGACCATCTCTATAACGGCTATGATCCGAAGACTACCATTGGCGGTCTGCAAAAGTGCTCAATTCAGCCCATCGCCGAGCATGGCATCGTCGGGCGTGGCATTCTGCTCGACGCCGCACGCTACAAAGGCAAGAAGCATCTCGATCGCGGTGAGGGCGTGACCCTGGCAGATTTACAGGCCATCGCGAACAAGCAGGGAGTTACTATCGAAAAACACGATATACTTGTAATCCATACGGGATGGCTCAACCGCTACTATGAGGAAGGTGCGCAGGCGCTCTTCCCTGCAGGCGCTGATTACGATGAACCCGGCCTCGAATATAGTCAGGAGCTTGTCCAGTGGTTCCACGACATGGAAATCCCCTCGATCAGTGCCGACACGATTGGTTGTGAGCAGGGCATCAATAAGCAAATAGGCGGTCTCGGGATGCTGCATGCCGCCTTGTTGTGCAACCTGGGCGTCGTTTTCAATGAAATAGTCTGGCTAAAGGATCTTGCCGCGAGCTGCCAGGAAGACGGCCAGTATACTTTCTTCTTCGCGGGTGCTCCACTCAAGTTGGTTTACGGGTGCGGCTCGGCGGTGAACCCGATAGCAATCAAGTAGACAACAGTTCAGCGCAGGCTGGGGTTCGCACCTGCGGTCCCAAAGCGCCGGCAAAAGTCCGGACTTAAGCTTCGGCCGCGGATGCGGCAGCGATGGCAGCGGCGGTGCGGACCTCGCCGAAGTGGATCTTCGAGAGGTCGAACTGTTCGAGCGCCCGGCACATGCTTTCGAGGGCGGCTTTGCATGAGGGTACGTTCTTGCGGGCGCGGGTGAGCGGATTACACCGCGCCACAACATAGTTCTTCAAATAAGGATGCGTGAGACCCCGCTTTTTGGCACGCGCAATCAAATCGTTGAGCAGCTCATCGGCCCGTTCAACTTGGGCGGCACGTTGCTCTCGCTCTCCGAAAGCATCTGCCAGCGGCTCGTTCAAGAACTTGTCGACGCGGCTCAGCAATGGGCTATAAACAGCACCCGAAAAGCGGGGTCTTTTCTCATAGATGAGCCCAAGCGTGGCGAAGTGCGGCCGCTCGAACTCAAAGGCAAAGGTCTTTTCTGCAGCGCGAGGATTAGCTGCCAGTCTGCCTCGGTACATGCGGATGACTTCGAGTGCCTTGTCGCGGAGGTTGTGTACCTTTTCCGTATTGAGGGCCAGAATCTGGAACGCGACGTCCGGGTCGGGGATTACAATTGCCGGAATTGTTTCGGCTGCGAGTTTTACTGCCGCCGCGCGGCGGTGATTTCCATTGGGCGTCCAATATTCGCCTGACTCAGTGCGGACCGCGACGATTGGCTCCGTATACCTGCCGAGCTTCTTCATCACTTCCGTCATCCGCTTTGCATGAGCTGGCGAGAGATCGCGTTGAAATGGGGTCGGCTTCACCAGTGGCGCCGGCAGCAAAGCAAAAATATGCCATTTATGGCCGATCGGCTCCTGGAACGCGCACAGCGCCGCACCTCCGTCCGACTCGATTTGACGGGCAAGTTCGACGACGGCCGCCGGAGCTGAGCCGCCGGCGGGATATACACGGAGCTCATTCATGGGCGACTCAAGCTGTCCGTTCGTCAGCGCTCGCAGGAAAATTCCCGGTCAATAATTCCTCCTCCCGTACTGAGCCAGAGAGAGCGGGATTCGCAGCCCACCCCGTCCTCCAGCGGTAAACCGCGAACACACTTATAAAGTTTTTTCGCAACAACAACGCTGGCTACGCCCTGTGCCCGAGTGGCCGCACTGCGGGCATTACGTCTTTGGCGAAGCGCTCCATCGAAATCCAAGTCCGGAATTATCACGAGTTGGCTGAAGAATCGATGGAGGCGCGGTAGGCCGCCCGTTTGACCAGAATATACTCGTTCGTCAGTCCCGCGTCGTAACCTTGCTACTGCTGTCAAATCCAAATTTGTCTCCACAATTCTGACTTGCGGCCACAATTCGGGTCACGAGGTCGAATTCGTGACCCTTGAGACGAGATGGTGGCGTGCTTCAAGAGACTGAACTTGCCGTCTTGACGGTCGATCTGCCCGAATATGAGCTCGAGGCCAAGCGGCCTCAGATTCCTGATCAACTAGGGCCAGTTCGCGCATCACGTTATATCAACTTAGGAGAGGGCGATGTTGCTTTGATATTGTAGGTTTAACGGTGTCGAGTTCTGCGCTGCCACTCCGCAGGGTCACGACTCACGTGGAGCACGGCAAGCACGACAATGATGCTGTCATCGACGGCGAAATATACGGCCTAAGCGAATCGCCTCAGAAGGGCCCGACGAATACCGCCGCGCAGCTCTTGATACTGGAGGGGTCCGTTGCCAATGCGGTTATAGGTTGCTCGGAGCTCGTCGAGGAACTCCACCCCAAGTCCCGATTGTTCGCTCTCGTATCATTCGAATGCCGCCTCTACGTCGAGATCGGCGGACGGCTCCGAGAGCAACCGATTTTCGGTCACCGAGGCTTTTTGGCCCTTTTGACCAAGCTATCGACGATGTTGAATGCTGAGTGGCTACGATTCGGGTCACGCCGGTATCCAGCGAGCCGCTCCTCCGCGAGTTCTAGATGGCTTTCCGGAACTGGGAGCTCTCCGGGCCTCTCCGCAATTCGGTCCCATAGATCCTGTAGATACCGAACCTGCTCACGCTTGGAGAGTTCGGCAAATCCAGGTGGTTCCGGAATCGTCATGTGCTGTATCCCTTAATCCCCGATCCGACAATACCGAAACCCCATGCGACCGCCAATGGTGACCTAGAGGCGACGTCATTCGGCTTCAAGTTGGGTCGCGCGCATGTCAGAGGGGTCCAAATGGATTACTACCTATCTGCAGAACGGCGGCACGCTGGAGCACGCTCCAGACCATCGCGAACCACGAATCGCCACACACCACCAAACTCTACGATCGTACCACGAGCAACTCACGTTCGATGCCAAGGCGCTGCTCGATACACTGAGCGCTTAGCCCTTCATCGGGGAAATATGCACTGTTCGAAATGCGTTGGCGATAATCGCGAAAGGCCATTATCCACGGCCCTCCGGCTACATCCTGTGCCCGAGTGGCCGCACTGCGGGCATTACGTCTTTGGCGAAGCGCTCCATTGCGGTCATGACATCCTTGTGGGGTATGCGGCCGCCGGGATTGAACCAGCAGACGAGTTGGTTGATGCGGGCGCCCTCATAGATCTGGTTGATGCGTTGAATACAATCGCCGGCTGGCCCGAACACGCCCATGGTCGGGTAAACTTCCTCCCAGCCGATTGTGGCAGCCCGTTCCCGTACCTGCTGCAAGTATTGATATGAGCCCTCGTATTGAC
Source organism: Candidatus Binataceae bacterium (assembly GCA_024281015.1). Taxonomy (GTDB): domain Bacteria; phylum Desulfobacterota; class Binatia; order Binatales; family Binataceae; genus JAMXLL01. Next base: position 13,326 of record JAMXLL010000309.1, read on the forward strand.
CGCGGCCGCCAGCCTTGGCCTGCTCACCGATGGTCCGAAAGTAATGCATCATTGAGGGCTCAAACTGGGCTCGTACCTGCTGCGGACTGTCACCGGGGCTGACGAAGAACAGCGCTGCGACGTCCCGCGCCTCCTCCGGGTGATTTGCCCGGCTGAGCGCGTCGCGGTATTTGCGAACGTGCTCGAAGAAGCCGGGCATCGGATTGAGTGGCGATGCCGCCATTACATCCAAATTGTGCAATCCGGCGATCTCAGCAGTGTCCGGGCTGTTCGCCGCGATCCGTAGCGGCGGATGTGGTTTTTGCATCGGTCTGGGCGCCAGTGCGGTCGCCGGAAACTCAAAATACCGGCCCTTGTGTTCGAAATGGTCGCTGGTCCATGCTTTGACAATTACCTCGAGTCCTTCTTCGAAGCGCGCGCGGCTTTCGTCGCGTGATACGCCAAAACCCTGGAAATGGAGGGCAATAGTGCCTCGGCCGACCCCCACGTCCAGCCGCCCACCAGTGAGAATGTCAGCGACCGCGGTTTCTTCGGCTATTCGCAGCGGGTGATGGAGCGGCACCAGGATGACGCCGGAGCCAAACCTGATGCGGCGGGTGCGCTGTGCGGCCGCGACGGCAACATACAGCGGTGCCGGCATGATCGAGAAGGGACGGAAGAAATGCAGTTCCGCCAGCCAGGCAATATCGAATCCGAGCTGATCGGCCAGCACTATCTGTTCGATTGTTTCGTTATACCGAATCGGCTCCGCTTGGTCGGGGGCGCACGGAAGTTGATAGAATAAACCAAAACGCACCACTCTCTCCTTGGGGTAACGCGCACCTACGCTCTGGAGAGGATTTACTAAATCAACCAGGGCTCTGACAAACGTCAGAGTCCTGGCAGTTCAGGCCGAATGATTCGTGAGGCGAGGCGACGGTTAGACGTTGGGATAAGCTTCGCTGCCCATTTCCAATGCATCGAGGCCGCTCCATTCCACTTCCGCGGGAACCCGGTTACCGATAGTTCGCTCGACGACGACGAAAAAGGCCATCGCCAGGCCGAGAACCACGATCGCATTGGTTGAGATGCCTATTACCTGGGCAATAAACTGGCCCACATCACCTTTAATCAAGCCCCGCACTGGACCCGCAACACCGTTCCAACCATCGCCATAACTGCCGTCGGCGAAGATGCCCACCGCCAGCGCTCCCCACAGGCCGCACACCCCGTGCACTGGAATAGCGCCGGCCGGATCATCCACGCGCAAGCGCCGCTCCAACCCGAGCACACTGGCGACTACCAGAAATCCGGCAATAATCCCAATCAGTACCGCTGCTGCCGGCGAGACAAAGGCAGAAGACGCAGTAATCGCGACCAACCCGCCCAACAAACCATGGCAGGCCATTGCTACGTCCGGTCGGTGGTATCGCTGTTGTAGGTAAAGAATCGCAGTCAGCGACCCGGCCGCCGATGCGAGCACCGTGTTGACTGCGATCAGACCGATGCGTGGATCGGATGCCGCCAGGGTCGAACCCGTGTTCAAGCCAAACCAGCCAAACGCCAGGATCAAAGTGCCGGCCATTGCTAATGGCAGGTTATGTCCCGCCATCAACCCAATCGCGCCGTCGCGGCGAAATTTGCCGATCCTGGGCCCCAGCACCATCGCCCCCGCCAACCCAGTGAGACCTCCGGTCATGTTGACGACTGACGAGCCGGCAAAATCAACATGACCATGCCCGAGTCCAAAGTTAACTCCCAGTTGTGAGAGCCAGCCGCCCCCCCACACCCAATTGGCATAGAGCGGGTAAAGGAACATCGACATAAAAAAGCCGTAGAGCAGGAAGGCCGAGAACTTCCACCGTTCGGCCATCGCGCCCGTCGGAATCGTCGCCGCCACCCCCATGAATACCGTCGCGAACAGGAACATCGCGAGACTGCCGGGATCGTTGTTGACCGCTATCAAGCCGAATTTACTGAAGCCGATCAGCCCAAACGCGTGATGACCAAAACGGACGCCGAGTTCGCGGTGCGCCAGGCCGAAAGCACCGAGCGACGCCCACTGATGAATCCCACCCATCATAAATCCGTAGCCTGTCAACCAGAAACCAATCAGGCCTACCGGATATACAACCAGGTTCATGGCCATGGTGTTGACGGCATTTTTGGCGCGGGTGAAGCCTGTTTCCAGCAGCGCGAATCCGAGCTGCATCAGCATCACCAAAAAGCTCATGAGCAGAACCCAGGCGAGGTTCAGGTTATAGGTCAGCGCCTCGGCCGCCGGCGGACGGTCCAATTGCACAGCCTCAACGGGGCTGCTCGCCGCTAGCAACGAGACGAAAGCAAACACAACCACCGCGACGATCAAAGGGGCCAAGGGCGCGCCCCGGCGGCGAAGTACGAACTGCCCCATCATCGCATCTCCCCGCGGTACGAACTGTGCGGTTCAGGGTGGCCGGCCGGATATCGATTAGCCAGCCAAATAAGGAACGCGAACAGGATGCCAAGCGACAGGAAAAAAAATGTTCCCCACAGGGCGCGCTTGAGCCGCAGGACAGCAGGATTGCGAGGATGCAGCCGGGTCGCCCGGCCGGTTAGGGCGACGCCATCCGGGTCGCACAATTCTCTGCCCATTTCGACCGCAGTGCTGTAGCGATCGCGCGGCTGACGTGCGATTGCGTGGAGGATTATTTCTTCGAGATGGGGGTCGAGATCGGGCCGGTAGCGCGACGGTGGCTGCGGGTCTTCACTGCCTTTGGCTCGCATCAGCGCGTAGACGTTGTCGCCCTCAAATGGCAGGTTTCCGGTCAACAATTCGTAAAAAATCATTCCCAAGGCATAAATGTCGGTGCGAACATCACCGCGCCTGCCGCTAATCTGCTCCGGGGCCATATAGTCGGGCGTGCCGATTGTCGAGGAAAGGCCGGACCAGGTCAGGCGGCGGGCCGATTCATCCAGGGCTATGCCGAAATCCATTATTTTGACCTGCCCCTCTTTGGTGACCAGGATATTTTCGGGCTTAAGATCGCGATGAATCACGCCCTGGCTGTGCATATAGACCAGCGCACGGCAGATCTGACGCGCGATGTCGAGTCCCTCGGCGATATCGAGCTGGCGTTTGTCCCGCGCTATCGCCCGCAGGGAGACACCCTCGATGTATTCCATCGCGATGTACATGCGGCTTTTGCGCTTGGGTGTAAGCACGCGAATGATATTGGGATGATCGAGGCGACGGCCGATTTCCTCCTCCCGTTGGAATCGGCCGTAGAAGACTACGTCGCTTTCAAACTGCAGGTACGGGACCTTGATGGCAACCGTCCCGCCGTTCGCCAGGTCACGGCCCTTAAAGATCGAGGCCATCCCGCTGCGTGCGATCAACTCGGTGAGCTCGTACTGGTCGAGCTTCTCGCCAACATTAACCTCGCGCATTCTAATGCCGGGAGCGGCCTCCGCGGCAGGTTAACATCGCCCTTTAGCAGGATTCAATCGGCTGGCGCTGCCGCTTTATGAGCCACGACGCCTGAATAACGATGCCATGCGGCCCCGCCATCCCGCCCTGATTTCCGGCGGGTCCGCCTTGGACGTAAAGATCGCGACGGTCAAATTGTCGGCGGTGCCACGACGGTTAGCGAGATCGATCAACCCCCGGCATGCTGCCGCCGCTTCTAATCCTTGCACTGCTGGTGCGAGCTCATGGTCCTCGATGACGCTATAGAGGCCATCTGTGCACACCAGCAGCTGATCGTTTCGTTCCAGCGGCATCATGATCCGATCTACTGCCACGATCAATTCATGCCCCAGGCATCGGCTGAGAACGGAGCGCTCGGGATGGCGGCGCGCGTTGGCAGCACTTATCAGACCCATCCGCACGCGCTCCTGGACAACCGTGTGGTCTTTTGTGATCTGCCGCACCTTGCCGCGGCGGATGTGGTAGATGCGGCAATCACCAACATGAGCAGCATACAAAACACCGGCGTGGACGACTGCGGCGGTGAGAGTGGTAGCCATGCGGCGAAGTTCGGGGACCGTGAGTGCGCGGTTATGGATTTCGATATTTGCCCGCTGAACAGCGCGATGAAGCCGTTTAGCCGGATCCCATCCGGCCGGGCTCTCGGAGAAGGCACGCAGGGTTACCTCGATTGCCTGTGCACTGGCGATCTCGCCCCCTTCATAACCACCGACACCATCGGCGACCGCGAAGACCACACAACTCTCATCCTCTTCGTGGCTGCCACAGGCGTCCTCGTTGTTTTCGCGATTGGTGCCGACATCACTGAGCAAAGCCAGATCAAAGGAGCGGATTGCGGTTGGCACCGCTATAGCCGAGGAGTCCATTAGTTTACCATCACAGCGCGTCATGTCGTTGAGCTTGACATTTAGTCAACTGATGATGTCACGACATATTCCTAATCATGACCGGTCGAACACTTCGGGCGGACCCGTCCTGCACGGATCCGCCCGCCATTCCGAAAGTCAGTTAACCGTGCCAAAAACGGTCCCTTTGGAGACCCTCACGCCGGCTTTTCGACCAGAACGGTGGCCCGGCCCTTACGGCGCGAATTGCGTGAGAAATAGATGGCGCCGTAGACTCCCCAAATTACCGAAAACGCCACGGCCAGGAGCGGTTCCTTAGCACTGCCGAGGCCTTCGAGCGGCCCGATTATATAGAAGGCCAGGCAGGCAAAGTTGGCCAGCGCGCCGAAAATCGGCACGACCATGTGCTTGAAGCCGCTGAATTCGTGGTGCTCGCGAAATGCCACTATGCAAATGATGTTGGTCAAGCCGTACAGCACGAAAGTGCCAAAGTTCGACAGTAATGTGATGAGGAGTAGCCCATTGGGAAGCGATGAGAGCGTCGCATTCGAGCCCAGGCCCACCAGGTACCAGATGTTATGGGGCAGCGCCGCTATCGTTTTGTCGTCAGGGGCAGAACCGCCGCCGAAGAAGAGCAATGCGCCGAATGCTCCCAATACTGCCGAGATGGTTGCCAGCGTCCAAATCGCGCGATGGGGTGTCAGATTGTCGCCGTGCAGCAGCCCGAAATGCTCGGGAACTTCCTCGTCGCGCCCCATGGCGTAGGTGACCCGCGCGCCGGTGTTGATGCAGGCCAGGGTCGTCCCGATCAAGGCCAGGAAAACCGTAAATGCTTCTACCAGCATGAATGCCTGGCCATGACCACCCAACAACGCATTACCCACGATGGTCATCATGTCGCCGATCGGTGCTGCCGAGCCCTTCGCATCGTTTAGGCTGTAAGCGCTGTTCAAGAAATAATTCGCCGCGAAGTACTCGATTAGGTACATGATCAGGCACTGGATCGTGATCGATAGCAAGACGCCGCGCGGAATGTCCTTCTTGGGATTCTTGGCCTCTTCTCCTAGCGATGTCACCGACTCAAAGCCCACCAGCAACAGGATTGCGATCGTCGCTTGCAGCATCGTCCAGCTCACTCCGTGCGGCATAACGACCGAAAGTGCACTCGGGTGTGATGGCGAGTTGCCGGTCAAACCGTAATGTAGAATTTTGTGAGTGCCATCAAGCGCGAAGCCGGTGGAACCTTCGGGATGTCCGAGCCGGTATGAGATCGCGAGCGCGGCGAAGAAAAGAAGCGCGATGATCTGAACGATATTGATAGTGAGATTTACATTGGTTGAGCCCGTCACTCCCCTGAACGCAATCCACGCCACAAAATAAGAGAAACCTATCGCGATCAGCGCCATGAAGACCGGTCCCGGAATAGCCGCGTTGATAAAGCCGGGGGCCAAATTGCCGATGATGTAACCCATCATCACGCCCATCGTCGCTACCATCACTCCCGGATAGACCCAATAGTAAAGATGCGACGACCATCCAATGACAAATTTCGCAATGCGCGAGAACCGGTAGGCATGAGTTGTATTGAGAAATGCCTGCTCGGCGAACAAGTACGAGCTACCGGCGCCCGGAAAGAGTTTGGATAACTCCGCGTACGATATCGCGGTGGCGTAGGCGAGCAGCAGGGCAAAAACAATCCCAGCCCACATTGCCAAGGCCGACGGGAACACGTACCCCGCTTGGATTACGAATGTAATCCAGAGGAACGCTCCCGGCGCGATCAGGGCCATCGCGTTTACAGTGACGCCGGTCAGACCGAGCGTCGGTTTCATCTTTGGTGCTTCAGCAGCGGCAGCCATTGGTTCTCCTTTGGAGCTCTGCGCGAAACAGAGCGGCTCAACTTGCCGGGAATTGGCAACGCAGTCCGGCCCGTTGGAGCAATGCGGATGCCACTAAAGCCGCGATGCAAACATTGCGAGATGCAGCAATCTGATGCCCATCATGCGGGCATTCGCTCATCTGCTGGTCATCTGTCAGTGCGTTTCGTAGTCAGGCCCTTGATGGCCTGCCGGTCACAATTAGCTGAAAGCAACTTGGGCTGGTCAGGGGCAACAACTCGCTATAGCTAGGTGGCCGGGATGTCCCCCAAGCTGGTCTGAATGGAGGTGCCATGCGGCGCAGTTTTGCGTCGCTCGCGGCGCTGTCGTATCTGCGCTGCTATATTTTTTGGCGGGTTTTGTGCCAGTCGGCCAGAAAATTATCCAGTCCCAAATCAGTCAATGGATGCTTGAGGATTTGCTTGATGACGTTGAAGGGCAAGGTTGCTACGTGAGCTCCGGCTTCGGCTGCGCGCAGCAGATGATTGGGGGAGCGCACCGAGGCAACGAGCACCTCGGTAGAGAAAGCGTAGTTCCTGAAGATCTTGACGATCTGTTCCACGACGGTGAAGCCGTCCTGGCCAATATCGTCGAGTCGTCCCACAAAGGGAGAAACGTAGGCCGCCCCGCACTTAGCCGCCGCCAAAGCCTGCAGTGGAGAGAAGATCAAAGTCACATTGACCCGGATAGCACGGCTGCATAGGGCCCTCGTCGCCTTCAGCCCCTCAACCGTGAGGGGGCATTTGACAACGATCTTCGAATCCAGGCGCGCAAGTTTTTGCCCCTCTTCCACCATCAGGGGCGCCTCGCGTGCCACCACTTCGGCGCTTACCGGTCCATCAACAGTCTGACATAGTTCGCGCAACACGTCCGCATACGGACGGCCAGTCTTGGCGATTAGACTGGGGTTAGTGGTAACCCCGTCCACTAAGCCCCAATCGACTGCTTCGCGGACTTCGTTAACGTCGGCAGAATCGATGAAGAACTTCATCGTGTAAGTACCTCTCGTGAGGACGCGGGACGAAGCAAGTCGGCACGCGCCAGGCTTACTCGCTGCGGCGATTTGAGACCGGCTAACAGCTCAGAGATAGTAACATTGAGCTCAGGGTGAATCAGAGCGGGCGCCAGTTCGGCCATCGGCGCCAAAACGAAGCGTCGCTCGTGCAGGTGCGGATGGGGCACGGTGAGAGTGAGGGTTCGGATAATCTCTCTGTTGAAAAAGAGCAAATCCAGATCAATCACACGCGGCCGGTACTTGCGGTGTTGGGCGGGTTTCTTGCGCGCCACAACTGGCCGCCGCCCCATCTTGCGTTCCACCGCGAGCAGGCGCCGCATCAGTACATCCGCCGCCATGTCTGTTTCAAGTTCCACCACTCCGTTGAGGAACACACCTTCGATGTCGCCCACCGGCTCGCTTTCATAGATGGAAGAAAGGCGGACAATACGGCTCTCCGGCAGTTGCCTGATGTGCTGAATCGCCTGCCGATAATTGGCGGCTCTATCGCCGAGATTAGTGCCTAATCCGATGAAGGCCCGATTGGGCATCCTCGCCGCTATATCCGGAGCGCCTTGATTCGTTCCACCGCTTCACGCAAACGTTCGTTCGGCACCGTTAGGGCAAAACGAACATACCCTTCACCACTTTTGCCAAATCCGGAACCGGGCGTAATCACCACGCCGGTTTCCTTTAACAGGCGTTCGGTAAACGAGGCCGAGGTGTAGCCCCGTGGGACGCTGGCCCAAACGTAAAAGGTGGCGCGCGGCAATTCGCAGCCCAGACCGATGGCGCGCAACGCCTCTACCATAAGGTCCCGCCGTTGTTGATAGATCGAACAATACTGGCGCAGGCTGTCTTCAGGACCGGTCAGGCCCGCGATTGCCGCTTCCTGCACTGCCTGGAATACGCCCGAATCGACGTTAGTCTTTACGGTTCCCAGTGCGCCGACTAATCGCGCGTTGCCGACCGCAAACCCGACGCGCCAGCCAGTCATCGAGTAGGTTTTCGAGAGCGAGTGAAACTCGATAGCACATTCCCGCGCACCGTCGAACTCGAGCACGCTTGGAGCGCGATAGCCGTCGAAAACAATTTCTGAATACGCCATATCATGCGCAAGGATGATGTTGTTATCCAGGCAAAATTTTATGGCGCGGCGAAAAAACGTCTCGTCGGCGGTCGCTGCGGTGGGATTGTTGGGATAGTTGAGCCACATCAGCTTGGCGCGGCGCGCGATTTCAGCCGGGATCTCACTCAGATCCGGAAGAAAATTATTTTCCTTGCGCAGCGCCATGAAATAGGGCTGGCCCCCATTAAATACGCATCCCGAGTAGAACACCGGATAACCGGGGTCGGGGATCAGCACGAAATCACCGGGGTCAACCACCGCCACCGGGAAATTAGCTATTCCTTCCTTGGAGCCAATCAATGCACACGCTTCAGTGCGAGGGTCGAGCACAACGCCAAACCTTGACTTGTACCAACCACAGGCGGCTTCGCGAAAACGCTCAAGCCCTTGGTAATCGGGATAACGATGATTCGGCGGCAGCTCGGCTGCTTGCTGGCACGCCTTCACGATGTAGGGCGGAGTCGGTAGATCCGGATCGCCAATTCCCAGGCTGATAACGTCGACGCCACTTTGCTGCACTTCGCGCTTGAGCCGATCCAGCTCGGCAAAAAGGTAGGGCGGTAACAGGCTTAATCGCGAGGCAAGCTTAATCTGCACGTGGCGCTGCGCGCTCCGAAACTCAAGGATATTAAAGTAACTAACATACTTTAGATGGCGCCGAAACGGCCTTTTGCCGGCCGCCCAGATACCCGGCTCCGGGTCATGAACATCGCCGGATCGAATTAGCAGCTCCTCGCGCGCCTGTGGACACGGCAGTTACAGTCATTGGAGCCTGGCTCTGGCGGGCGTTTAGCTGCTGAAGATAACTCCTGGCGTGCTTCGGCTCACTCGGGTTTGGCCGACTTCATTTTGCCGCAAATCAAATATTATCTCTGCTTGCGGAACGCCCATCCGAATGTTAGTTATTCTCGCGTTTGTTTACCGGCAGGCGATTATCGCGTACCGGCAGGAGCGCGCCTTAAAGGCAGTCACTATTGTCTGCTCTGGAACGGTACCTCGCGCAACCTAGCCGAGCCGGTGAAGCGAAGCCCTTGAGTCTGCCACGTGAAGTCCGTGAGATGTGCCGTATACCAGCGGAGGCGGCTTCGGCCATATGAGCTAGCAGCCGCGGCTGGTGCAGCCGTGACGTGAAGAAGCGACGATGAACCGCCTAATAATACCTGTCGCGCTGCTCTTGTTTGCGGGTGGAGTTGCAACTGTGGCCTTTTCACAACGGCCATGGGCGCCGCGCTCTGATGTCGAACAACCGATTCCGTTCAGCCATCGTGTGCATGCGGGGATCAACAAAATTCCCTGTCAGTACTGCCATGAATACGCGCGGAGATCGTCAATGTCAGGGGTGCCGCCGGTTGAGCGATGCGTCGGCTGCCATGGTAGCGCTCTGCTAGGCGGGATCGAGCCAATTACACGGGCTTGGACCGACAACCATCAGCCGCCATTCGAGATTCGCTGGAATCGAGTCTACGCGTTACCTGATTTCGTTAAGTTCGTCCACAAACCGCACATCTGGGCCGGCGTGGCCTGCCAGGAATGCCATGGGCCAGTTGAGACGATGGATCGAGTGGTGCCGGTGTACGAAATCAACATGGGTTTCTGCATCGACTGCCACGTCAAGCGCGGCGCCACCCAGGACTGTTTTGTTTGCCATCACTGAGTGAGGAATCCAATGTCAGAGGGGTTCTCCAGGCGGTCATTCCTGAAGCTTGCGGCAACTGCCGGGGCCGCGGCCGCGATTCCGGGCTGCGAGCCTGCCGCGCGCAAGATAATTCCCTACGTGGTCCCGGATGAGAACGTAATCCCTGGCGTGCCGACCTTCTATGCTACGACGTGCAACGAATGCCGCGCCGGATGCGGCATTATCGCCAAAGTGCGCGAAGGGCGCGTAATCAAGCTGGAAGGCAATCCTGCCGATCCAATCAGTCAGGGCTCAATCTGTGCCCGCGGACAGGCGGCTTTGCAAGGCTTGTACAATCCCGACCGCCTTGCCAAACCGATGGCGCGCGCGGCCGATGGCTCCTTACAGGAAATCTCCTGGGACGAGGCAATCAGGCAGTTTAACGAACATCTGCAAGCAGCAGCCAGAGCCGGGAAGGACCGCATAGCCTTTATCGGTTCATCGAACGGACCGGTGCTTGACAATATTACTCGACTTTGGCTGCAGACCTGGGGCTCCGGCCTGGCCGTATTCTGGGAACGTATCGGTGAGGAGCCGGCGCGCGCGGCGGCCCAAGCCTGTTTTGGGCGACGCGACCTGCCCATCTATCGTCTCGACCAGGCCGAGGCCATTGTCTCTTTTGGCGCCGACTTCCTTGAAACCTGGGGCTCGCCGGTCGAGTACTCCCGCCAATATGCAGAGTTTCGTCGGCCCAAAATACGCAAAGGCGCGGTCTCGATCGGAAAATGCGCATATGTCAGCGCTCGACTCGGTACCACCGGGGCGAAAGCTGACCAATGGGTACAAGCATATCCAGGCACCGAGAGCGTGGTGGCGATGGGCGTGCTCAACGCCCTCGTGAACCAGGGATGGGTTGCCCAGAACGCCAATATCGATGCAGCTGCGTTGAAGCAATTCGTCGCACCCTATGACCCGCATACGGTTGGCGAGGCGGCCGGCGTCCCCGCCGAGCTAATCACCAGACTCGCCTCCTGGCTTGGGCAGTCCGATGGTGCTGTGGCCTTGGCGGGGGGCGATGACCCGCAAACGTACATTGCGGCTTACGTGCTGAACGCGGTTACGGGTAACCTGGGCCGCACGCTGGTTTTCCACGAAAACCCGCCTGCCGAGGCATTAACGACGCCGCAAAATGCGCTCGCCGCAATCCGTTCGATTCATAACGGAGGAGTTGACGTAGCTATTGTGGCCGGCGGCGCCAACCCGGCGTACTCCATGCCAGCATCGTGGAATGCAGGCGCGGCCCTCAAACGAGCCGAGTTCGTCGTCTGGTTTGGCGAAGTCCCTGACGAGAGCGCCGACGGCGCCCACCTCCTCATGCCGACCCATCACCCGCTGGAAAGCTGGCGGGACAGCCAGCCCCGGGCTGGGGTTTATCAAATCGGTCAGCCGGTGATGCAACCGGTCTTTCCCAGTAAGCCGCTCCACGACATCCTCATCGAATCGGCGCACCTGGCGGGCGGTGCTGCTGGACAGAAAATCACGTGGGAAAACACTTCCGACGCGGTCAATTCTGCCTGGCAGCAATTACAGGGCAAAATTGCCGCCGACACTAATGCGACAGATTTTTGGAGTCAGGCGCTCCGTGCCGGCGGTGTCTTCCAACAAGCAAAATCCGCCACCGTCAAACTCAACGCGGCAGTCCTGAAGCAAAAGGTTCAGATCAGAACTCCCGAGCCGGGCACTCTCTCCCTCGCAGCATTCCCACATATCTTCCTTTACGATGGGCGCGGCGCAGACAAGCCATGGTTGCAGGAAATTCCGGACCCGATCACTCAGATCGTTTGGGATACCTGGGTCGAAATGCACCCCGAGACCGCATCCCGTCTGGGCCTTAAGCAAAACTACGACATCCATTACCTGTACGCCGGGATTAACGTCGTCGAAATATCGACTCCGAATGGAAATTTCGAAGCCGCGGTACACATCACCCCGCTGGTAAAGCCCGGGGTCCTGGCGATGCCAATAGGCCAGGGCCATTCGGCTTACGGACGCTATGCAAAAAATCGCGGTGTCAACCTTTGGGCGTTTTTGCCCGAAGGCAGCCGGACGGCGTCGGTGCAGGCGCGAATTACCGAGAAGCGCTACATGCTGACCACGCCGCTTGGCAACAGTGACATGATGCGGCGTTCGATTATCGAAGCAATGAGCGTGGAGGAACTGGCGAGCGGCCGGAAGCCTGCTATCCAGCATGAGTCCGAAGAAGAGATGCCACCGCGACCGTACGAGATGTACAACCCGATCGCCTACCCGGGCCACAAGTGGGGTATGACGATCGATGTCAACGCGTGCACTGGCTGCAGCGCTTGTGTGGCCGCCTGCTATGCGGAGAATAACCTGGCGATTGTCGGCAAGGAGCGCGTCCAGGAAGGGCATATAATGTCCTGGCTGCGCATCGAGCGCTTTATTCCGCCTCCTGACGAATTCCACGAGTCGCCGAACCTGTATCTCGCCCCGATCCTGTGCCAGCAGTGCGATCATGCACCCTGCGAACCGGTCTGTCCCGTCTTCGCTTCAGTGCACTCCCGTGAGGGACTCAACGCCCAGATTTACAATCGCTGCATCGGCACGCGGTTCTGCGAGAACAACTGCCCATACAAGGTGCGCCGGTTCAATTGGTTCGCGCCAGAGTGGCCGGAGCCCTTGAATCTGCAACTCAATCCGGATGTTGCCGTGCGCGGCGCCGGGGTCATGGAAAAATGCACCTTCTGCATCCAGCGCATAACCGCGGCCGAGATCGATGCGCGCACCGAGGAACGCGAATTGAAGGACGGCGAGGTGATCACGGCCTGCGCCCAGGCCTGCCCCAGCCGGGCAATTACCTTTGGCGACCTCAACGACCATAGCAGCGCGATGGTAAAGCGGCGGACGGACAACAGAGCCCGGGCTTACACGATGCTTCCAGAGCTTAATGCCCTACCTCAGATCACCTATTTGCGCTCGCTGTATCGCCCCACGGAGAAGTCGTAATGGCAGCTGCGGTTGAGACTACCGTACACCCCAGTTACATCGACGTGGACCGCCAGGTCCAGCGCGCGTTGGCGCCCGGCGGTTTGACATACTGGCTATGGGTTCTGTTCTGCGCCTTCGTGACTGCGCTCGGCATCGGATTCTGGACCAACCAGGTTTACAAGGGCCTCGGGGTGACTGGTCTGACGGAACCTACGATGTGGGCGCCGTATATTACCAACTTCGTATTTTGGGTAGGAATTGCCCATTCGGGAACCCTGATATCAGCAATTCTGTTTCTGTTCCGAACACGATGGCGCACGGCTATTTACCGTTGTGCGGAGACCATGACCATCTTCGCGGTCGCGACGGCGGGTTTGTTCCCGCTAATTCACCTGGGCCGGCTGTGGTTCTTTTATTTTGTTGTGCCGTATCCCAATGAGCGCTACCTGCAACCAGATTTCCGCTCACCGCTGGTGTGGGATTTCTTCGCAATCGGCACCTATTTTACGATTAGCGCGGTGTTTCTGTTTACCGGGTTGATTCCCGACTGTGCCAACGCGCGCGAGTTGGCGACCGGCTGGCGCAAGATTCTCTACACTATTTTTTCATTCGGTTGGCAGGGGACCGACCGCCAATGGCGCAATTTCCAAATGGTCTACCTGCTGCTGGCGGGCTTTGCTACCCCTCTCGTGCTGTCCGTGCACAGCGTAGTGTCATGGGATTTTGCAATGACCCAGTTGCCGGGATGGCACAGCACGATCTTCGCTCCTTATTTCGTTGCTGGAGCAATCTTCTCCGGCTGCGCGCTGGTGCTGACTCTGATCATCCCGATCCGTAAGTTTTGGCGGCTGAAGGATCTGGTGACTATCTGGCATCTCGACAATCTTGCGAAGATCATTCTGCTCACATCATTGATCATTACGTACTCATATGGCGTTGAGTCTTTCATGGTGTGGTACTCGCAAGACCCGCTGGAACTGGCTACTTTTCATCAGCGATATTTCGGCCCCCAAGGCTACTTCTTCTGGATCATGGTGACCTGCAACTGCATAATTCCATTATTGCTCTTCAGTCCGCGGGTTCGCACTAATACGGTCTGGCTATTTATCATTTCGATTTTTGTAAACATCGGAATGTGGCTGGAACGCTTCGTAATCATCGCCGGATCGCTAGCCACTAACACGATGCCGTCCCAATGGCGCTTCTACACTCCGCACGTGACTGAAATGGTGATAACTGCTGGCAGCTTCGGTTGGTTTCTGATGAACTTTTCGCTGTTTGCCAAGTTTATGCCGATCGTATCAATGACGGAGATGAAGGAAGGAATAACCTGGCTAAGGCAGGCGGTTCGCAGCACCTACCCTTATCGGAAGGCAGCATGAGCGAAGTGGCGGTAATTTCGACGTTCGATAATGACGAGGAATGTGCGCGCGGAATTCTCGCGCTGCATGACGCACGCGTCCATGAATTTCGTGCCTTCTTTCCCTTCCCCAGTGAAAAGATTATGGAGGCGGTTGATCATGTGCGCGCCTGGGGCCGCAGTCCGGTCCGTTACTGGCAGCTCTTCGGTGGAATTATCGGAGTCCTTTCAGCAATTGCTTTGACGTTTGGTACTTCCTGGGAGTGGAATCTGGTCGCCGGTGGCAGGCCCATCATCTCCGTCCCACCTTATATTGTCATTATGTTCGAGCTGATGATCCTCATCGGCGGGCTCTCCGGTTTGGCAGGGTTTTTTATCCTTAGCAGGATGCCGGTGTTCGAACCTTTAGCGGGATACCGTTCGCGCTTCTCCGAAGACAAATTTGGCGTGGTGGTACACTGCGACGAAGGTGCGGCTGCTCGCGTCGAGACGGTTCTACGCGATGCCGGCGCAGAAGATATTACCCGCGAGATCCTGGAAGAAGCGGCCGCCGAACATCATTGACGAAGTCGGGCAAAAGCAAACTGGACAGCCCATCGCATGGAACAGCAAATGACCTCTCAGCAACCGGCGTCGCTCGGGGCAGCAGCGCTTAGACCATTGCGTCAGCCGTCAGAGCTGAATTTGGCCACGCTGAATACCGTTGGTCTGGTCCTGTCGGTAATCGGTGTTGCAGGGTTTATCGTCGCGCTCATCCTCGGCCGCAGCCAGCGAGTGTGGGAGATATGGCTGGTTAATTTCCTGTTTTTCAACGGAGTTGCGCAGGGCGGAGTGGTCTGCTCGGCGTCTTTTTATTTAACCCAGGCACGATGGGCAGGCTCTACGCACTACCGTATGGCCGAAGCCTTCAGCTTGTATCTCGGCATCGGCTTCATCCTGTTCTGGGGCATTTTCCTCGGTCGGGCTTCAATCTTCCCGTGGATTCTTCACCCGTCGCCTAAGCAGCAGATATGGCTCAACGTGCCGTTTCTGTTCGCCCGCGATGGAATTGCACTGCTGGTAATGACCGTAATAAGCCTCTGGTTCGTGTCATTGTCGCGCCGGCCGGCGGCTCATTCCTGGGCCAGCCGCTTCGGTGAGATTGATATGCCGCCGGTGGCGATTCGGCGCCTGGCTCCGGCGGTCGCTATCCTTTACTGCTTCATCTATTCGCTACTGGCGTTCGACTTGATCATGTCCCTTTCGCCGAAATGGCATAGCACTCTGTTTGGATGGTGGTATTTCGCCACCGATTTCTGGAGTGCAACAGTGGCAATGGGACTTATCGCAGTTATGCTTCGGCGTGCATTTGGTCCCGGCACCTCTGCATCCTCACCTGGCGTGCTGCATGATATCGGCAAAATGATATTTGCTTTCTCGATTTTCTGGATGTACACGGGGTTCGCTCAATACTTAGTGATCTGGTACGGCGATATCCCTGCCGAGACGTTCTTTATCGTGCAGCGCTTCTGGCACGCTCCGTGGACACTTTTATCCTGGTCCACACCCATTCTTATATGGGTGATCCCTTTCCTGGTGCTACTCGGTGTGCGGCCCAAACGCACGCCCATGATACTGGGGAGCGTCTCGTTACTCGGCCTCATTGGAGTATGGATTCTGAATTTTATTCTGGTGGTGCCATCGCTGTCACGCGACCGTCTACCGTTCGGCTGGATCGAATTGACGATTACGGCGGGATTCCTCGGCATCTTTCTCCTTTGCGCGATTCCTGGACTCAGACGGGTGGCGGTCGCGGCGTTTGACCCGATATCCCCGGAGCTTCAGCCCCGGATGGAGTAGGATTGATGACGGTAGGTTCGCGGAAATCTACGCTCGCAACTATGGTCTTCGCGACCGTCGCGCTGGCTTTTGGTGGATGCAAGCCGAAAGCGCCTTATCCCCTTGATACCTTGGCGCCGACCTCCGACCTGACCAAGGCGTTTTACGATTTATTCGTCGAAGTCACGGTTCTTGACATTATTGTTTTGATAGTAGTGGTCGTTGCGATGCTCCTGGCCATCGCGGTTTTTTCAACTCGAACCGGCGCAGGGGGGCGGCCCTCGGTCAAGCACTCCGACATGTATCTCGAAATGGCCTGGACCATAATCCCAGCCCTCATCCTGCTGGCGATTACGGTTCCCACCGTTCGCGTCATAATAAAGACTCAGCCGTACACGTGGCCCAAAAACGCCCTGCCAATCGAAGTGATTGCTCATCAATGGTGGTGGGAATTCCATTATCCCACCCTCGGGGTAGAGACTGCAGATGAGCTGCATATTCCAACCGGTCAGATGATTCACTTCCAAATGTTTTCGAAAGACGTGATTCACAGTTTTTTTATGCCGCAGGTCGGCGGCAAACGTGACGTCGTGCCCGGGCAGGAGAACCAGATCACCCTGGTCGCCAACGTGCCGGGAGAATACTATGGCCAATGCACCGAATTCTGCGGCGATTCTCATGCCAACATGAGGTTTCGGGTCTTCGTCCAGTCGCCGGCGGATTTTCAGAAATGGGTGGCACATCAACTCCAACCGCCTGTCAAGCCCACGTCCGGTCCCGCCGCCGCCGGGGCAAAGATCTTTGCCAACGCGCCGTGCGCGATTTGCCATACGATTAGAGGGGTATCGGGTTTTTCTAAACAATATACCTACGGCTTCCGCGGGCCCGACCTCACCCATTTTGGCAGCCGCCTCACCATGGCGGGATCGATTATGGACAACACACCGCAAAACGTTGCGATGTGGATCCGCAA
Organism: Candidatus Binataceae bacterium; assembly: GCA_024281015.1. Classification (GTDB taxonomy): domain Bacteria; phylum Desulfobacterota; class Binatia; order Binatales; family Binataceae; genus JAMXLL01. Next base: position 30,394 of record JAMXLL010000309.1, read on the forward strand.
CCCAGATGACGTGAAGCCCGGGGCCAATATGCCAACCCTCGGACTCAGTGGCCGCGAAATGAATGAATTGGTGGCTTACCTGGAGAGCCTGAAGTAGGACGCATCATGGCTGCGCAACCAAAACCCATATACGTACGTGAGCTCAACTATCTCGAAGGCGGCGGCATCTACGGATGGCTGACCACGATCGACCATAAACGTATCGCCGTCCTCTATGGCGTTACCGCCCTGGTAATGCTGGTGTTCGCCGGCGCAGAGGCGCTGCTGGTCCGCACCCAATTAATGGTGCCGAATAACCATTTTCTGACCGCGCATCAGTATAATCAGTTCTTCACCATGCATGGCTTGACGATGATCTTTCTCGTCATCATGCCCTTGGAAACCGGCTTTTTCGGCAATTTCCTGATTCCATTACAGATTGGCGCGCGTGACGTCGCCTTTCCTCGTTTGAATGCGCTGAGTTACTGGGTTTTTCTACTGGGCGCGATCACCATCAATCTCGGCTGGATCTGGGGCGGGTTGCCCAACGACGGCTGGTTTGGTTACGCCAATCTGACCGAGAGCTTCTACTCACCGGGACTCAATATCGATTTCTACGACGTTGGCCTGCTGATCCTGGGCGTGTCGTCGGTAATGAGCGCACTGAATTTCTTCGTCACCATCATCAATATGCGCGCGCCCGGCATGACCTTCTTCCGGATGCCAATGTTTATCTGGTCGCTGCTCGTGACTACGATCCTGATCCTCCTGGCCTTTCCGGCGCTGACGGTCGGTTTGATCTTCCTGTTCATGGACCGTTACTTCGATACTCATTACTACCGGGTAATCGCCGGCGCGACGCCGATGTTGTGGCAGCATTTGTTCTGGATCTTCGGTCATCCCGAAGTTTACATCATGATACTGCCGGCGTTCGGCCTCATCTCTGAAATCATTCCGGTGTTTAGTCACAAGCCATTGTTCGGCTATCCGATGATGGCCTACTCAATGATCCTGATCGCATTTCTGTCATACGGGGTCTGGGGCCACCATATGTTTGCAACCGGCATGGGGCCGATTGCGGACAGCACTTTTGCGATAACCTCGATGCTTATCGCGATTCCGACCGGCATCAAGATTTTCTCGTGGATTGCGACGGTCTGGGGCGGCCGGTTGCAATTTTCGACGGCATTTTTATACGCGCTGGCATTTGTAATTCAGTTCACTATTGGCGGCCTGAGCGGTATCATGCACGCCAGCCCGCCGATCGACCTCGAACAAACCGACAGTTATATAATCGTCGCCCATTTTCATTATGTACTGGGTTTGGGCGCACTCTTCGCCATTCTCGGCGCCTTCTTTATGTATTTTCCCAAGATCACCGGACGCATGCTCAACGAGAAGTTGGGGAAATGGGGTTTTTGGCTGGGGGTCTGGTCCTTTAATGCGACGTTCTTTCCAATGCATTTCCTTGGCGAACTCGGAATGCCGCGGCGCATCTACACCTATGCGCCTCATATGGGCTGGGACTTCTGGAACTACTGGGAAACCATCAATGCCTATGTCATCGCGCTTTCGTTCATTATCCTGGCGATAAACGTCTTCTGGAGCCTCCAAAACGGTGAGCGCGCCCCGGCTGACCCCTGGGATGCTCGCACGCTCGAATGGTCAGTTCCGACCCCTCCGCCGGTCTATAATTTCGCGACAGTGCCGACAGTTACAGCGCGCGATCCTTTCTGGGTGGCCAAGTATGGCAACGTCGAAGCGACCGGTCTCGAGCAACCCAACGCCGCTGCGGTTGCGCCATCGCTGGTCGACATAAGTAAGATTCATATTCCTGCACCTTCGCTTTATCCGGTATTTATCGCCCTGGGCATCTTCGGGATGGGAGTTGGGATGCTGGTCGAGTGGTACCGGGTGGTGCTCATGGGTGGATTGCTGCTGGCGATCTCGGCCATTTCGCTCGCTTTCGAATACCCAAGCTGGGGGCGCGAAGATCCGCATGCGGTGGCGGAGAGTTTTCTCGGACTTGACAGCCGCAAGGTAGGGATTTGGAGCTTTATCGGTTCAGAATGCGTGTTCTTCGCCAGCCTTATTTCGACCTATATGGTTTACAAGGCGCGCAGTACGGGACCTTTCGATGCTGACGTCCTGAACATTCCGCTGACCTCTTTCAGCACCTTCGTGCTGCTGATGTCGAGCCTGCTGATGGTTCTGGCGCTGGCCGGTTTTCAACGCAACGACAAGTTCTGGGGCACCTTCTGGCTGATTGGCACGGCAATTTTTGGCTGTATTTTTCTCGGCGGCCAGGTCTACGAATTTGGCGACTTCTGGCTTAACGAGGGGATGGTCTTCAACAGCAATCTCTTCAGCCAGTGCTTCTACACGCTGGTCGGTTTCCACGGCTTCCACGTGTTTATCGGCGTTTGCTGGTTGATTGCGCTTGCGGTTGCCGGAGCCTTGGGCAAGATAGATATGAAGCGATCGTTAGCTGTCGAAATCGGGGGGCTTTACTGGCATTTCGTCGATATCGTGTGGGTCGTGATTTTCACATTGGTCTACCTGATGAGGACAATTAAGCACGCATGAACGAGCACGCGGTCGAACCCGCTGTCGGACGCGCACATCCGGCCGAGGAGCATCATCCGCAGGCGGCGACATATATCATTGTCGCAATTATTCTGACGATTCTGACCGCCTTCGAGATTGGTGTCTTCTACGCACCTTTCCTGCAGGCGATCCTGGTTCCTTTGCTGATAATCCTCGCAATCCTTAAATTTATCCTGGTCGCCGCCTTCTACATGCACCTGCATTTCGATAGCCGGGTCTATTCTGGTCTGTTTCTCTTTCCACTGACGCTGGCAGCGCTGATCGTGATTTCACTGATCTTGCTGTTCTACTATCTGGGTGAACATAGCGCGCTCTGAGCTGCGCCTCGCAATCATTTCGAGTTTATGTGGCAAGCTGATTCGTCAACTCTTATTGCATCGTTCCTGCTGGCAGCAATCTACGTCGGCGCTTCTCTCGCGCTCCGGCGGCGTCCAACCGTCCGGCAAGGCGCTGCTTTCATTGCCGCCATAGTGGCGATTTTGATCGCGATCACAGGACCGCTCGATGAGCTGACCAGGGAGCGCTCGTTTGCGGTTT
>JAMXLL010000310.1 GCA_024281015.1 Candidatus Binataceae bacterium
GAGCGAGCCCGAGGCGAGCCCCACCACCGCCTTGGCAAGGGTGAGCCCGGCCGACACCGCGACCGACCCGAGCGCGACCCGTTCCTTCACGTCCTGCATCGGCCGCCTCCGCCGGCCGCGGGGTAGCCGGGCGGGCAGGGGCGGTCAATGTGCGTGCGGCACCGCTCCTCGGTCAATGCTTGATTGCAATCTCAAATATGATAGAAAAATCCAAGTCTACTTCAACGCGCAACCTGAGGATAACTAGGAATTATCGTGCATCAAATGACAGCTAGAACCAATCCTATCGTCCACCTCGTGAATACTCTGCAGTCCGAAGGCAATTTAGCGGTTTTTTTAGGCGCAGGTAGTTCCGTCGAGGGTTCACAGGGCGATGCTCCGTTTCCTGATTTCGACACGCTAATTAGCCGTGTTCTGCGCGACGAAGGAATCGATGTCACAGACGATCGAATGAGTGCCTTCTTGCATGTACTGAAGCGCTGGGAGCAAGAATCGATCCTATCGGTACGGCTGACCTCTTATCTTTACGGTAATCCGGGCATTTCGCACCTTCAGCTCGCCTCGGTGACCATGAGTTTGTTCCCCGCCATCAACATGACAATGTACCTGACGACAAATTTCGACGACCTAATGTATAAAGCTCTTTCCGCTGTTACTAAGAGTATACCTGAAAAAGATCCTAGGATGTTCTCTTTGCGGAAATCCGCCGTAATCAGTGAAATTACGCAGATGTTTCAGGCGATTCCCCTCTACACCCATCGAGGCGCACCGGTAGTCGTAAAGCTATTTGGAGACTTAACGTCCAACAGTCCAATATTCGATGCGACGGAAATGCCTTTCGATGAATATACCGAAAGCAAGCTCATCCAATTGCTCGGTAGGACCACCCTGTTCATCGGCTATGGACTGCATGATGCGCCGATATTGCGATTGCTAATCAGAAGCGTATCCAAACACCCGATTTTCGTGGTGGCGCCCGTCAATCCCATTGATCAAAGTATCGCGCAAATCAGCCAACGCAATTTCTACTGGCTTCCTAAGACATTCTCGGAGTTTATCTCCGACTTCGTAGAAGCCTTTTCGGCCAAAAATACCGAATTCGAGGCCGCTTTTGCACGCCACTTGCGCAATGTGGACCCTAATCTGGTAATTAGCTCTGGGTGGGCCATTCGAGAATGTGCTCAAAGCGCATCACTACCGGCGCGCACACGATATTTGAATCGAATGCGTGGTGGAGAGCGTGCAAGGTACGGGGTTCATATTCCTACCATTGCGCGTCCAGACACGGGGCCTGATTTCGAAACCTTCGCGCGTCGCGGAGCTCGAATTTTAGCCATTATCGGCGAATCGGGCAGTGGCAAGTCCACCCTGCTATTTCAGCTCTATGAACACAACAATAGATCGGGCGATGATATATATATTTACTACGACGCGCAGAGCTTTCATAGCTCGAGATCGCTAGCTGAAAAGTTGGCGCTAGATCTCGCCGTCGATTCCTCGGACTTGCACACAGTGTTGCAGCGGATCGCCTTGACCCTCAGCCAGAAATCGGCTCGATTGCTGATCGTTATCGATGCTCTTAATGAAAGTACCTCGCTCGATCCTCTCATCATTAGATACGAAATTGAGAGTTTGGTCCACACACTGCCGGACAATATCAAGTTTCTTTTCTCCTGCCGCCGCGTCTTTTGGGACGCGCGCATGAATCCGTCTAATGATCTTCCCGTTGAAATTTACGCGGATCGAAAATTGTTCCTACTCTCAAAATTTAGCTCAGCCGAGGCCAGATCAGCCTATGACGCGTATTGCAATACATTTCACCTCAAGTCAAATTACCACTCACTATCGGTTTCTTTGCGCGAGCATATTCGTGACCCGTTAATGCTACGGTTCATTTCCGAAGTCTATCGTGACTCCGTTCTTCCTCAGTTTGCTCCTGCCGTCCTAGTTTTCCGCGAAGTCATGGACGCGTTGCGTCGCCGTTACCGCCAGACTCCGCTGATCGATTTCTTGGATTGCCTCATTGATCAGCGCTTGGAAGCGTTTTTGGCAGGGGGGAGCGCTAGCGATGTATTCTTTTATCGAGCAGTACGCACTGATAGCAATTTGGCTGTGCTCGCGCAGCAACAGATGGCGGGGCGGCTCCACTCTGAACACCCTTTGACCATACTGGAGGACGAGCAGGTGATCTCTCCTATGGAGAGCTTATCAACTCGCTTTAAGTTTACATACGAACGGTTTTACGAATACCTGCTCGGTTTACGGCTGCATTACCAGATATTTTCCGTTGAAAAGACTGCATTCATGGTTTTCCTTGAATCGACTCTGAATCGTTTTCGAGAGGCTCACTATTGCTTCTATCAAGGATTAAAGAACGCGTTCGTGATGGAATACATTTCCAGCAACGATGTAGAGCGCCGTCGTGACATAGCTCTCCTTGTCCGGCACCACCAGCAACCAGTTGCTTCGTTCGGGAAGGATGTTTTGCGCGAGGTAATCTTCGAATCCGGCGAGAATGCGAGCAAGGCGCTTGCTCTGGTCGATGACGGTCATGCCTCCGCAGTAGGTCTCGTCCTCGATCTTGGCTTCGAGACCGAAGGCGTATTGTCTTATGCGATTAAAGGTCTTTTCGACGATAGCTTTGACATTCGTCGTCGGAGCACGCACTGCCTGATGTTCCACGCTCGAAATTTTAGCTCGCTAGAAAAGATGAACTCAATGGTCCTCGACGCCGTCAAAGGTGGAGTCATGACGAAGGGCGCGTCGGCCACCGGGTTGATCTATTTTTTTGCCGTGGGTTTCAGTACGGCGGACAAAACGACTGCGCTAGCCGATGCCCGCGACTTCCTGGTTCGGGCCATGACGGAAGCCCCGGACACATTGGATATCCATGGTATCGCGAGAGCGCTTCGTGATGCGATAGAACTCGAGGGGCCGCTGTTCTTCGGCGCCAACTATGGTCCCGAGGGGCTCTTCTACCCCTGGCAAAAGTCTAAAAGGGAAGTTGCGCAGTATCAGCCGGCGGTGCGCGAAATTCTCGGCGATACCTCGGCCGCCGCCCTGGAAAGTAACTTCGATGCGCTCTTATTCCTATCCAGTATTCGCGTTGAGGCAAGCCCCGATGGGCGCGAGGTCCGGCTTTTCGCATATCAGATTGAATATCGAATAGTTCAGTGGGCTATGATCAGGGCCTGGACGAAAGACAATGCCCGCATAATCGATCTGCTCGACAGGCTCGTAGCGGGTGGCCAAGCCTTCAACATCGATTTTGCGCTGGGTGTACTCGAGCACGCGCTGTTTCGAATTTCTGCGATGGATCGAGCTCTGTTGGAACGAAGCCGAGCAAAAATGCGTGAGTGGATAGAATCTTTCGAAGCGCGGTTTCCGGAATTTTATCTCTGCTTGAGCCAGGTAGATCCATTTTCATTTAATTTGGTTCCGCTTGCGGTGCTGGCGCGGGTGGAGGCCCAATTCTTCACGACCGAAAGCGGCGTACTTCCCTGTGTTTCCTCCTGGTTGTCCGATCAGTCGGTAGCACGAAGGAAGATGGCGCTTCTCGCCGCCAACTGGCTCGCGCAGGAATTTCCCGCAAAGGTCTTAACGACTCTGGAAGCCACCGCCCTTCAAGGCGAGTTGGTACAGTGGTATGATCGTGTCCTTGCGGGATTCGAATTGCATTCACCAAGACTATTAGACGAGTTTTTCGACAAAATGCACTTTCCCATCCAGCGGCGATCGAATATCCGAAACATGGATATCGCGCGGAATACTGCCGACGTACAGTACCAATGCGAATCTTTCTTTGCGTGGTTGTTCCTTCGAGATCAGCTCCAGCTACGTCGGATAAGTGCTATTTACGACTTAATTTATTCCTCGCCTTCTTCGCAAGAATTCTGCTTGAGGCTGTTGCATCTCTGGCTGGATGACTCACCGTATCCATCGAACAATGCGTAATACACCTCGTTCTCCCGAAACACATTTAAATGATGGAAGGCGGCGCGCGCCCAAGCAGGCCGATCCAGCTCAACCCAACCGACTGGTCTGATGCGAAACGCGGAGGGCGAAAGCTCGATAATTTCAGATGCGAATACGCCATGGCCATACCGCAAGCGGCAATCTTGCGAGAACCGAAAAATCCGACCCGCATGCCGAACCAGTGGACCAGCAGAGCGGGCCCGAATCAGATCATCGTTGACGACGGGATTTTGTGGATGTGAACGCCATTTGCCCATCAGGGATTCGGACCAAAAGGTCGACGCTGTAGCATTTACTAATGGATCGGTATTGAGGAAGATGTAGTAAATGTTTTTGTAATAGAAAAGTTGCGGGTCTGCGTAGTCAAGCTCTAAAAGGCACGCAACCCGATCCCACTCCCACGGAAAGAGTCGAGCCTTGTAAAGAATAAGCTGTCCTGAGTCCCACGCCTCGGGCAGCATGTAATATTCGCCACCTTGTTTAAACACGCAAGGATAAGAGAGATGAAACTGCTCGGCCAATGCTATTTTCGAGTCCACAATTTGGCTGTGGATATTTAGCTTAAACACTACAATCTGACCGCGTTGAGCCGATCGGCTCCAGCCTTCCGCAAAAATATAACTGTAATCTGCCGCGGCCACTCGAAACGGATCGGCCACAAACGCGATATCACGATCGCCGAAATCATCGGCTGTGATGAACGGTTGCGCTGAGGGCTCCATCAAACACATGGTACGTAGATCAATTTTAGCACGCCCGATGCACCATGCGTTGCGTTCGGAATTACCGGTTAATTTATTGAAATCGCGCAAGCCCGGCCTCTACAATGTAGCTAAGCACTTCATCGCTCATGTTATAGTAATGTTGAAACGTGCGCTTGCCGTTTGCGATTGTGGCGTGCCGAACGGTCTCGATTTCAATCTGACTAATGTTATGTGAATCCTTGAGCGCGCTAATTAGCATTGCGACATCGAAAGAGAACCCATTCGGGAGTTGTCGAAAATCAAACGAGAATTTATCAAAAAGATAAATTCCACTAAGGGGGCTATGCAAGAATGAAAGCTCTGGAAAAAAGATGCGAAATGCAGGTTTGGCAGTAAAATTCGTCACGCGGTCCGGATCCTCAATGGATGCGGTCCAGTATGTTTTCGCAAGCCTAGATTTTTCACGCGTTGCACAGTCGATCAGTAGGTCAACCCATTCTGTCCTTGCATTCTCTACATCCGCGTCCAGTTTAAGCAGCCACCGACGACTGCTTTCTTCCACGCCCCACTTCACGCTGCGCCCATACCCGCGTTCCGGGCAGCGAACGACCGAGGCGCCAACAGCAAGTGCCAATTCGCCCGTCCCATCGACCGAACCGTTATCTACAACTATCACGCGGTCGACCCGCCGTGACCGCCGGATGCTGGTAATCACCTCAGTTATCGTTTGGGCCTCATCCCTTGCGGGAATAACGACATCAACAAGGTCGATACGAATCTCTTCATTTTTACCGCTAGTAATTTGAAGTAATCGTGGTCGATAGAGCCTGACTTCGTGCCGGTACGATTTGTCGCTTTCCGATTTATGCAACGTACTATTTGCGCTAACGAGCTGGTGGAAGTAGTCGCGGATTAAATCATGGAAAACACGGACGTTTTTCTGACCCGCCTCGATCGGTGCGTACGAGAGAGGGCCAGGCACTATATGAGAAACACAGAGGATGCCACCTCGCACGAGGCACATGTTGAGGCGCTGCACGAGGCGTGAGAACTCTCCGAATGTGCAGTGTTCGTGAAGAAAGTCAAAGGTTTCTGACCAAATTACTAGATCCATTGAATGCGGCGCAAGCGTCTCTACAAATGAAAAAATGTCGGCGGTATGAAAGCTTACCGATTTTGCTTCGTTTAGGTTTTTTGCGGCGCGAGCAATGGCTGTCGACGAAATATCAACCGCGGTAATCTCCGCGTCGGGGAAAGCGTCGTGAATGAGTTTTGTGTGGGCGCCAGTTGAGCAGCCAATTTCTAGTACGTGTCGTGGGGTGCCAAATTGGGCAACTAGCGAGATTTGCTCTCTATATTTGCGACTCTCATATTCCGAGCTCCAATAGTCCCAAGGATCCGCCCGGTCACGGTAGATGGAATCATATGTTTCTTTGAGCCCTCGTCGCACCATAATTCCTAGTTATGTGTATGGGGCTGTTGGCAGCTTCCCCCGCGTCCGGCTGCGCGGAAAAGTTGGCAACGAAGTTAAATTCAACGAGTAACCAAACGGACGAGTTACAGATGACATTTGCACTCGGGACAGGGCACAGGTTGCCGCGTCTATCCGGGGATCCTCATGCTGTTCGGGGCTGCCGCCGCTGAATTTGTCAGGTTTTGCGCAGTTGAGCGACTATTGTCGCCGCATACGTTGCAAGCATATGCATGCGATTTAAATGACTTTGCCAAATGGCTTCCGGCTCGAACTGGCGTGTCGGTCATTACTACGGAAACATTGAAATCCTATCTGGCGTCGATGGTTTCCGAACGAAAGTTGGCGATGGCGACTGTCCGGCGGCGAATTGCGTGCCTCCGTTGCTTCTTTCGGCGGCGCGAGGAGCTAGATCGTGCGGTCAATCCCTTCATGGGTTGGCGCCTGAGTCTTGCTCGCCGTAAAAGGCTCCCTCGTGCGTTATCAAGCAGTGAAATCGCGCTACTGTTGTCCGGATTTCGCAGAGGCCTACCTCAAGACACGCCGAATGTTCTAGAAGTAGCAATTCGGCTCATGATCGCGACAGGCGTGCGAGTTGGCGAGTTGTGCAGGCTAATGGTTGAGGACCTCTCTCCCGAGGGGTCATCGATAAGAATACGAGGCAAAGGATCTCGCGACCGTATCGCGTACGTGGGCGATTTGGGCTTGCGCGCTGCTTTGAAGTGGCTTGCGAGGGGGCAAGAGAGAACCGACGGGCTATCGGTTCCGCTTTTCACGAACCCCCGCGGCGGCGGATTGAAGCCGCAGGTCGTTCGCAGGGGTCTCCATGCAGTTGCTCAACAAGTAGGTATAAGACGACGGGTCACACCTCACATGCTACGGCACAGCGCAGCTACTCTTTTAATCGAAAAAGGCGTCGATATCAGAATAGTGCAGCGGCTGCTTGGCCATTCAAGCATTGCAACGACCGAAATCTACACGCACGTTTCTGATGAGACGTTACGGCTAACCCTAGAGCGAGCTGACATCCTTGGGAACTTTGCCGCGCTGTAAGCGACGGACGACGGTGTTATACTGCAGGATCATTCCAAAAGGAGGCCGGCATCGAGTGCCCCGACTTCGGCGAAGTACCTGAGGGTTAGATGCGCGAACTTGACCCCGCAACGAAACGCGCCAAGCGACGCCGTTCGAAGAAGCCGGCCGCGGTGGCGGCACGCTACGACCGCGCGCGCGATCGCGTGATCGTCGAGCTGAGCACCGGCTACGAAGTTGCCTTCCCGCCGCGCCGGGCGCAGGGGCTCGACAGGGCGAAGCCGGCGGATCTGGAGCTGATCGAGATCAGTCCATCCGGCTTCGGGCTGCATTTTCCCAAGCTCGATGCCGACCTGTGGCTGCCGGCCTTGCTCGAGGGTGTTTTCGGCTCGCGCCGGTGGATGGCTGCCCGGCTCGGGGCGCGCGGAGGGCGTGTTAAGAGCAAGGCCAAAACGCTGGCCGCGCGCGCGAACGGGAAGCGCGGCCGGCAGGCCGCGCAAAGCCGGGCCGCGACGCTTTTCGGCGCGCTGAATATCGCTACAAACAAACGCGGCCAAGCTTCACCCGGCGGCTGTTGCACCGCCCCTGCCGGGCCGACTGTTTCGAACAGATTCAGTGCCTCGATTTCTGCTTCTCCAGTTGCAGCGGACGATGTGCGAGGGCCTTCCAGCGGGCGCAGCAGGCATGCTTGAGAGATTGCCGGAACCAAGGGGCCTGCCACTTGGCCGCCCGGCGCCGCGTCCGTTGATGCGCGGCCGCTAGCGTTGCCCGGGCACCGGCCGCGAGGGGGTGCCCCCTTTGCGCCCGGGCGGACTTGTGTTCCGCGCAGGGAATGGCGCGCCCGCGGATTAGAAGGGGGCCGA
>JAMXLL010000311.1 GCA_024281015.1 Candidatus Binataceae bacterium
CAGTGAATCACGAGGGTGCGGTTGCAGCATCGCCGCTAACTTTGAGTTCTACAAGTACGAGCGTTTGGCAAGCCCTCGCTTGCCGCACAATAGATCGCACTGCCAGCTATCTACTTGCCTAAAACCTTTGATTTATGCGGCGAATCGAGGTGGGCAGGGGCAGAATCGAACTGCCGACACGAAGATTTTCAGTCTTCTGCTCTACCGACTGAGCTACCTGCCCGTCCGTGCGAGATTTCTATTGCTACTCATCCTTCACCGCCGTTGCAAGTAGGGACGAGTCGCGAACCCGATCAGCGCCGATCTTTCCCAAACCACCACCGATCGGCTCTGGACAAACGACGCGCCACGGCAATGACGTCCGTGCTCGCCGCTGCAATAATTATTGGATGAACCCAGGTTCCTTGCGCGTCGTCCAGCTATGAGTACCAGGCAAACACCGCCGAATCGGGCCGCCTTACTTGCCTCGTTGAGCGACTATATTGTGCAATTGCGCGAAGAAGGGCTCGATGGCATACCGACGGCGCATCCCACCGCTGCGCCCGCTGGCGTTCTCAAGCCACGGATGCAGGCAACAGCGGAACAGACCGCGGCGACAGAATCAGCGCGCCCAGCGGAAGCTCCGGCTCGCATCAGCCTTACAGTCAACGACGAGGAGAGCGCCGGCCCGCCGCAGCCTTTACCCTCGTCGCCCACGGCTGCCGCCACAGATTTGTTCTATCGTTATCCTGGGCTCGAAAAGACGGGCGACCTCACAGCATTGCGCGAGTTCATCGGCGCCTGCACCCGTTGCAAGCTTGCCCCATTACGGACCAACCTGGTGTTTGGTACTGGCGATCCCCACGCACAGCTAATGTTTATTGGCGAGGCTCCGGGCGCCGATGAGGACCTCCAGGGCGAACCGTTCGTGGGCCGCGCCGGCCAGTTATTGACCGATATTATCGAGCGGGGAATGGGCCTCGCTCGCGACGAGGTCTATATCTGCAACGTCATCAAGTGCCGTCCGCCTGAAAATCGCAATCCCGAACCGGAAGAAGTGAGTACCTGCGAACCTTTCCTCTTTCGTCAGATAGATATCGTGCGCCCAAAGGCAATCGTCGGCCTTGGCACATTTGCCGTTCAGGCGCTCCTCAAGGTGAAGACCCCCATCAGCAAGTTGCGGGGGAAATGGCAGGATGTGCGCGGAATCAAAATGATGCCCACTTTCCATCCGGCCTACCTGCTGCGCAACCCGGCTGACAAGCGCCTGGTTTGGGCCGATATCCAGGACGTAATGAGGTTCCTGGGGCACCCGATTCCGCCGCGCCGCTCCCAACGCTAAGATTAGGCACCGGTCGAGCCTGCAAGATTCGCGGAGGCTCAACGTTCGGGTGGCGTAATGTGAGACCGCCTACAAAATGCCTAAGCCTGATGGCGGCCAGGGCTGGTCCTCATCAGGCTTGGCTAATGGTCGCGCTCGCAGCGGCGGTGATGTTCGGAAGCGCGCCGTCATGGGCCGCGGACCCACTCCCCAGGCACGTAGACGTGATTGAAGTGGTGGGGCCCATAAATCCGGCCTCCGCCGAGTTCATCACGGATTCGATTGCACAGGCCGAAGACAGTGGTGCATCGGCGCTGGTGATCCAAATCGACACGCCCGGGGGGTTGCTCAGTTCAGCCCGCGACATCGTTAAAGCCCTGCTAAACTCCCGGGTTCCAGTCATCGCATACGTCGCCCCCAGCGGCGCCAGCGCCGCATCTGCCGGCACTTTTGTTGTGGAAGCGGCCAATATTGCCGCGATGGCACCTGGCACGACTATCGGCGCGGCTCACCCGATTGATATGGCGGGCGGCACCCTGGAAGGAACGCTGGGTCAGAAAATTGAGAATTTCACGGCTTCTTTCGCGAAAACCATCGCGCATCAGCGTGGCCGCAATGAAGCCTGGATGGAAGCGGCGGTCCGCAAGAGCAGCGCGCTCGATGAGCGCGAAGCCTTAAAGCTGCATGTCATTGATATAGTGGCCCCGAATCTGCCGAGCTTGCTCAAGCAGATAACGGGCCGGCAGATCTCACTTCCGGGCGGCAGGGGAGTTACTCTCCAGCTCGCCGGAGCCACTATCAACCGTCGCGAGATGCGGTTTGGCGAGAATGTACTTAATCAGCTGGCCGATCCGAACTTGATGTATCTGCTGATGATTGCCGGCTTGCTCGGGTTGTATTTTGAATTTGCACATCCCGGCGTTTACCTGCCAGGCGTGGCGGGCGCGATCTGTCTGCTATTGGCACTGGCGTCCTTTGAAGTGATCCCGGTCAATATCGCGGGCTTCCTCCTGGTGTTGCTCGGCGCCGGGATGCTTGTCTCGGAACTGTTCGTCACCAGCTATGGTGCGCTTGGCATAGGCGGCGTAATAGCGTTTGTGCTCGGCTCGCTCTTTCTGGTCGATACTTCACAAACCAATCTCGCCGTTAATCGCGCCACGATCGCCGGCGCAGCCGCGGCGTTCAGCGCTGTCGTGCTCGGGCTCGGCTACGTGGTAATGCGCGAGAGGCGCCGGCCTGCAACTACCGGCCGGGACGGTCTCATTGGTGAAATCGGAGAGGTCCGGGAAACAATTCAGCCTGGAGCTGCGGGGCGCGTCCTGGTGCACGGGGAACTGTGGCGTGCCGTCAGCGACAGGTCGCTGCCGGCCGGCACCCCAGTACAGGTAAGGGCCGTTAATGGCCTCGAAATCAGCGTGGCTGACGTCGAGGTTGCGTCGCGATAAAAGCGGGCCACCGAAGCTGGAGGCCATAGTAATGGGAGGGCAAATTGACATGGCAAGCGGATTCGGAATCGCTATCCTGGTCGCGATCGCGATCATCTTGAGCGGAATCAAGGTACTCAACGAGTACGAGCGCGCGGTCGTTTTTCGTCTCGGCCGCTTGATGCCTGAGCGCGGGCCCGGGATTATCTTCATTATCCCGGTCCTGGAACGATGGGTGCGCATCGACTTGCGGGTTAACACCCTGGAGATTGCCGCACAGGACGTAATTACCCGCGACAATATCAGCGCCAAGCTGAGCGCCGTGCTCTACTTTCGGGTGATTGATTCGCCCAAAGCCGTAACCGAAGTGGCGGATTATCGTTTCGCCACGCGTGAACTCGCCTTGACCACGCTTCGCTCCACTGCCGGCCAACACGAACTCGATGAAATACTCAGCCAACGCGACGCTATCAGCCTCACTGTTCAGAAAATAATCGACCAGCACACCGAACCCTGGGGTATCAAAGTCGTATTGGTGGAAATGCGCAACATCGACCTGCCTCAGGACATGCAACGGGCCATCGCCCGCCAAGCCGAAGCAGAACGAGATCGCCGGGCAAAGATTATCGCGGCGGAGGGTGAGTTTCAGGCGGCCCAGCGCCTGGCCGACGCAGCACAGATCATGAGCAACAATCCGATAACGTTACAGTTGCGCTATTTGCAGACGCTGGCAGAGATCGCGACCGAGAAGAACTCGACTACGATTTTTCCCTTGCCCATCGACCTGGTCGAACCGTTCATCAATCTGCGCCAAATGGCGACAGCTCCGCGCCAACCACCTTCGGGCAGTATCGATGCCAAGCCGGTATAGAGTTCGACGGGAGTTCGGATTCTTGATGGTTTATGTGTCGACAGCCAGGTTGTAACCGAGCAAGCCGAGAACCACACTGACGTCGACCTGGCTGGCCAAAGCGGCGCTGACCACCTGCACTCGACTGTCGGCCTGCGTTGCTGCCGTAGGCTCCCCCTTATCGGGATCAAACAGCAACGGTTCGTCAGGCCCAGGCTCGCGGCCAAAGCGCTCGCGAAAAAGCTCGAACCGCACCTTGGCAATTTCCAACAGCGCGGCGATTGACGGGTCTGAAATCGGCGGTGTGCTCATATGTAACAGGGCCACAGCGCAACCGATATGCCACATTCGGCGAGTGAGCGTAGCAAGGCATATCGTCGTCTAGCATCGCTAATTGGTAAGCCATCGCAGAAGACCATCCGATACTGACACATCAATGTTTTAGCAGCGAACTCAGAAATGCACCACGAAGCCATAGGCCGTTAACGATGCAGTTGCGAGCTCAAGCTAATATGGGCGAATTTAGCCGGGGAAGATTCGGGATCAGCGCAGACCGTATTCTTTGATTTTCCGTTGAAGTTGAACGCGTGAGAGCCCCATCAGTTTGGCCGCACGCGAGATATTGCCATCGCAGCGCGCCAGCAGGCCCGTGATAAAACGTGCTTCAAAGACCGCCCGCGCCTTGCGGAAGGTGGTGCCGCCATTATTGCCGCTAACTTCTTCCTGAGAACCCGCCGCAGTGGCAGACGTCAAATCAGGGCTGGAGATGGTTTCGGTGCTCTCTGCAATCGCAACAGAATCGCGGATGGAGGTGGAGATGTGTTCGAGCCCGAGTTGTGACTCCTCGCCCGCCAGGGCGACTGCCCTCTCAACCTCATTTTGCACCTCCCGGATGTTTCCGGGCCAATCGTACGCATCAAAGACCGCCATCGATGCTTCATCGAACCCCGCGACCGGCTTGTGTTGCCGCTCGGCGGCGCGCTTGACAAATCGCTGTACGAGAATGGGAATGTCTTCGCGTCTCGCACGTAAGGGCGGCAACTTTATCGGAAACACGGCTATCCGGTAGAAAAGATCACTCCGGAATTTTCCTTGTTTAACGTCCGAACGTAATTCGCGATTCGTAGCCGACATGACACGTACGTCGACTTTGACCGGCGTACTCTCGCCCAGCGGCACGACCTCCCCCTGCTCGATTACGCGCAGCAACTTGGCCTGCATCAGCGGCGGCATCTCGCCGACCTCGTCCAGGAAGACTGTCCCACCCGTGGCCGCCCTGAACAATCCTGGCTGATCCCGGATGGCGCCGGTGAAGGCGCCACGCCGATGCCCGAATAGTTCGGACTCCAGCAGCGTTTCCGGCATCGCCGCACAATTCATGGCCAGAAAAGGTCCGTCAGCGCGTGCGCTCGCGCGATGGATGCCCCGCGCGACGAGCTCTTTGCCAGTGCCGGTCTCGCCCTCTATGAGCACGGTGATCGAAGACGCCGCCGCGGTTTCCATCAGCCTGAAGACCTCGGCCATTGACGCCCCAGTACCAACCATGTCGTCAAAGCGCAGTTGGCTGGCGAGGTCGCGCCGCAGCACGCCTACCTGGGTCCGTAATCTGGCCTCCGACTGACGAGCCTCGGCGTACAAACGGGCGTTGTCCAGGGCAATTGCAATCGACCCGGACAGTGCTTCCAGAAAATGCAGATCTTCCTCCGAGAATGGTCGACCATCGCGGCGGTTGACGACTTCGATCACACCGATTGGCCCCTGGAGCGAATTCAGCGGAGCGACAATCAGATTGCGCGTCGCCAGGCCGGTGGTTCGATCGGTGCCTGGATAATGGCGGGCATCATGCTGCACGTCATCAATTTTGAGCGATTTGCCGGTCGTCAGCGCCAGTCCGGCAAACCCGAGAGTTGCCGAAAAGCGATAACCCGACAGTCGAACGGCAACCTCGGAATCTGTTTCTGCGACATAGGGAAAGAAGAATTCATTGCGTGCTCGATCCAGCAGCAGAACCGCCACACCATCCGCCATCAGGGCTTCACGGCATTTTTCGATGATGAGTGGCAACAACTCGTGTAACTCAATGCGCGCTGTGAAGGCGCATCCGAGGTCATACAGCAAACGCAAGCGAGCGGTATCAGCTTCGCCGGTCATTGCAGGTGATTATCGTTTTTTACGGCCAAGGCGAAAGGTCGGTGGACAGGCCCCAGGAGCCCCTTTGAGAGACGCCGCTG
>JAMXLL010000312.1 GCA_024281015.1 Candidatus Binataceae bacterium
TAACGATCCGGTCCACTGATTCCCGGCCCTGGGACCTTTTCTGGGCGACCGCGGCGCCACTCCAGCCTGCACCATCAATTCCGACGCCGATCGTCACTACACCGGCCGCCAACATCAAGCTAATCCACATTGGGGCAGTTCTCATCGCATACTCCTTTAAGATCCAGTCAAAACAGAGTTCCAGCCTGATTCTCTTACTCCGTCACTGATCTTGGTCGTGTTTCAACGGCCCCACTACTGAAGAGTTTCTGAAATCTCTGTCAGGAACGCTGCGGCAGCAAGGAACCGGCCTATAATGCCGGTGCGAGAGCAGCTCTCGAAGCGGAGCATATCGCGCGTATTCACCCTAGTCCTTCTCAAGCAGGTGGATCATCTGGGTGAGGCGCTCAAGCAAGATGCGCGAGACGTTCGCCTGGCGAGGTGTCAAACGCCAGCCGGCGACAGCGAGACGTGCTCCTCTAACTGTACCGTCACGACCAACTGTAAAATGACGAGAGTCAGTCATGCTGACGTTCTCGCAACCTGATGCGGAGGACTGACATGGATCGAAGGTGGGTATTGGCCGGTGGTGGCCTGCTGCTCTTGGGAATAGCTGGCGTAGCCATGGTTACCGCCGAGCCGAGCAACGGCCCGGTCTTCATTGCCGGGCATCAACCGGTCACCGAGGAACAGGTGCGGCAGAAACTTCAAACGGATGGCTGGTCGAATGTGCAGATCGTTCGTGATGTAAGGTTTTTTTGAAGCGATAGGCTCGAAGGACGGCCAAACCACGAGGGTAGCTGTTGACGCGCAGACCGGTCGGTTGCGAGCCGAGGACGACGACGACGATTGAGTAGACCGGGTTCCTCCGGCGAGAAGAGCGAGCTCGCTCAGCAATGAGGACACGTTCGCGATCTCGGCTCTTGTTGATTGCCGAGAATCAACTGGTGACCGAGGACAGTGCGCCACAAATTGCAAGCTGATGGGCACTAAGAGCGGTCAAACCAGCTAAGCTAGCTGGCGCGTGTACTCATAAACACGGGGCTATTGGCCGAATGTCCGCCGAAACGGAGCGCGAGGGGACGTTATGCAATTACCCTCTCAACGAGCAAGGAAAATGTTATAGGCTGCAGACCAGTACTGGCCAGGATCGATGGTGTACGATGAATTCGCTTCGTACAACTGTAGTCGTGAAGACCGACATCAGCGGCTCGACATCCCGCTTCCGTGAACTGCTGTCGGCGGATCTGCAGGCGCTTCTCGGGGAGCATCGAGACTTCTTGGCGCGCTATGCCGCCAGATACGATGGCCACATTATTAAGGCTGAGGGCGACGGCCACTGGTTGGAATTTCCCAGTGTCACCGGCGCGGCCCAAGCGGCGATCGAGATGCAGGAGGCGTTGCGCTTAACGCAGCTAAACCGCGGTGACGACCGCATTGCGATACGTATCGTCATCGCACTAGGTGATATTGCCGTTCAGGATGGTGACTTCATCGGCGATGCCTTTGCCCTCGCCACCCGTGTGGAGGCGGTAACGCCACCCGACGAGATCTATCTCACGGCCGCTGCTCGGCTCGCCCTCACGTCGGCGGAAATCCAGACCGCGCTTGTCGAGAGTTTCGCGTTCAAGGGATTTCCCGAACCGATGCGGGTCTATCGTATCGAGCAGCGCCATCGCACGCGCACTATTGCCGATACCTTCATTCTGTTCTCAGACCTCAGCGGCTTCGGGAGGATGATGGATGCTGGGCCCGCCAGCGCCGCGGTCGAGCGCATCCTCGATGCGCTCGATGCGCTAACTCGTGGCAGCGCGCAGGAGCTTGGCGGTACAGTGCGCTTCAATCTCGGGGATTCCTATTGCGTGACGTTCGCCGAGGCCGCGCAGGCCATTGCATGGGCAGAGCATTTGACCCGGAGCTGGGAAGCAATTCGGCATCAGGAGCAATTCGGCTGCACGATAAGCATCGGGCTGCACCGTGGAACGCTCTACACGTTCCGCTCCTTTCTCTACGGCCGGGACGTCTGGATCGCCTCGCAACTGCAGAGTGCATCGGCTAAGCTGCTGGGGAGCGAGGAAAACGGCATATTCGTCACCGCCTCAGTCCGCAGTGCGCTGTTCGGCACTCCATCGCATAACCGGCTGCAGCCCGTCGCGCTGCTGCCGTTGCCCGCGGCCCTTGCCGGGATAGAAATCTATCGCTTGTGCAGTGCAAATTTCGAACAATAACAACGAAACGAGAGAGTCTCTTGTTAGCTCCGATCCTGTGGTGACGGCCATGACGCCAAGCGCGACCGAATTTATGTCAGTTGCAGCGAAGGCTTTGTCGACGTGTTTGCCGCGGATGGTGCTCCTTACCGGCAGACCGCTGATATCGCCACCGCCGCTGGCGCGCGGACGTAGCTGTTCGTGCCCAAGCTTGATCGTTTGCTGCTGGCCGTCCCTGAAGGGCGAGGCACCGGCCGCGATCTGGATCTTTCGCCGATCGCCTTGAGGTACCGCGCACGGAGGAGTGACTATGCGTGCGGGAGAGTGTTTTCCAGTCCTGTG
>JAMXLL010000313.1 GCA_024281015.1 Candidatus Binataceae bacterium
AATTATTGACTATTCAACCGTATTACCTGACCTGCTCCACGCATGGTTGGCCCAGGAACGGCCGGCCCTATTGAAAAGTCATCCATTTGTCGCATGCGCAGGAGGATGTTGCGAAACGGCCTGGATATCAGATGCCACGGCCCGCGGCGACAACTTCATGCCTGGATAGACGTGGGCCAATGTGCCATTGGGAGCTACCAGGAAAAGCTTCATTACATGCATCATGGCGTCGTCGCTGTCTTCGTGCTTGACGCCGTAGAGCCGCATCACACGTTTGATGCTATCCTCGTGGCCAGTCACAAGAACCCATTCTTTGCCCGAAAGGTTCTGCTGCTTCGCGTATGCTACGAGCTGCGGCGGCTGGTCGTCGGCCGGGTCAGTGGTTATCAGCAACATCGTCACATTAGCACTGATGGAGGGCGGCAGTGCCGAGGCGACCGACTGCATGTTGGCGGTCATCATCTGGCAGACTCCCTTGCACATCGTATGGATGAATCCGACCAGCACCGGTCTGCCGCGCAGGGACGATAGCGAAACGGCTTGAGAATTCTGATCGATCAGGCGGATGTCGGGCAAATAATTGTCCTGGCTTGCATGACTGCAAACCGGGCTCAGCAGAAGCCCCGCACTAGCGGCGACAGCAACCAGCGACATGGCGAACATGTTCAATTTGCTGGAGTTACCCTGCTGTTTTGAATTATGTCCAGCGATGGGAAAACGGGGCGTGCTCATCAAATGTTCCGGCGCGAGCTTTCCGAAGCAATATAGTCGGCCTGTCGTATTGCCAAAGTTACTATCGTCAGCGTGGGATTCTCAGCCCCGCTGGTGGTGAACTGACTGCCATCAGAAATAAACAGGTTCTTGATATCGTGTGTCTGGCCCCACTTGTTGCAGACGCCGTCGCGTCGGTTGGCGCTCATTCGGCAAGTGCCCATATTGTGTGTGGAAGGGTAGGGTGGTACCTCGATCGTCTCGACCGCTCCGACTGCATTGTAGATTGCCGCGCCGCGCCGATAGGCGTATTTGCGCATGGCAATATCATTGACGTGGTCGTCATAATGGACATTCGGGATTGGCAATCCGAATTGGTCCTTTTCGGTTGGATGAAGTGTGACAGCGTTGCGCGATTGCGGCATATCTTCCCCGACAATCCACATTGCAGCCATATAATTGTATTGCTCCAGCTGCCGCGTGTACTCGCGACCCCACGCACCAGGGCTGAGAAAGGCAGCCGTAAACGGCAACCCGAGCGATATCGTCTCAAATTCGAAGCCGCCGGTGAAACCGCGCCTGGTGTTCAATTCGGCCTCATCCTGGATGATTCCGGCCATTACCGTCCCGCGATACATGTGAACCGGCTTCTTGAAGACGCCAAAGACCGAGCCGGTGGTGTGGCGCATATAGTTTTTGCCAACCTCGCCTGAAGAGTTGGCCAATCCCTGCGGATAGACGGACGAATGCGAATTGAGCAGCAGCCGTGCCGTTTCAATCGAGTTGCACGCCAGGCAGATAACGCGCGCTTTCTGGCGGACGTGCTTACCGTCTTTGTCCGCATACAATACACCCGTAGCCTTGCCGTCGTTGCCGTGCTCCACCTGCAGCACCTGCGAGCGCGTACGCAAGTCGAGCTTGCCGGTTTCCTGCGCCTTGGGTATCTCCGCATAGAGAGTTGACCATTTCGCGCCGGACTTGCAGCCCTGGAAGCAAAAACCTAGTTGCCAGCACGCCGAGCGGTCATCGCGTGGACGGCTATTGATCGCCATCCGGCCGGTATGGACCGTTTTGTAGCCCGCGCGCGTTGCACCATTGTACATTACTTTGAAGTTATTATTGCCGGGTAGCCCGGGGATATCATTGGTGCGTGTGACGCCGAGCTTGTCCTCCGCCTTCGCGTAATAGGGCTTTAATTCTTCCAGCGTCAGAGGCCAATCCAGCAGGTTCGCTCCCTGGACGTTTGAGTATACGGTTCGGGTCTTGAATTCATGCTCCTGGAACCGTAAAGAGGCGCCCGCCCAGTGAACGGTAGTACCGCCCAGGGTTTTACACGTCCAGGCCGGCAGGTTGGGAAAATCCCTGGCAACCCGCCATGAGCCGGACGTAGTGCGCTTGTCCAGCCAGGCGAGCTGGTTGAAGGCGAACCATTCATCGTTGCGGAAGGTGGTGGGGGATTGCGCAGCGCCGGCTTCGAGCAGTACTACTTTCAGTCCTTTCTGACATAACTCGCTGGCAAGCGTACCCCCGCCTGCGCCAGAACCAACAATTACGACCACTGAATCATCATTGTAATCGTATCGCGCCACAATATTCCTCTTGAGATGAGAAGGGCGATCAGTGCTGCTCGATCAGCGAGCGCTTACCAACTGGCTGAAAAGCTGAACGCTGAGTACCGATAACGTCGCCTCAGGTCACGCCGGCTTGGGGCTCGCGGATTCAGGCGGATCAGGCAGCCAGTTCAGGTCGTTAAAGCCATGGTGCAGGTAGCCGCCGATAGGGTAGGAGGCGCCGGGATAGCCCAATTTTTTCCAGACATCATGATTATTGTATAACGACACCAATTCGCTGTTACGTACCTTGGTGAAAAAGTCTGAGCGTTCGAGTTGCTTAAGCACCACCAGCTGATCAGAGGGGGACAGCGTCACAAATTTGGCAGGCTTCACCGCATCCAGCCGTCCGACGCCGTTGCGTAGCAGTTTGGCAGTATCGGGCTTGACCGCAGCTTCAGCATCGAGATCCTGCACCGCTTTCACATAGTAAGTATCGTCCAGCTGTGGATGGGGAAACATCTGGCGGGACATCGCGAGCAACGTCTGCGCCTGATGGGTATTGAGAGATTTCAACCCGGCTGTCCAGGATTCGGCGCCGGCAACGACTGTTACGCCGGACGCAAAGGCGGCCGCACCCGCGACGGCCAGCGCGCCCTTTTGTAGAAACTCACGCCGCTTCAACTTCTTCACTCGGCCCACCGCCTTTGTCTAGTAGTAAAGGAGGCTCCGTAGCCGCCTGTGTCAGTCATAATTCACGCAATTAACTGTGCGCCAGGGCTTTTGTTCACTTGCGCCACTGGCGAATCTTCTCGACCAGGGCGGCGACAATCGCGGGTTCATCCTCAAGATCCGGATTGGGAGCCATCTGGCCGCTCTTGCCCACGGAGCGTCCGCCAAAAATTATTGCCTTGGTCATCGTCTCGTCGGTAACCGACTTCTGCCAATTCTGGTTATGGAAATCAATCGGCTTGGGCTTGAGATTGGCAGCCGCCGGGCCGTCACCATGACCACCGGCACCGTGACAGCTCGCGCAGCGCTCCGTAAAAATAGCGCGGGCCTTGGCGCGGTCGTCGTCGGTTATCGCGGTTTTGGCAGGATTATCGGCAATTCTAACGACCTGGGCATTGGCGCTGGCCACCACGGCGAGACTCACCTGCACCACCACGGCCGCCAGACGAAGATACGGCGACGAGCCGGGCGTGCCATGCTTACCAATCATTCGATTTTGCTCCGCCGCCGGGCGCATGCCGTCGTCAGGGAATCAACACAGCTCTTCCCTTTACCTGACCGCGGTGGAGGTCATGAAGGGCGCTATTCGCATCATTGAGGCGATACTCTCGGGTTGCCAGCTTGACCAGTCCGCGATCGGCGAGGGCCATCAACTCAACGAGATCGGGATAGGTTCCGACCAGATTGCCGACGATCGACTTCTCCGAAACGATCATGTCCATCGTCGAGATCTCGACCTTGCCGCCGTAACCTACAATGTAGTAGAAGCCGGCGTTGCGCGTCATCTTGAGACCCTTGGCAACCGAATCACCTTCGCCCACAAAATCGATTACGACCTGCGCTCCCAGTCCCCCAGTGAGCGCCAGCACCTGATCAAGTTCGGTACCGTCAGCTCGCACAGTGTGATCGGCGCCGCTTTCCCGCCCTAATTGCAAGGCCATCTCGGACCGATCCAACGCAATTATGGCGGCGCCGCTGAGTGCCTTGAGCACCTGCACCCCGATGTGCCCAAGCCCTCCTATCCCGATTACGACAGCATAGTCGCCCGGTACCAGGTTCACGGCGGCCTTCTTTACTGCGTGATATGCAGTTAAGCCCGCGTCGGCATATGGCGCCACGTCCTTGGGGGCGAGGCTTTGTGGCAATTTGACAACGGCGCGTTCGGAGGTCTTCAGCAGTTCCGCATAGCCCCCGTCGGAGTCAATCCCGGGGAAAGCACCACCGGCGTGCATGTCGTTGCCCCGCCGAGCCGCCAGTGTCTGGCCGCGGCTGAGCAGCGGATGGCATATGACAGGGTCGCCAACCTTAACGCTCTCAACCGATCCGCCGACCGCTTCGACCCAGCCAGCGTTTTCGTGACCCATGATGTAGGGCAGCTCTACGGAGACCCGCTCGCGCCACAGGCCTTCGATAATGTGCAAGTCAGTGCGGCAGACCCCGGCGCCGCCGATGCGGACAACAATGTCCGAAGGGGAGGTAATTTCAGGATCGGGCACCTCCTGCTGAAGGACGAATTGCTGCCGCGACAGGCTGGGATCGTAATCGGTGAGAACCGCTGCTTTCATTTTGCTTAGTTGGCGAGATTGCCCTCGCCGTTCTCGTGAGAAAAGCGCGCGTAGAGAGCCATTTGTTGAGCGGTCGTCTACTACGGCAGGTATTGCGGCTGAAACTCGCTCGGCACCAATACCGACTTGACGGTTACCCCTTCCTCTCGTCCCGCGTCGTCACGAAAGGCGAGGAGTCCCGCTATTAGTTGTTGCGGATCATGGAGCGGAATCAGTCGTTCCTGGTCGAATATCGGACTCGCCATTGTGAGCGCGATGCGCCGGGTTTCGCCAGCCGGGATCGGCCCCGGCGGCTCGACGTGCAGCGCGCCGACGAAATCACGCGGACCGGCAGCGGCTTGTTCCTGTTCCGTGCCATTGACAAAGGTCGCCATGGCCATCGAGTACTGCTTGGGAGTGATGGGACTGGTGGAGAGGTTTTTCACTTCGAGGTTGATCCGCAGCGTGTCGGTCTTCTCATCGTAAGTGGCGTTGTTAGGCGAGCCTACCGGCGTAACCTGGGCCAGTTGATAGGAAGGAGATTCGATTGTAGGAGAGAACCGGTCCGTTTGCTGCGGCAGTCGCACCGGATATTTTGCCGCCATCCACACCCAGCCCACTACCAGCATCGCAATCGTTACCCCGGCGAGCACATTCATCCATTTGTGATCTTCAGGCGTGATCAGGCCGATATCCGGGGCATCATCGTTGGCCCCTAACTGCGATGTTACGGCGAGCCTGGTCACAGTACGTTTCGGTACTGTCCAATAAATCATCCATATGAGCCCGACGATGAACCCTGCGAACGACCACCACCATACGAAACTACCGCCGAAATGCTCGAGATCGACGGTCCTGCCGTTTAGCAGCGTAACGTTGAGCTTGAAGGGTGTTGCCGATGGCGCAATGGTGACCCATTCGCCCGGGCCAATCAGAGTTCCAGTGCCTTGGATGGCGATACCAGGGTGAACGTGCCATTGGCCAGGGTTGCGTCCCCTCATCACCATCTTGAAATTGTACGTTCCGCCCCTTTCGACCGTTATCGAGCCAAAATCAGGCGTGCCGTTAACTACACGGTCAACCAAGGTAAAAACGGGCCCGGGTACGACCGGTGTTATGTAGGCGGTCACTGGCGGATCGAGCGTATAGGGCCAGGTCTCAAGTATTTTGAGCGAACCGGTAATCGTGACCGGATCGCCGACGTTGATAGAGGTCGGGCTCACGTGGACGTTGTAGAAGGCGACGGTCAGGTCTTTGAGAAAAGGTTCGTCGGCAGCTTCACCATGAGCATAGGCCACCCTCGTCGTAAGGCCGAAGAGGAGAAGCGCAGGGAGACTGATTACCAACCACCTTCGCATCCTGTCGTCACTCCTTGAGTATCTTGCATTTCGCAGACTCGTCTTATGCCGGAGGCCAAGGCCACGTCACCGCGTCACGCCCGGCGCGAATTTAGTAACGCGTATTCGATCTTCGATTAAACCTGGTTTGGGCACGTTGCGGTCCCTTGGGGCGTGGCCGGATGTTGCGCCGCGACGGCCACAGCATCACCGCCCAGTAGCCTGCAAGGCCGAGCGCCGCTGCCGTGATGACCGGTGGGCCGAGTTCGTCCGGTCCGGCGATGCCGCCATGCGCTTGGGCGCTGGAGTACCAGAGTCCCAGCCAAATCACCGCTACTATCGCCGGCCGAATAAATTTTGCTGGTGTTAACATCTGGTTTTCCGTCTCCAACTATCTCAGAACGTTTTGACAAAACGCCGGATCGGCCAGACCGCCAGATACCGGCCAATGAATTGGCCCACCCAATACCCCACCGCTGCGAGCGTGCCGCCGAATAGCAACGAGACGTACTGCGTCTCTCCCAGGAAGCTGCGCAGAGCACCCCGTTCGATATGGCGCAAATATTCAGGGGTTTGGGAACGAATATAGGCAATGCCTTGAATGTCGGAGACCGTCAGGATGTGGTGCATGAACTGCGCCGGCTGCAGGTAGGGCGCCAGGGGGATGTAATTGAAAGCCCAGACCATGATTGCCCACACCCCACCGCCAATCAAAGAGGTAAGGATGAAGCTCCTGGTCTTCATCAGGATCCAGTCGAGAATGATCGCCGCGGGTACAGTTGAGATAGGCCAGATGAAGTTCAACGGATAGGTCTCGGCTATATGCCATTGAAAAAAACGGCCGATCCAGGAAGCCAAAAACAAGCAGCAACAGGTGTAGGTCGCGCCGGTGGGGAATCGCCAGGCAACCCATTGGATGTATTGAAGGGCCGAGGGGATGATGATGGTGGCGAACGCCGTTACTACCGGCCACCATTGTGGGTCCTTCCAATCGGTCCAGAAATCCCAATCTCCGGCGAACAGCAGCTTGGTGATATCCGCAGCTCCGGCAACGATGAATATTGCGGTAATCCAGAAGACCGCATCCCAAGTGCGATCGATAAAGGCATATTTCGCATTAAGCAGTTCGCGCAGCTCAAGACGATGCTGCCTCTCGGCGGCGGAAATAGCGGCCGGAGTACTCGCCATTTAACTTTTCTCCTAATCCTCTCGCCTCAACGAGGAGAACTTTTTGGGTATTTACCTGGCATCGGTAATGCCGCCATCCGTTTTCAAGTCCCGCTTCAGCTCCCGGCTGCAGCAGTTTGCCGAGGCAGCTCGACGACTTTCGCAGCTTTTTCAACTTCGAACAGCCGGAAAATCGTCTCTCCCCAGACAGCGAACATGCCACTCGCCAGCCACCCGTAAGTAACAAACGGCCAGTGGAAAGGGACGGAAAAGAATTCTTCTGAAAGCCAGAGGCTGTGGCCCCATTCGTTGAAGGCGACCTGCACGAACTCGAGAACCGCCGCGGCAATCAACAACAGGAAAGACCAGGGGAAACCCTTCTCCGCACCGTACACGGCAGGAATGCGAAAGCGCCCGTAAAGATAGGCTCCCAAGGCCAACACCACCGACAAGGGAAAAAAGAAGTAGAACATGGGGATATGCGTCGGGGTCAGGGCCGTGTCGCGTACCATCGTTTGATGCCAAGCGCCGTCCCAGTTGGGCCAGAAGCTCGCCTCAATGTAGAGCGATAAGCTGGTCGCGCCGATTATCCCCCATAGCACCGCGATCCGCCGGACTTCTTCGGCGGGAGTCATATCAAGATTCACCACCGCCCGCCCGGTTCTGACCAGCCATCCGTACCAGATGCCGGCAAAGGCGCCGACCGTCAGCAACTCTCCCCAGAAGAGGGTGCGATAGCGGATGGTAAAGGCGTGACTGGCGGAGTTCAAACCGGCGGTAAACGAGTACTTATAGTCCCAAATCCAAAGGAACAGGTTGGCCAACAACAGCAACCCGCATGACCAAAACAGCGTCTTCCAGCCCCCGAGCCAGTCAGTAGGACCGTATCGTCCATCTTCGAGGCCTAGTGCTTCCCGAGTTGAATCCATCACGAGCCTCCATGTGCCAGGCACATATTCCAACAGGGGGTTTACAATGGTTTCCGGCATACCGTCAACAGCCCCTTTGCCGGGACCGGAAAGGGTGGCGCGCGTGAGTACCTCTGACCGCGACTCTTCAATCTGCTAGCATGACGTGGCTGGAGGCTGGGGTCCGCGCATCCGCGCGACGAGCAGGTGGTGGGAAAATCAGAAAAGAGAACGTGTGCGCAGCTGCACAGTGCGGCTGTGTGAGTATTTCCCTGTTGGCAGATGGGACGAAATGGAACGAAGTCTGAAAGAGGCGGTGGCTGAGCTTACGGCCCGCATCGGCGCGAGCCATGAGCGCCGCTTTCCCGTGATGGGACTCAAGGGGGCCGCGAATGCGCTGATGCTACGCGAGGCAGCGCAAATGATGGACCGCCCCTTACTGGTGATTACGCCGCTGGCCAGCGAAGCCGAAGGGCTCGCCGGCGAGCTTGCCTTTTTTCTTGATCAGCCGCCGGATTGCGACGCGGCGCGCGCCAAGGTCCATCTCCTGCCGGCCTGGGAGATCCGGCCATTTGCTCATTTGTCGCCGCCTGCGCACGTTCAGGCTGCGCAACTCGCCGCACTGTTCGCTTTGTGCAGGACCGGGGCGCCGCTGATTGTGGCGTCGGTCGAAGCCTTAATGATGCGCACCATTCAGAGGCGAGCCTTTGAAGGCAGCGTGGTGCGGATCGCGCTGGCGGAGAGCCTCGAGCTCGAAGCGCTCGTCGACTCACTGGCCGGCCTGGGTTATCAGCGCGTGCCACAGGCCGAAGAGCCGGGCGACTTCAGCGTACGAGGGGGTATCGTCGATATCTTCTCGCCCTTGCATCACATGCCCGTAAGGTTCGAGTTGGAGGAAGACCTGGTCACTTCAATTCGGCATTACGATCCATCGACACAACGCTCCCTCGGCGAAATCGACGAGGCGATCGTCATCCGGACGCGGCATGTGCCTCCATCGTCTTTGCGTCAGCCGAAACTCATCGACCGGGTGGCGATGCGCTGCGCCGAAATCGGGATGGTACGGAAGGAAACAGCTGAGCTTACCGAGACGGTGGAAAACGGGCTGCTGTTCCCGGGCGTCGAACTCATCGCGCCGTACCTGGACGAGGCCGGCCTGCAGAGTATCTTCGAATACGTTCCGCCCCAGACGCTGGCGTGGATGATCGAGCCGGGACGTGTGCTCGGCGAAGCCGAACGGTACGCGGAACGAATTGCGGCAGAGGCGTCGGCGGCGCAAGCGAAGCCAACGTTTCATCCGGCACCGCGCCAGATGTTTCTGAGTGCTGAAGAATTCGAGCAGTCCCTCTCCGCGCTGATGTCGGTCGAAGTAGGTTCACTGGTAACCGTAGCGGCGCCGCGCGAAGGCTGGGCGACCCCGGTTGAAGTAAAATGCCAGGCGAGCCTGCGGCTCGGCGCCACCGAACTGACGGGCGGACGTTCCGCCCCCTCTTTTGAGCCGCTGGTTGCGGAACTCAATGAAGTGCGTCGCAGCCACGGACGGGCGTTGCTGGTCGTCGAAGGCAGCAATCAGGCGGCCCGCCTCCGTCGTCATCTGGAAGCTTACAACGTCGAGGTAAATCCAGACTGTAAGGGATTTGGCGAACTGCTCGCGTCAACGGATTTTCGCCCCGCGATCATGGAGGGTGAGATCGCGGCGGGCACCGTTCTGGAAAAAGACGGCATCTACATCTACAGCGAAGAAGAGCTGTTCGGCGAGCCTCGCACCCGCCGCCGTGTCCGGCGCGGCCCCAAGGGCGCCCTGCTCAACCTGGAAGAAATTCAGCCCGACAATTTTGTGGTGCACCTTGAGCACGGTATCGGCAAGTACCGCGGCCTGAAGCACATGAGGGTCGCCGATGTCGAAGGTGATTTTCTTAACCTGGAGTACGCCGGTAATGACACCATGTACGTGCCGGTCGAACGCATCAACCTCGTCCAGCGCTATATCGGCGGCGACGGCAGCGAGCCGAAACTCGATAGGCTGGGTGGCGGTTCGTGGGATCGGGTCAAGAAGCGTACTCGCGAGGCCGTGCTGGCAATGGCCTCCGAGCTGATCGATATCTACGCCGCACGTGAGGCGATCGATGGCCACGCTTTCGCCCATCCGGGTCGGGACTTCGAAGACTTCGCCGAGCGTTTCGAGTTTGAGGAGACGCCCGACCAGCAGGCTGCGATCGACGATGTGGTCCGCGATATGACCCGCTCCAAGCCGATGGATCGCCTGATTTGCGGCGACGCTGGTTTCGGTAAGACCGAGGTGGCGCTACGCGCCGCATTCATAGCGGTGATGGAGGGGCGGCAGGTTGCGGTGCTGGTGCCGACCACCATCCTGGCCGAGCAGCATTGGAACAACTTCTGCCGGCGGTTCCGCGATTATCCGGTGAGGGTCGAGATGGTTTCGCGATTTCGCAACGCCCGTGAAAATCGCAAGACCATTGAAGAGGTGGGGAAGGGCCTCGTCGATATTGTCATCGGAACGCATCGTCTCTTGCAGGATGACGTCGAGTTTCCCAAGCTCGGGCTGCTGATAATAGATGAGGAACATCGGTTCGGCGTAGCGGATAAGGAGCGCATCAAGCGGCTGCGCAAGCTGGTAGAGGTAATGACGCTGACCGCCACGCCGATCCCGCGCACCCTGCACATGGCGATGCTCGGCATCCGCGACCTGTCGGTCATCCAGACTGCCCCACCGGATCGGCAATCGGTACGCACGTTCGTCGCGCATTTTGATGACGGCTTGATCCGCGACGCAATCCTGCGTGAACTAAACCGCGGCGGCCAGGTCTTTTTCGTGCACAATCGGGTCGAGAATATCGAGATCATAGCGCGCCATCTGCGCGGCCTGTTGCCCGAGGCCAAAATCGCCATCGCGCATGGGCAGATGAAGGAGCAGGAACTCGAAACCGTGATGCGCGATTTCATCGAAAACCGCGTTAACGTGCTGGTCTGCTCGGCGATCATCGAATCGGGCCTGGATATTCCCAATGCCAATACGATGCTGATTAACCGGGCCGACCATTTCGGCCTTGCCCAGCTCTATCAGCTGCGCGGACGCGTCGGACGTTCGAAACGCAAGGCTTACGCTTATCTACTCATTCCAGGCGAGCACATCATCACGCGTGACGCCAAACGGCGAATCGAAGCGCTGCGCGAATTGGTGGAGGCCGAAAGCGGCACGGGCTTTAAGCTGGCAATTCGCGACCTCGAACATCGGGGCGCTGGCAACCTGCTCGGACGCGAACAATCCGGCCAGATCGCGGCGGTAGGATTCGAGCTGTATACCGAAATGATGGAGCAGGCGATTCGGGATTTGCGCGGCGAACCGCAGCGGCCGGACTTCGAGCCCGAATTGCGTCTGGGCATCCCCGCTTATATCCCGGACAGCTTCGTCGACGATGAGAACGAGCGGTTGGTGCTTTATCGCCGGATGGCGCGCGCCAATTCGCTGGAGGATCTGGGCGAAATCCGCGACGAGATGCGTGACCGCTTCGGGCCGGTGCCGACGCTGGTGGAAAATCTGATCGCCGCGATGAATTTGCGCCGCCAGATGCGCGAGATGATGATCGTCAGCGCCCTGCTGAAAAAGAGCCAGCTCGAAATCAAGTTCCATCCCGAGGCTCCGGTGGACACGCAAAAGTTGGAGGCGGTTGCCAATGCCAACCGCCGCACGATGCGCCTCACCCCTTCCTACCAGGTAATCGTGACGCTCAACATCGACGCTGGCTATGAACAGCTTTTCAACCAAATCGAAGGTGTATTGCAGGTTCTGGCGGCCTGTGAAAAGTTGGAAAGCTGCCCGAACCGGCTGGCGGGACCACTCGCTAACTGAGTTACCAGCCAAGAAGTAACGATGAGCAATCGTGGATTTTCCTGTCAACGCGCCATTCTGAATTCTCCTGCTTACGCGAGCGCGGTCGCGCCGCTTGCGCTCGCGATAGCCCTGTGCGGTTGCACGATAACCAGTCTTCATATGCCGCAGACACCGTGGGGCCAAGCCAGGCAGGTGGTTAACAGACCGTCGCCTTATGCGCCAGTGCCGGTTGGACCACCGTCTTCGCCGCCACCCCCGCAGGACACTGCTCGCTATGGCGATTCTGTCGATCGGGTGGTGGCGAGTGTCGACGGGAACCCGATCACGAATTTCGACATCGAAAATCCCGGGGCTGCGGCACCGAGTTCACCAGCCGGCAGCAATCCGACCGCCGGGATGGATCCTGATAGCACGCTCAAGCAGCTCATCGAGCAACGATTGCTTGACGATGAAGCGCAGAAATACGCGGACCGCGTTGACGAGTCAGAAGTCGACCGGTTTATCCAACAGGTTGAGGAACAGAACCATTTAACTGACGATCAGCTCCGTGCCCAGCTCCAGGCGCAAGGAAGCAGTTACGAAGCTTTCCGCAAGAGGGCCTTCAAGCAGGTGGAAACGATGGAGATGGTTCAGCGCGAGGTCCGCACCAAAATCCAGGTCCCCGATTCTGATATCGAAGCCTACTATAAGAGCCATTCCGACGAATTCGCCGTCAAGGATGAAAAATACCGGCTTGCTCAAATCCTGATCGCGTTACCTGCTGACGCGTCGCCTGACAAGGTTGCGGCGGCGCAAAAGAAGGCGACTGAAGTGCATGACCTTGCTGTCAAGGGTAAGGACTTTGGCGAGCTGGCACGTCAGTACTCCGAAGATGATTCTAAGACCAAAGGTGGCGAACTAGGCGAGTTCAACCCCGCCGATCTGAACGATCAGATCGCGGCTGCCGTCAAACAGACCAAGACCGGCGATATAG
Source organism: Candidatus Binataceae bacterium (assembly GCA_024281015.1). Taxonomy (GTDB): domain Bacteria; phylum Desulfobacterota; class Binatia; order Binatales; family Binataceae; genus JAMXLL01. The sequence continues at coordinate 12,776 of JAMXLL010000313.1, forward strand.
CCCCGCTGGTCCACACACACTATGGCTTCCATATAATCAAGGTTGAGGATCATCAGGAGGCGGGCGTGCAACCTTTACCGGCAGTAAAGGACCAGATTCGCGAAAAGCTGGCCAATGAACAGGCCAAAGGCAAATTCGAACAATGGGTCGATCAGGATTTGGCCAAGCAGCATGATATCGAGACCCTGAATTGAGGCCATGGGGTTATCTCGCAAAACGCCAACCATCGCTGTTACGATGGGGGATCCCGCCGGAATCGGACCAGAGATAGTTCTGAAAGCCGCGAGCGCGGTCGCCCGTCAGCCCAACGCGCCCAGCATCGTTGTGCTCGGCGACCTGGACGTAATCCGCGCCGCTG
>JAMXLL010000314.1 GCA_024281015.1 Candidatus Binataceae bacterium
ACCAACCCTCCAGAGTCCACAGATAGCTAATGTCTGTGACCCAGCCGCGGTTGGCGGCGGACATTGTAAACTGCCGGTCCAGCAGATTTTGCTTAATCGCCAGGCCATGCCTGGAATCAGTGGTGCAGCGGAAGCGACGGTGTGCGCGAGCACACAGTCCTGCGGTTCGCATCAGCCGCGCCACCCGCTTGCGCCCAGTGCGCTGGCCGCGCTCGCGCAACTCGAAGTGGACCCGCGGGCTCCCGTAGCGGCCGCGATTCTCGCGATAAATCGCCGCGATTTCGAGCCCCAACCTTTGATCATCCTGGGTATGATGGGTGGTCGGCCGTTTACACCAAGCATAGTATCCAGCGCGCGAGACTTTGAGTACCCGGCACATCAGTGCTACCGGATAGCAGGCCTTCTCCCTTGCGATAAAAGCGAATCTCACTCGCTCTCCTTGGCGAAGAAGGCCGTCGCTTTTTTTAAAATTTCACGCTCCAGCCGCAGCCGCCGGTTCTCGCGCCGTAGCTCTACCAACTCCTCCCGCTCGCTGCGCTTCAATGCTCCTTCGGGTCCGCGTCCGGCTTCGACCTCGGCCTGCTCGACCCAACGTCTGAGCGCGGTTTCGCCGATCCCTAGCTCCAGCGCCATCTGGCCGATGCTCTTGCCGCTGCGTTGTACTAGCTGCACTGTCTCGGCCTTGTATTCAGCCGAAAACCTCCGCCGCTTCCGTCTTCCGTCCTTCTCCACCGTTCACTCCTTGCGCGCTTACTTTTGCGCTTTTCGGAGTGTCCATCAAACCGGGGCAATTCCAAGCCATCTATTCTGATGCAGAGGTGAAAACAAGCGGCAATGTCTCACGCCAGGCAACTCTGGTATCCGCCAAGCCGGTGCAGCTGTTCAAAAGTTCTCTCGCGCTCCATCCGAACATGCTCGTGGCTCATACGCGACTCGCCGTGGCTTACGTTAAACTCGGAAGAGCTGATGATGCCGGCGCAGAGGTGATGCGGCTCAATCCTCAGTTTGAAGTGCCGCTGCCGGACAAATCTTTCAATTAAGACCTCGCCTCGAACAAACGGGTGTGCTCGGACCTGGATAAGGTCGGCCTGAATTGAGCGGCACATGGAACGCAAGCTCGCGGTGATATTTTGTGCCGATGCGCCAGGATATAGCCAACTCATGGGGAGGATTAAGGGCGACGATCCATACTTTATCGGCCTATTCCAAATCAGTAACAAGCCTTATCGGACCCATCGTGGCCCCCTGGTCAACCCCGCGGATGATAGTGTGTTGCCGAGTTCAATAGTCTGGTCGGGGACCATGATTTGCGCCGTCAATATTCTGATCGGCTTCGAATACGTGGCCAAGGTGACACGATCCCCACAAATTGCCTTTAACCGCTGAAGTCCTTCTAAAAGAAGCGTCGATTCCGCAAAATGCTGGGGCCGGAGTGTCATATGAGCCAACCGATTGAAAGCTTTCGAATCGCCGCGACGGATGACCAACTCGAAGATCTCAAGCGCCGGCTTCGCGCGACGAGATGGCCCGAGCACGAATGCGTGGATGACTGGTCGCAGGGCCTGCCGCTAGCTTATGCCCAGGAGGTGGCATCCTACTGGCTTGAGAAATACAACTGGCGCACGAGAGAAGCGCTTCTCAACCGTTTTCCGCAGTTCAAAACCGAGATCGACGGGCTGCGCATCCATTTCGTCCATGTCCGCTCCCCTCATACCGACGCGATGCCGCTCGTCTTGACACATGGATGGCCTGGTTCAATCGTCGAGTTTCAAAAGGTAATAGAACCTCTCACTAATCCAACCGCTCATGGCGGCAATGCTGCCGATGCATTCCATGTCGTCTGTCCGTCGCTTCCCGGCTATGGATTCTCCGACAAACCATCGCGCCCTGGATGGAATGTCCAGCATATTGCACAGGCATGGTCGGAGTTGATGCCGCGTCTCGGGTACAAGCGCTATGTGGCCCAGGGCGGCGACTGGGGCGCTCTCGTGACGACGTTCATTGGCCTCCTTGATCCCGCGAACTGCATCGGTATCCACCTGAACATGCCCATCGCCCCACCCGATCCGGACACGCGCGACAGCATGACTGAAAAGGAAAAGTCAGCGGTCGAAGGCATGCAATACTACAACGAATGGGATTCCGGGTACTCAAAGGAGCAGAGCACCCGCCCACAAACAGTGGCCTACGGACTTACTGATTCGCCAGTGGGACAACTTACCTGGATCCTGGAGAAGTTCTGGTCGTGGACCGACTGCAACGGGCATCCCGAGAACGTGCTGACCCGCGACGAGTTGCTCGACAACGTGATGCTATACTGGTTGCCGGGCAATGCGGCGTCATCGGCGAGGCTTTACTGGGAGAGCTTTCCGCGTGCCGGCGCTGACACGGCGGCCTTTCCTCCTGTGACCGTTCCCGTCGGATGTTCAATCTTCCCCAAGGAAATCTTCCGCACTTCGAAGCGATGGGCAGAAAAGCGTTTCTCGAAGCTGGTATATTTCAACGAACTCGATAAGGGTGGCCATTTCGCCGCGTTTGAACAGCCAGAGACATTCGTTCGCGAGGTTCGCGCATGCTTCAGGCAGATTCGTTAAGCCGCCGGCTAGCAAGAGCCGGGACTCCGGAGGACCCGGGTGCTTGCCGACGTCTGAGCAGCCGAAATCCGCTTAATCGGCCTTTTGACACGAGCGCTATTGGAGTGGGATTTATCAAAAAAGACTTAGAGGCCCCTTCAGCAGAGCAACCATCGTGACTGAAGGCGACAATTGATTGACGATTCAACCGGTCCGGAAGCGGTGCAGAATCCGAGGAAATAACGCTTCATGAAGGCTCGTAGTAAAAATCCCAGGGCTGAGCGGCGTCGCGAGCGGCTGGCCAAAAGGAAACTCGAACAGAACCAACGCAAATCTACGAAAGATGGAATGAAACAGGAGAAGGCGCGGCAGACGTGACCGCAAACCGGAGCATCGCTTGCGACGAGCACTTGGAGGTGCTGTCGTCGGGTCTGCACTCGATTCTTCGGTGGCGAAAACCTTCTGGGCCACGGAGGTTTAGACGGAGGAAGAGGCCGGCAATCCGGAGTAATATCGACCGTCGTCGGGTGCGGCTAATTCACGTCCCGACCACATCGCACCGCTCGCGATTTTAGCAATGGTCCTTGTAACTTGCGATTGCGGCCGCGACATTCCCCAAGCCACGTCTGTTTGGGCGGATAACACCAGAATGTCGACAAGGTCAACGATTCGTTTACTTTGATGAGGTCCGAAAGCGGCGGTGGAGCAGTCGCGTTAATTTGTGCAGTGATTTCGTGTTTATTTGGAGCGGGTGAACGGTTTCGAACCGTCGACCTTGTGCTTGGCAAGCACACGCTCTACCAACTGAGCTACACCCGCTCCCTCAGCAGAGCCTTATTGTTATTGTGGCCACCGCGGTTGTCAACGCGAGCTTAGAGCGGCTGGCCACTTTGTCTGCTCACATGACGGCGCGTTTGATGGGCTGCGTACGCTCGCTGGCTGCCAGCAGCCGATAGGCGATGAAGAAGTAATCGACACCCGACCAGACGCTTAGAATCAAAGCAAGCCAGAGAATGAAGAGGCCCGCAGCAAAGAAATCGATGCTGAAATACGTGTAGTGAATCAGTAGCCCCTGCACTGCCATTGCCTGCAGGACCATCTTGTATTTACCCAGTTCTTCGGCCCCGATAATGCGTCCCTCAGCCGCGACTACTGCGCGCAAGCCCGTCACCAGAATCTCCCGCGATACCAACACCACCACCATCCAAGCCGGGATACGCGGCATGCGCGGCATCCCGGCCAGCATTATAAGGGCGGCTGTTACCACCAACTTATCGGCGAGGGGGTCAAGAAATTTGCCGGCCGTGCTTCCGCTATCGTAGTTGCGTGCGATATAGCCGTCGAGAAAGTCGGTTATCGTGGCCACTAAGAAAACCGCCGCCGCTCCGGCCGATGGCGCCGGCCTGGGAAACGTCAATAGCGCCACCAGGATAGGGACCGTGGCAATTCTAATTAACGTGAGGAGATTGGGAGTGGTCAGCGGCAGCAATGATGTTTCCCACTAACGCCTGAGGCGGGGTCAAGTAATTTCGGATGGCATCAGAACAACCCGCCATTGACGGGCTCATCCGCAGTACTGATTGTACGTCAAAAAATCTGGCGAGATGTAGCCCTCATGGCTTGACAATATGGCAAGCCTCAGCATGTAGCAACGTGAGCGTGTTAATTTCAGACGTCCGGTGCCTTGAACGGCAGGCCACCTTCCCACGCGTCAAGAGATGACCCGGAAATATTAGATGACTTGACGGTTCGCGCTAGGCTGAATTAGCGTCAAGGCTTGACAGGTCTTGTTTCAAGAGATGGAGCCAATCAGCAGCGATCTTCTCGTCATTGGCGGCGGTATTGCCGGGCTGCTTTGCGCGATTAAAGCTTCCCATTTCGGGACGGTCACAGTTCTCACTAAAGCTGCCAGTGACGAGGCCAATACTGCTTATGCCCAGGGCGGAATTGCCAGTGTTTGGAGCGTTGACGATTCGTTCGAGTCCCACGTCAGCGACACCTTACGGGCTGGTGATGGGTTATGCAGCCGGATGGCGGTGGAGACCATCGTTCGCGATGGGCCCGACGCCGTGCGAGAACTGATAACGCTGGGCACACGCTTCAGCCGCGTCGATGCCGGCGGGGACGACGAGTACGATCTCGGCCGTGAAGGCGGCCATTCTCACCGCCGGGTGCTGCATGCGCAGGATCTCACCGGCCGTGAGATCATGCGTGCTTTGGGAGAGGCGGCGGCCGATTGCCCAAATCTGCGGGTGCTCGAAAATCACGTCGCGGTCAACTTGCTGACCGAGAGACGGCGCGACGGCAGCCGCGCCTGTTGGGGCGCTTACGCCCTGGACAAGGGAACAATGGCGGTGCGCAAAGTAGTCGCCCGGGCGACGCTGCTGGCGACCGGCGGTGCCGGTAAGGTTTATCTTTATACGACCAATCCGGATATCGCCTCGGGAGATGGGGTTGCGATGGCTTATCGGGCGGGCGCTCCCATCGCCAATATGGAGTTCTTTCAGTTCCATCCTACTTGCCTCTACCATCCGGCCGCCAAGTCGTTTCTTATTTCAGAGGCGTTGCGCGGAGAAGGCGCAATTCTGCGCCTCCCCGATGGCACCGCATTCATGAAGCGCTATCATCAAGATGCCGAGCTGGCCCCTCGCGATGTGGTTGCGCGCGCAATTGATTCGGAAATGAAGCGGCTGGGGCTCGATTGCGTCTACCTCGACATAAGTCATCGTCCGGCCGCTTATGTGCGCGAGCGCTTCCCTAACATTTACAAGCGATGCCTCAGCTATGCTTACGATCTAACGACGGGTCCGATCCCGGTGGTCCCGGCGGCGCATTATATGTGTGGCGGGGTAGTCACCGACCTGTGCGGGCGCACCGCGATTGGGCGCCTCTATGCAGCAGGTGAGACCGCGATGACCGGTCTCCACGGGGCAAATCGTCTGGCGTCAAATTCACTGCTGGAAGCTGCGGTAATGGGCCGGCGTTCGTTCACCGCGATGCGCCAGGACCTGGGCCATGATATTACCCGCCCGCCGGACTTTCCCGAATGGGATCCAGGGAGTGCCGCCCGAACAGAACAGCGGGTTCTGATAACGCATAGCTGGGAGGAGATCCGCCGGCTGATGTGGAACTACGTCGGGATTGTGCGGAGCGATCGACGCCTCGAGCGAGCTTTCCGCCGCATTCAATTACTCCAGCAAGAGATTCACGGCTACTACTGGGACCACCTGCTGGATTCCGACTTGATAGAATTGCGCAACCTGGTGACAGTGGCCGAGTTGGTGGTGCGATGTGCGATGGCTCGCAAGGAGTCGCGCGGGCTTCATTATACCATCGATCACCCTGAGCACGATGATGACCGCTGGCTACGGGAATCGGTCGTTCGCCGCGACGATGTCCAGCCTGCCCCAGCCGCGCCGGCATAGAATTGCGCTGAGATCACTCAGTTGATAACGCGCGAGCCGCTTGGCGTTCCGCAAATGTCCGGTTTTGGCACCACGCTACGCATGAGGCTGTTCGAGACTTTCACCACGTTCGCGTTGCTGACTGTGAGGATGACAAAATAGTCGCGCCACTTCGAGAATAATTGCGGCGCGCGACGCTAGTGGCTCTCCGAAACAGTCAGGGCGATTTCCTGTCCATACGAGAGTTCCAGGGTGTTGCCGTCCGGGTCGGACAGGAAGGCCCAATAGCCGACCGGATAGCCCGAGTCGGCCGGCCCGGAATGCAGACATCCATCGCTTACCGCTTCGCGACATAAGCGGTCAACTTCTGCCCGGCTGGCGCAGCCGACCCCGAGATGCGCGAATGGGCGTAGCGCCACATCAACCTTGTCAGTCTCGATCAAAACGATCACAAATGGCCGCGTTCGGTCGCTTAGCCAGACGACGGTGCGACGGCTATCAGCATCGATTCGGCGATGGACCGGCTGCATTGCGGCGTATTTTTGGTAGAAGGCAATGCTGGCGTCAGGATTTGTCGTCAGCAATGCCACGTGAGTGAGGCCGACGTCTTGAACTGAGGCCATGCTGTCCTCGGCAACCAAGGTGAATGGAGTTTGGTCGTCTTATGCGACGATGCTCACCAGTTTATCTGGTACATAAATCACTTTACGCGGTGCCTTGCCTGCCAAATGTTTGCTTACTGCGTCACGATCCAAAGCGAGACGGCGCACCTCTTCTTCCGGCGTGCCCGCATTCACTTGTAGCCGATCACGTACCTTCCCATTGATCTGGACGACGACGGTGACAGTCTCGTCCCGTGTAAGTTCAGCATCGTACTTGGGCCAGCTCTCGATGTGGACCGATTCTGAATGGCCCAGGGCACGCCAGATCTCCTCGGTAATATGGGGCGCCATCGGCGCCAGGAGGACAATGTAACTTTCCAAGGCGAATCGTCCTAATTCTTCGGATGCCAGCCTTTGCAGGTAATTGAGCTGATCCATGAGTGCCGCCAGCGCCGTATTGAACCGCAGGCGTTCAACATGCTCGGTGACCGTACGAATTGTCTTGTGCGCGCGCCTCACCGTCTCCAGGGCGGGGTTACCCTCGGGACTGCCGGCCTCGACATAGCGCCGCACAACACTCCAGACCCGGTTCAAGTAGCGAGCAGTGCCGACTACACCTTCTTCGTTCCAGTTGGTCGCCTCTTCGAAGGGTCCCATGAACAGTTCCCATAGGCGCAGGGCATCGGCTCCGTATTTTTCAACCATCGCATCAGGAGTGACGACATTGCCTTTGCTCTTTGACATCTTCTGGCCATCGGCGGCCCAAATCATTCCCTGATTGCGCAGTACCGGGAAAGGTTCGGTGAACTTCACCAAACCGGCATCGTACATGACCTTGGTCCACATTCGGGCGTACAGCAGATGCATCACTGCATGCTCGGCGCCGCCGACGTACAGATCAACAGGCAACCAGTAATCGCCGGCCTTTTTTTCGAACGGCGCGGAAGCGTAATGTGGTGAGGCGAAGCGCAGAAAGTACCACGAGGAGCAGGCGAAGCCGTCGAGGGTATCGGTTTCGCGATGGGCCGGTCCGCCGCACTTGGGACACGTCGTGTTGACGAATTCCGATACATTGGCGAGAGGCGACCGTCCAGTGCCCGACGGCTGATAATCTGTCATGTCAGGCAACACGACCGGCAGGAGTTCGTCCGGCACAGGGACCACCCCGTCCCTTTCACAATAGACAATCGGAATAGGGCAACCCCAGTAACGCTGGCGGGAAATTAGCCAGTCACGCATGCGATAACTGACGGTAGGCCGGCCGATCTCATGTTCTTGGGCGTACTGGCAGACTGCCCGGATGGCATCGGCGGTTTTCATCCCATCGAGAAAACCGGAATTCACCGCGATCCCGTGTTCAGTGAAGGCTCGATCGGAAGGCCCGGAGCTGCCGTCGAGGGTGCCGTGACCACTGGAATTTCGATGCCGTATTTTTTCGCAAATTCGAAGTCGCGCTGATCTTCGCCGGGCGCGGCCATAATTGCACCAGTGCCGTAGCCCATCAGCACGTAATCCGCTATCCAGATCGGGATTTCCTTATTGCTGAAAAGATTCCGGGCATACGCGCCGGTGAAGACTCCAGTCTTCTCCTTAACCGTCGACAGCCGCTCGATTTCGCTTTGCCGGCGCGCCAGCGCTACATAGTTCTCGACCTCGGCCCGCTGGTCCGCGGTCGTAATCTCAGTAACCAACGGATGCTCCGGCGCGAGCACCATGAAGGAAACGCCGAACACTGTGTCCGGGCGAGTGGTAAAAAAACGCACCTCGCGGCCCTGGTGACCGACTACCGGAAAAGCCAATTCGGCCCCTTCCGAACGGCCGATCCAATTCCGCTGCATCAGTTTTATTGGCTCCGGCCAATCGATGCCATCGAGATCGGCCAATAGGCGGTCGGCATATGCGGTGATTTTGAAAAACCACTGCTCGAGATCTTTTTTCGAAACCGGCGTCTCCGTATGACGCCAACAGCAGCCGTTCACTACTTGTTCATTGGCGAGGATGGTGCGGCACTTTTCACACCACCATTGCGAACCTAACGCGCGATAAGCGAGGCCGCGCCGCCACAGCAACAGAAAGAACCATTGTGTCCATTTATAATAATCGGGCGATGACGAATTGATCTCGCGGCTCCAGTCGTAGGCGCACCCGGCTAACTTGAGCTGACGCTTGAAATTAGCGGCATAGCGGGGGACCGTCTGCTTGGGATGAAGGCCCTTCAGCAGTGCATCATTCTCGGCCGGCAAACCAAAGGCGTCCCAGCCCATCGCGTGCAGGACGTTGAAGCCCGCCATCCGCTTGTAGCGCCCGATGACGTCGCAGGGTACGTAATTGTGGAGATGGCCGACCGAAAGACCATCCCCCGAGGGGTAGGGGAACATTTCCAGCACGTAAAACTTCGGGCGGCCTGGCTCTTCACGCGTCACATACAGGTTCGAGAACTCCCATGCCTGTTGCCATTTGCTCTCGATTGCGGCGGGCTCGTATTTTTCATCCATAGGCTATTCTTATAAAACAATTACTATTAGAGAACAGGTGAGACCGCCAGCTCAGGTGAACTTAAAGTGGAAGATTTGATTTTTGAAAAAGCCGAAATCGCGCTGCTTACGATTAACCGCCCCAAGGCCCTGAATGCGCTCAATCCGCCGCTGCTCAACAACTTGGCCGGGTTGCTGCTCAGCATTCGCCATGACCACGCGGTGCGGGTCCTGATCGTTACCGGTGCTGGTGACCGCGCCTTTGTCGCCGGTGCCGATATCGCCGCGATGTCAGAAATGACGTCGGTTGAAGGGCTCGAATTCAGCAACTTGTGCCATCGCGTGATGGCGGCTTTTGAGGACCTGCCGATTCCGGTGATCGCCGCGGTCAATGGCTTTGCACTCGGCGGCGGACTGGAGTTGGCGATGGCCTGCGACCTGGTCATCGCTAGCGACAAAGCACGCTTCGGCCAGCCGGAGATCAATCTGGCACTGATTCCCGGGGCCGGCGGTACTCAGCGTCTGCCGCATCGCATCGGCCAGGTGCGGGCCCGCGAGTTAATCATGACTGGCGACATGATCGATGCGAAAACGGCGCTGGAATGGGGCCTGATCAACAAATTGGTTGGTGCGGAACAACTGCTCCCGGAAGCGCGCAATCTCGCCGCGAAACTCGCCGCCAAATCAGGTGTGGCTCTCCGGCAAGCCAAAGCCGCCTTGCGTGCATCCTTCACGATGGAAGAGGATGCAGGCCTGCGGTTCGAGCAGAGTGCCTTCGGCCTGGCCTTTGCCAGTGCCGACCGGATCGAGGGTACCAAGGCCTTCGTGGAGAAACGCGATCCGAAGTGGCAACACAGATGATAATCCAATTCACAGGGTAGAAGCCTGTGCCACTGAAATGCCGCTTGGCCCATTCGTTCGAGAGCCAGCCGCTGCTTCGGCAGATGGACGTAATTCGGTGAGTGACCCTAATTCGCTGCCGTACTTCTTCGGACCTGCGCTGATTGATGTGAAGCGAACTGCAACACCTGATGACTTAGAATTGTTACTCTGGGTGATGAGTAATACCGCTTCAGCTTCCCCTTGGGTCTGAAGCTCTCGCCGCTGATGCTGACGATTCGCTTTTACACCGAAGCATGCTAAGGGCGGACCTCATAGTACGCATTCAACGGATTCTCGAAATCATGACGAACAAACTGTGTAAACCCTGCTTCCGCAGTCGCTCGGCGAGCGACAGCCTCGTTGAACCCCAGGGTGCCGAGTCCAGCGCCCTCCGGCTCCGACAGCGCGGACGACATGCAGCCCATCACCGAGAAGGCGTAAAGCAACGCAGTCATCGGGTTCTTTTCCAGATTTTCTTCGAAGGTTGGTAAACTCTTCACATCGGCGATGAACCAGGTCCCATCAGGTTTGATCGCCTTTCGGATAGCACGGATCATGTCAAATGGGCGTGTCATGTCGTGGATGCAGTCGAAGGTGGTAATAAAGTCAAAACTTGCGTCGGGAGACAGGCTGTCAATCGCCGCGTCGTGGAACGTAAGATTTTTCACGCCCGCGCGCTTCTTATTCTCCTCCGCTCGTGCGAGAGCATGCCTGGAAATATCGTAGCCGTGAAACGCTGACTGCGGGAACGCTGCTGCCATCTCGACAAGCGCGACTCCGGCCCCGCAGCCGATATCCGCGGCCTTTGCCCCAGCCTGCAGTTTACCTACAACGCCGTCGAGTTTCGGCAACACCTGTGAAACAAGCGTAAAACGATACCAATTGCCGAAAACCCGCTCGATGCCGCGTGCGCCCTCGGGACCACGGGCATCGTAGTTCAACCCGATGCCAGTGTTGAACGCCTGCGGTAGTCTTTCCACCACAGCCATGCGTTGCGGGAGATCACTAAAAATGCCAACCGCGAGCTTCGGGCTGTTACTGTCCGCCAGAAACGCGGCGATTTCCGGCGACAGTTCAAACCGCTCGTCTCCTTTGTAATCGATTATCCCGGCGGCCGCTTGACCACGAATCCATTCGCGTACCCAACGCTCATGTAACCCGGTTTTCTGCGCGAGCTCTGCGCTCGTCATCAGCCCGGCGCCGTCAAGGGCCTGATAAAGCCCGAGCTTGTCGCCGAGGTAGATCATCGCCGAGACTCCCATGCCCTTGAGATAGCCGAAAATGCGTTCGCCGCCGGCTTTGATCTTCGCAGGATCGAGCGTACGTGGTTCTGTCGCCATCTTTTGCTCCCTTGGAAGGGCACAGGTGGGCGGTGCGCACGCGTCTATGGGCGCGTGCGGCCGTTGCCCCTCCACTTTATGCAGAATTGCCCATCGTTTTTCTGCCATAGGGTTTTCTTGCGGCTTTCCGTGCACCGGCATCGCAGATAATTGCTGTGGTTGCTCAGAATACCCAAATGGCCTGCCGGTAATCGTCAACAACAACGGTAACTATTATGGCCGTTTCTCTGTAGTCAATTTTTGGCATCCAGATACCGATGTTACAAGTTTTCCACGTCAACGTAGTAGCACGGGCACCTCATCAACTGGCTTCACCGAGCCGAACTGCATCAGAAGCATAAGATCGTATGTGGTTTTGAGTGTCGCTGCACAGATGAGCGGCCAGCCAAAAGTCGTCGCGTCCAACATTATTCCGGCGGGAACTGGAGCGAGGGCGGTAGATAGACTGCGCGGCACATTAGTTACGCTGGCAGCCATTGCACGCTCCTCCGGTAGCACCATGGCCATCACATAGGATTGGCGAGCGGGGACATCCATCTGCGATAGTGATGAGCGCAAGAGGAGAAACGCGACCGTCAGTTTCACGTTAGGCATCAGTGCGGCGAGGATCAGGAAGGCGTTCGAAGGGAGATGCGTATAGACCATCGTCTTGATTCTTCCGATGCGCATAACCATGGCCGGGGATGCAAACTGTGACAGCGATGCGAGGAGGTTAGCGCCAAAGAAGAATATTCCAGCGGCGTCGACAGACAGCTTAAAGCGGCGGAAAAGCCAGAGCGCCAATAGCGACTGAACGACAAAACCGCCACTGAAGGCATCAAGGCTGAACAGCGCTGCGAGGTGCAGCACAATCCTGCGTGACTGGGTGAGCGGACCGCGATGAGCAGGACCCGACTCAACTTCGATGGTGGTAGAAAGAGACCGGTAGATAAATGCTACCACTACCGCAATAGCGGAATAGAAAACAAACCAGGATCTTTGGGCCGCTGCCGTATTCCAGCCGGTGTGCGAGGCGATGGTCGTTGGCAGTCCACTGAGTAGGGAACCGAACGCCCCGGCTGATGCTCCGGCGATGTTATAGGTGGCGAATAGCCGCGTGAGATCTGGTGTTGTAACCGTCTCAGAAAGTGCCGCTTGCTCGAGCGGCAGGAATAAGCTGACGTCTCCAGCGGACGGGTTCAGAGTACCTACGAATGCGACTGCAAGCAGCGACCAGAAACTCCTCACATACGCGAATCCTATTCCGGTCGCGAACATGAGCGCGCAGGAGCCGAGTAACAGCCGTCGGCGTCCTGTTCGATGAGCGACCAATCCTGCATAGAGCGAAATCAGAGCAGAGCCCAATAACGTTGCAAAAAGTATGATGCCGATTTGTGTGGCACTGAAGCCCAGAGCAGCCAGGTAGCTCGGTAAAAGAATGCTTATGCCTCCGTCGGCAAATCCCCGAAATGCCCGGGTCGCGACCAGGAGGCGGCTGTCAGTGGTCGCGCTGCTGGGAATCCAAAACTTTCTTATTAAGCCGCGCAGCGACGCCTTCTGGATGACCATCGAGCCAGAGGTTGGGCAAATGGCCTTGTTCGCGCCTTAGGGTCGTGACGTGGCACGCGCATATTTGGCTACCGAGCAGATAGCGAATATTGGGTTCGGGTATGATCCTGTCTGACGTCACGAACAAAAAAGACGAAATCCGCGCAATTGTCACAAAAGCCAAGGCGGCGCGCTCGCTTGACGATCACGCCGAACGCCAAGTGGCACTGACCGCAAGGATGATTGTCATCTGATGATTGTCACCTAATGTGTGACGCCAAGCAGCTCTACCTCGAAAATCAGCGTTGCGTTCGGCGGAATCACGCCGCCCGCACCGTGCTGACCATAACCGAGCGCTGGCGGGATGATCAGCTCGCGCACGCCGCCGACCTTCATCCCTTGTACGCCTTCATCCCAACCTTTGATGACCTGACCCTGTCCAAGCGCAAATTGGAATGGTTGGCCGCGGTCTTTGCTGGAATCGAATTTCCGCCCCTTGCTTCCGTCAGGGTTTTGCAGCCAGCCGGTGTAGTGAACTGACACCTGATCGCCGGCTTTGGCAGCATCGCCGTGACCGACGGTGAGATCAACGTATTGCAGTCCGGAGGGAGTAGTGACTTTTGCAGCAGACATAGCTTGTGGAATCCGAAGCAGCGCGCAGACAATAACCACGCACAGGCCAAATACCAGTTTTTCTACCTGCATTGTTCTTAACATCAATATCTCCAGGAATCGAATTAAATCGGTTCCGGTATTCTGCCGCTGTCCATATTTGCCCCGCAACATGGGTCCAATCGTGCCCTACCGCTGAACGTGGAGTATGCCACGCATTTGAGAGAAGATCCGCTGGACATTCCAGATGGTCGCGCAGAACAATTTCGTCGTGCTTTCGCAGATTCGGCGCGCATTGTTGCTCGGATGGAATCTCCGACTCGTGGCCGGCTTTTTGGATGTCCGATCGGAGAGGGGTATATCGTCAAAAGCATAAGGGAATTGGAAGCGCCGGACCTCGACAAATTTCCTTCCGTCTGGATAACCGATTGCGCCTGCGAAAACCAAGGGGCTCGGCGGGACGGGCTCGCGTTATTAGCTAGCGTTTCGAGCCGGTCTGCCGCGCGTTGCACTTCGGGTACAGTTCTGAAAGCACGCGTCGCGTTGCATACGGCGCTTAGTAGCCGATAAAAAATGTCATCGACCAGAAAGAGAGTGGGGCAGGGGCATCAGATCAAGCCTCAATAAACCTTGAATAGAAAATTTTTGCCTTTTTCTCACAACGTATTTGGGACGAGGAGCGCTGGCAGGATTTACGTCGACGCATGTATGGTAGGTGAGCGAACGTGAGTGAATTGCAATATGAGTGAATCGGAATATGGGTGAGTCGATAGTTCTCGTAGATAAGCAGGACGGTATTGCCACCGTCACCCTCAACCGGCCGGATAAGCTCAATGCCCTCAACCGTGAACTGCGACTGGCGTTCTGCCATGCGATGCAGGAGCTGCGGCTTGATAAGGACGTCTGCGTAGTCATTATTACCGGGGCAGGACGTGCCTTCTGTGTCGGCCTTGACCTGCGGGAGCTCGGCACCCGTGCGAGCGGTATCCGCGACGAGGGCGAGGCGACTTTCATAACCGTGATCGATGACATGGAGGTGCCGGTAATCGGCGCAATCAATGGCTTTGCGATCACTGGCGGATTTGAGCTAGCGCTCGCCTGCGACATCATGATCGCCGCCGAAGAGGCGCAATTTGCCGATACTCATGCGAGGGTCGGCGTGATGCCGGGTGGTGGGATGTCAGCTCGCCTGCCTCGGGCTGTCGGGATTCGCAAAGCCAAGGAACTTTCGCTCACCGGCAATTACTTTTCAGCGCACGACGCGGAGCGGATGGGTCTCGTAAATCGCGTGGTGCCGCGAGATCGGTTGTTAGTAACGGCGCGTGAGATGGCCATTCAGATCGCCGGTGCCGATCAGACCATCGTCCGCCAGATGAAACGTCTCTATGATCTTACGACGCGTCATTCGCTCGGCGACGCTCTTCGGATCGAGCAGGATGCGTTCCGTGACTTCAATCGCAAGGCGAATCTTGGTGAACTCGCCAATGCGGGCGATGCGGTGATAGCACGCGGCCGCACCCAGGCCTCCAAGAATTAGCTGTCGTATCTGTCCGGAGCCGGCCGGAATGGGGTCGAGCGGAGAACCGCACGGCTGATAAGTTTTTCCGGGCCTTTGCTGGTCTGGAGCTAACAAACTATTCTCACGGTTAGAGTAGGGCGGTCCTGAACGATTCATCCAATAGCCTGCTCCAAGACCGCGATTTTGTTCGGTACTTCTGCGCGGCCTTTATGGCGACGCTGGCGACCCAGATTCAGGCCGTCGCGGTCGCCTGGCAGATTTACGCAATCGCGCACAATCCCCTGTCGCTCGGCTACGTCGGACTCGCTCAGTTTATACCGATGGTCACCCTGTTCTTTGTCGCCGGAGATGTGGTCGATCACCACGATCGGCGGAGGGTTTTGACGATTACGTATGCCGCGCAGGCGTTTGCGATTGTTCTGCTCCTGACGCTGACGTGCCTGTCGGTAGACGATGAGCGCTTCTTTTACATAACGCTGATTCTACTCGGCAGCGCCCGCGCGTTCGGTCAACCGGCGGGGCAGTCCTTCCTCCCGCAACTTGTCAGCAGCGAGCGATTCCCGCAGGCAGTAGCGTGGACCTCTTCGTCTCGGCAAAGCGCAGTTATAATCGGCCCGGCGCTCGGCGGTTTCATCTACATCTGGGGCCCGACGGCCGCCTACTCCGTCTGCCTGTTCTTTTATGTGGCGACGAGCCTCGCGATCGCGACTTTGCACACCAGCAGCCAACCACGTCTACGCGATCCTTCGGCTAGTGTATTTCGTCGGGTTACCGCCGGAATCAGATTCATCCGCTGGCAACCGACAATTCTAGGTGCTATCTCCCTGGACCTATTCGCAGTATTGCTGGGCGGCGCTACGGCGTTGCTGCCGATCTATGCGCGCGACATTCTCAAGGTTGGACCTGGCGGGCTCGGTCTACTCGAGAGCGCCCCGGCTGTCGGCGCGGCAATAACCGGACTATTCCTTGGCCGGGCCGCTTTGCAGCACAACACGGGATTACTGATGTTTGCCTGTGTTGCGATCTTTGGGTTGGCGACGGTTGTGTTCGGGCTCTCGACCAACTTCCACGCATCACTTGTGGCGCTCGCGGTGCTTGGCGCTTCGGACATGGTTAGCGTCTACGTCAGGTCTAGCCTGGTGCAACTTTCGACGCCCGATGAGATGCGCGGGCGAGTTAGCGCCGTCAACTCGCTCTTTATCGGGGCGTCCAACCAACTCGGCGGCTTCGAATCTGGCGTGACCGCCGCCTGGTTGGGGACGGTGCCGTCGGTCGTTATCGGCGGGATTGGCACACTAATAGTGGTAGGGCTTTGGATGACTCTCTTCCCAGGCCTGCGTCAACTCGACCGACTACCGGATCTGCATCCCGAGGGGACGAGCATGACGAATTTAGCCGATGCGGATTGATCCCGAACCAACAAATTCCGGCGCCCGTTAGCTACAGATTGTTCGTGTCAATATGCTCGGCGGCTAGGTCTCTGACTGCCTGAAGAGGTGATTGAAAACATTTCCACTCTGGGATGTATGGCCCATACTGGGGCATGCGAAGTTATCGTCGCCTGTGCGTGCGCTTGAGCAAGGGCGATCGGAAAAAGTTGA
>JAMXLL010000315.1 GCA_024281015.1 Candidatus Binataceae bacterium
GCTTGGATGGCCTAGGGCAAATAAAAAGCGTGCAGATGACCGCTCGTGCGGCTCTCGCCGTCTGCCTGGACCAGCGCGGTGCCGGCGCATTAACTTCAGCGGCGGTGCACCACGCCGTTTCCGCCGCGGCAGTCGCCCCAATATACGTTACCGATAGGGCAACCGGTCGCGAATCCCTGCTGCCTTTCAACGACTTGAACATCCTCAGCCTTGCGGGGTTTCTGAAGCAATTCTGAAGCAAGTTTGAAGTGATAGCCGCGAGGCCATACAGGATAAAAACGCCTGGCGGCGTACACGCTTGATGCGCTTCGCGTGTCGTGCAAGGCCACTTCTTCAGACTCAAGTACGGATCGCCAGACTCAAGTGCAGATAGCGGCGCCAAATTGGCGCCCCTATCTCTATCGGCTTTCTCCCGCCACGGTGAGAGCGCTTCGGCAAGCCGAAGCTGATTACCGCAGGATCTGCATCAGGCCTCCTGGCGTGCAGTACTTGTTGTAGTCATGGTAATCAGGGGGAGCATCCTGGTTAAATTTCGGACCAACACCGGCCGGATCAACGGTTGACACCATTGTCATGTGTTCATTCTGAACGTCCCACACTGAGCCGGTCGTAGAATTGGTAGTGACGTGTCCGATCTGGGGAACGGTCTCCGCTCGCGGTGCATTCCAAAAGATTTTCCAGAGCTTCAGGTTCGAATCGTAGATATCGATCCAAATCCCGTAGTGGAAGTGAGAATCGACGTACATGATGCGGCTGCCATAACAATACCCCTGGCTCTCGGACCGCACCCTGCGCACATCGATAATATCGGCGTCGCGCAACTGCCAGTTACCCCATGAGGGCTTAGGAAAACCAAGCGGCATCAAATAGTCGTCAGGAAACTTACCGGTCTCGTGCGTATAGTCGTCGAGCAGGTCGACCACCTTCCGATGTCCCAAAAATCTCGAATCGAACAGCGCCAGGCCGCCATTGAAGCCGACGGTCTTGTAGTCGTCGAGCACAAAATCACTGCCGGCTGCTGGTGCGCAACGGGCGTTCACCGACAGTCGCAGCGAGCGGCGTAGCGCCGGAACGAATACGTAGTCGTCCTCGGGCAGCTCGGGATTCTTATGGAACATGGTAAGATTCGTTGTATAACGCGACTGTTCGGGGGTCTCCACCATGAACCATTCGGTGAACCAGGTGTCACCGGCCTGTGGCAGGTCTCTCGGAACGCCCGGATCAGTGTTGTACCCCACCTGCCGATAGATCCAGGCGATAGTGCTGCAGGCAATATTGCGGAATCGATCCTGCGTGCAGCTCACACCCGGGTGATCCAACTGCTGAGCATAGAGATTGGGCACGTAAGAAAACCACACATCGGCCAAGAGCTTATAGCCTTTGTTGGGCTCCTGGGGATTAGGAAACGGTTCGCCTGCGACATAGTTGGCAACAAAATGGTGACCACTGGCTGTAGTCCCCATACTTGTTTGTGAACCGTATTGCTCGCTGGCTTCGACGTAACCCCTCGGCAGCGGCAGGTATTTCGTGGGTCCAACGGTGATCTGAAAATCAGCCGGCGCTTTCCAGAAGCTTGAGCCGTTAAAGATAGTTTGCAGACCATAAGGCAGAAACTGTTTGTACTGTTGCCAGTTACTGCTGTTAATTGTGGTGCCGGGTTGGATTGTTCCCTGCTTCTGTGACTCCGTTAACCACTGCTGCATCGGTGCCGGTGGCTGGTAGGCCGGCTCCTCCGCCCACGCTCCAGCCGAAATGCTCAGTGCAATAGCGCCGACAGCAAAAAGAGCGAATTTAAAAGGCGTTCGCATGTGTCTGCGGACCTCCAGGTGCAATATCGAGCTAAATATCAGTTCTATATTATGCGCATCCGCTTTGACTTTCCGCTAACCAGGTTTGTCGTAAAAGCGACCAATCCAGTTGATTCTCACTTTGGACGCGGTTTGAAGAACCGGCGAGCATCCTATGTTTACTAGCGATTGAGTAAGAGCTTTCGGCGAAAATATTCAGCAAGATAACTCAAGGCTGTAATCACAGATCGACGAAGTAGTTAATGCAGAATTTGAGCCACAATCTTGAGCACGCCTGCCAATGCCGCTGATTGGTCTCATTAGGCCCGCAGACATCGCAACTGGTTCGCGTATTGACAATAGAGTCGATTGCGGAGAATTAGCTGCTATTTGATGGCACGACTTGCCGTCAAGTCACGAAGCCGCAGAGTTAAACAAACCTACAGCAAACAACTGAGGGAGCCGGATGTGGCTATCAGCAAAGAGTGCCGGCAGCATATGGAGGTAAAAACTGCAATTCTGGCCGGTGGTCAATGCAGTGCCTTCCGGCCTGCCTGGCGGTTAGTGCTTTAGATGCTTTGGGAACAGCCGATTACGCGGTACGGCGCAAACCAAGCGCATCAAGCTTGCGTTTCGCCCAATCGATGCGATCGTAGCCCCAGAAGCGCTCTTGTTCGATCACCAAAGTAGGGACGCCAAATACCTGGTCAGCTTGCGCTTCGGCGAAACAGGCTTTTAGTCTTGGTTTCGCCTCTGCTGCTTCATTGGCAATATAATCGAGGAATTTCCTCTTATCGGCGCCAACCTCGGACAAAATAGAGGCCAAGGTGACTGGATCTTCAACCTCCAACTGCCGTTTCCAGAAGCGCTCGAAGACTCGCTCCGAGTAAGGCCTAAAAAGGCCCTGATCGTCCGCGCACATACCTCCATAAAAGGCAAAGCGGGCGCTGAAGATCTTTTTTGGTGGCAGGATTGTCAACCCTTGCTCGGCGGCCAGGCGGCGCGCATCAAGATACAGGTAATGGAGCTTGCGCCGGTTGCGCTCGTCGCGTGCCTCAACCTCTCCGCCGTAAACCTGTCGAATATTTACGCCATATGGAATGAAGCGAAGCTTAACCCGGTAGCCATTTTCCAAATCGTAAACCGGACTCATCGCCAGATAAGTGAAGGGGCTGGTATAGGCGAAATAGCACTTGATAGGGAATTCATTCATCGCACGGCTAGCTGGTGTATTTCTTTGACAATGCTTCCGTTTCCGGGACGCCCATCAATTCGACCAGTTCACCGAACAAATGTCCGGTGATCGGCAATTCAAGTTTGCCGGTTTGCTTCAGTTCTCGCAGCGCGTCGCGAAAGTGAACATAAGCAGCCATGAGGCTACTGGTGTGGATATTCAGCCGGAAGCCATACCGCTGGAGTTCGGCAATAGGCAACAGCGCCCCGTTATACAGAAGCGGCAGGTCAGCGAGCTTCGATGCGTAATCCTTTAAGTCATCGACTGTGCGAATGCCGTCTACAAAGATCAGATCGGCGCCCGCCTGGCGGTAGGCATGAGCTCGCCGGACTACGTCATCCCATCCATTGACCGCGAGCGCATCGGTTCGAGCAATGATTACGAAATTGCGGTCGCGGCGGGCATCACACGCGGCGCGCACTTTGGGCACCATCTCCTCCAGCGGGATAACTTGTTTGCCGGCGAGAAATCCGCACTTTTTCGGCCAGACCTGGTCCTCGATGTGGAGAGCGGCCGCACCCGCTTCTTCGTATTCGCGCACGGTGCGCCAAACGTTGATTGGGTTACCATAGCCGGTATCCGCGTCGCATATCACGGGAATACTAACCGCGTGGGCAATGGCTCGAACGTTCTGCACCATCTCCGCCATAGTGAGCAGTCCGAGATCGGGAAAACCTCGCGCAGCAGCAGTTCCAAAACCCGTCATGTAGACTGCGGCGAAACCTGTGCGCTCAGCGAGCTTTGCCTGCAGACAGTCATAAACAAACGGCGCCACCAGCATGTCGGAACGATTGAGCAGCTGGCGAAGGTTCTCGGTAGTTTCCACCATGACTCTACTCCGCTTGGGAACCCCGGTTGTCAGCCTTCGAACAGAGAGGGCTAGCGACTTCCGTGATCGACGTCAGCGCCTCAATGGGTATCCTCGCCATATTTCGCCTTCTCCAGTTGCGCATCGAGGGCGCGTAGCTGCGAGAGCTTCTCGTCGGTAGGCTCCAACTCCTTCTTGCGCTCTGCCTCTAGTTGCTGCTGGCGATGGTTAGGGAGTTCGCCATCGATCTTCTCGAGCGCCTCTTGCGCGAGCCTCCGCACCATGCCGCTAGTGTCGTTCTGCACGATTTGAATCAGCTTGTCGTTGGCCTCGGGATCGCCGATCTCGCCTAGTGCAAAGACCGCAGTGCCGCGGCTGTCCTTGTCGCTCGCTTCGTCGAGGTACTCAAGAATCGGAAGCGTCCCGCGCGCATCACCGATGCGCCCCAATGCAGCTACCAGGTGCAATTTCTCAATCGCCGGGGTTTGGCGCAGGAAAAGCCGCTGCGACATCAATGGCACCACCTCGTTGACACCGCGGGCCCCGAGCACGTCGATAGCCTTGATGCGGACCCGCACGTCCAGATCATTGAGGCCCCGATCAAGGATTTCGGTGGATTCGGTCTGGTTGGCGACGTAGCGCAGCTTCTCGAGTCCCTCCACGCGCACCCGCGGGTCTGCGTCGGCAAATCGTGTTTTTGCTTCCTTGATAACCTCATCGTCCGCCTTGCCGCGCTGTGTATTGGGACCCACCGTCTCCAGATTCTGCAGAAAGCTGTTGGGCCCGCGAGGCCCCGTGTAGCCAGCCTGGGCAAAAACGGGAAGAGGCAAAGCGAGCGCGGCCGCCAGAACTACTACGCTTGTAAGCGAGCGGGCTTTCGACATTCCCTCGTCCTCCGAAATTCGCCAAAATTGCGGTTCACAGTGTATTCGATCAGCTCGAAATGGAAAACGCTAATTGGGCAACTCCTCCTTTTGCTGCTGCTCGTACCCGGCTCCACAGCAATCAGGGCGGAGAGTGTCGAATCATCGTCACCGCAGACCGCCATCCAACAGCCGGGTCCTCACGTAACCACACCGATTCCACTCCCGTCGGAGCTGGCAATTCCGCGTTATTCTCCTGGCAGGCGACCGTTCCGCAGCGGCGAGACGCTGGTCTACGAAGCGACCTGGATGGGGATACCGGCAGCCGAAGCACGAGTCGTCCTGTTGGACAACGAGAGTGGCGGCCGCTCCTGGACCGGCAAGCTTTGGCTGCGCAGCAGCGCTGCAGTTGATGTGCTGTATCGGATGCGCGACTACGTTTACGAAGATTTCAACCGTGACGATCTGCGCCCGCGCGAACTGCATATTCTGCAACGTGAGAAGCAGCGTCGCGACGAATGGTCGGTCCAGTTCGACGACCACCAGCATCTTGTGACCAGTGCTAAACGAAACGCGCAAGGGCGAACCTGGTTGCGTGAATTCAGCGGCGGCGAACCATGGGGTCCATTCTCAGGTGCGATGCTTGCGCTGTCACTCCGGTTGCGCGTGGGCGAAACATATACCTTCGATGTCTTCAGCGGCGGTAATCGTTACGTCCTGGCATTCAATGTGGCCCGACATGAGTCCGTCGATACTTCATTTGGAACCGTGCAGGCACTGCGCATCATACCGTCCGTGGTATGGCTCAGCGAAGGCAAATTCCGCGATGAAGTTAGCCAGGCCGTGCTCTGGGTTAGCGATGATGCGCAGCATCTGCCGCTGAGAATCGAGGTCGCAGCTTTCGTAGGTAGCATTCGTGTTGATCTCACAGCAGTGCTCAACGCGCCGCAGCCCAACACCGCGGCCGCCGTTGAGCAAAGAATTCAAGCCGGCGAGAGCGGGAAACGCCTCCCGCTGCTCATCCCGATCGCTTCGGGTGGGCCGTAATGGCTCCGCCGCAGTTACATGTGGTAATGAAGAAAAGTACGGCAGCAAACCGCGTCGTGCAGACATCACGATTCGGCTTGGCTCAATTTCCCGAAGTGTGCCGGCGTCCCGGCGGGTGAGAAAAACGGATGGCCAAAAAACTCGAGTTCTTTTATGACTGCTCCAGTCCCTGGACCTACCTGGCATTCAGCAGAATCGAAGAAGTGGCGCGCCGCACTGATGCCGAAATGGTCTGGCGGCCGATCCTGGTGGGCGGGGTGTTCAATGCGGTGAATCCCTCGGTATATGAGACCCGTGAACGTCCGGTGAAAGCCAAGGCGCGGTATTATGCCAAGGACTTACAGGATTGGGCCCATCTCTATGGTCTCAAAATCGGCCAGCCGAGTGTGTTCCCGGTAAATTCGGTCAAGGCCATGCGCGGCGCCTTTGTTGCGCATGAGCACGGCAAAATTTCTTCCTATTCACGGTGCGTGTTCGACCAGTACTGGGGCGAGGATCGGGATATCAGCAAGGACGACGTCTTGCGCGAGATCGTCAAGATGGTTGGCCTCGATGAAAAGGAGTATTTCATCAAGATTGCTTCGCAGGATTACAAGGACAAACTCAAGCGCAACACTGATGAATTGATCGAACGGGGTGGATTCGGCTCACCGACGATGTTTGTCGATGGCGAGATGTTCTTCGGCAACGATCGCCTGGTGCTGGTCGAGCATGCTTTGACCCATTCGCATTAAGGATTGGCTCGCTTCGCCCCATTCTCGGAGCTGCCAGCGAGCATTCGCGCCTTCGTGGCACTCCGAATGAGTGACGAGGTCGAAGGGGAGATTGCAGAATTCGTTGACCCATTGCGGAAGCTGCGCAGCGGCACCCGGTGGGTGCGCCGGGCAAACTTCCATCTGACGCTAAAGTTTCTCGGGGATGCGGCGGAGCGCAACCGGCTGATTGCGCTCGACAGCATCCTTGAACAAGTCGCCGCTCAGACTCCGCGGTTCATCCTACAGGCACGTGGTACCGGAGCATTTCCTGACTTGGCCCGTCCGCGCACTATTTGGATTGGCTTGCTAAGCGAACAATTAATGCGGCTTGCGCAGCAGGTAGAAAATGCTGCTGTCGCGGCAGGTTTTCCGCCCGAGGGCCGCCCTTATGCTCCCCACCTGACGATCGGGCGGGTGCGCGGTTTAAACGGATGGCAACCTATCCGGCAGGCGCTCAGTCAATCCTCGATTCAAGACTTTGGCTCAACGCTGGTCTCCGAGATGATCTTGTATCGCAGCATTCTCGGCGGTCATGCGTCGCAATACCAGCCCCTCGCCCGCTATGGGTTCGGTGCAGCCCCACCGCGGTAGCTGTCTGCCCCTCATTATCGGAGTGGGGACGCAACAGATCCCGCGACCGGCCCATGGTCATCAGTTATGCCGGTTTAAGGTTTAACGAGCAAATTCGCTCAATCGTCGGGAGGAGAAGGCACGCAATGGCAGTAACTGTAAAGAAGACCGTGCTGTGGCGAAAAGAACTCGATAACCACCCAGGCACGCTCGCCGACGCCCTTGAGCCGCTCGCTGAGGCCGGCGTCGACCTGCAACTTGTGATGCTGTACCGTTTTCCGGGGACGCACGAGGGAGCGATCGAAGTGCACCCCATAGCCGGGAGGAAAACGACCGGAGTCGCCCGGGGCAGCGGACTGGTCCCATCGTCTATTCCGGTGCTGTTAATCGACGGCGACAACCGGGCGGGGCTCGGCTACACGTTCGCCAAGATCTTGGGCGAGGCAGGCATTAACGTGAGCTTTCTCATGACCCAGGTTGTGGGCCGCAAGTATGCGGCGGTGATTGGCTTCGAAAACGACGCTGACGCAACCAAAGCCGCGAGCTTGCTCAAAAAAGCTGCTGCTCCACAGCGCCGCAGGAAGGTGAATTAGTCTGGGACGCCGCGTTTCGCCAAAGGCATGAGGAAAACTATTTGGCCGAACCGTCTAACGAGCACCTTTCTTCCACGACCCTAGCGATATTCTCCTCTGTTTATGCCAAGATCTGGCCGAGCCTCTCGCGGGGGACTGCAATGGCGCAGGACATTAAGACCAAGGCACTCGACCTGGCTCTCAGTCAAATCGAGAAACAATTCGGCAAAGGTTCGATCATGAAGCTCGGCGAGCAAGCGATCGAAACCGACATCGCAGTGATTCCGACAGGGTCGCTCGGGCTCGATCTTGCCTTGGGCGTCGGTGGCCTGCCACGAGGCAGGGTAGTCGAGATTTACGGACCCGAGTCATCGGGCAAGACCACGCTCGCCCTGGAATGTATTGCCGAAGCCCAGAAAATAGGCGGAATTGGCGCGTTCATCGACGCTGAACATGCACTCGACGCGGGCTATGCCCGCAAACTGGGGGTCAATGTCGAAGATTTGCTGATATCGCAACCAGATAACGGTGAACAAGCCTTGGAAATCGCCGAGACCCTGGTGCAATCTGGCGCTATTGATGTGCTCGTGATCGATTCAGTCGCGGCGTTAGTGCCGCGCGCCGAAATCGAAGGCGAAATGGGGGAACCTCAGATGGGCCTCCAGGCACGCCTGATGTCTCAGGCGCTGCGCAAGCTGACCTCGATAATCGCGCGCTCCCGGACGATCGTCATCTTCATCAATCAAATCCGGATGAAAATTGGCGTGATGTTTGGCAATCCGGGAACCACCACTGGCGGCAACGCGCTCAAGTTTTACTCGTCAGTGAGGATTGATATCCGCCGGATCGGATCAATCAAGGTCAACAATGAAGTAATCGGCTCGCGCACCAAAGTCAAAGTCGTCAAAAATAAAGTCGCGCCGCCGTTTCGTGAGGCCGAATTCGACATTCTCTATGGCTCCGGAATTTCAAAAGAGGGCGAATTGGTCGATATGGCCGCCGAACATAACATCGTTGAGAAATTAGGAGCATGGTATTCGTATGGCGGCGAACGAATCGGTCAAGGCCGCGAGAACGCCCGTGACTTCTTGAAGGCCAATCCGCAAACGGCCGAAGAAGTCGAAGCCAAATTGCGTGTCAAGTTGTCAGTTAAAGGAGAGGTCGACGATACCCCGGCTTTAGAAACTGCAGATCAAGTCGAGCTGCCCAGTTCGCCGCCTTCCAAACGTCGGAGCTGACCCGGATCATGGCCGCAAACCGTTGACGATATGGCTGAAGAACGGGTGAATATCAAGACCGCCGATGGCAGTTGTGACTGCTATACCTACCTCGGCGCGTGGTGAGTCGGGGCCGGCGATCTTCTTCTTCATGGCCGGACTTGGCATCTGTACTGCAAACGGCACACCGATGCACGATCGCAACGCCGCAGAGCGTCATTGGGAACGTATTCTGGAGCTATTCCCGGCAACACTGAGCTAATTTGATAGCACCGTTGCTGAGCGGCCCACGGTCGAGTTGCCGTCC
Organism: Candidatus Binataceae bacterium; assembly: GCA_024281015.1. Classification (GTDB taxonomy): domain Bacteria; phylum Desulfobacterota; class Binatia; order Binatales; family Binataceae; genus JAMXLL01. The sequence goes on from JAMXLL010000315.1 coordinate 9,161, forward strand.
AGACACACTGGGTTCTGCAGCCAACCATTGTGTAGTCACACTTAAGTCGACCAACTCTCGATTATCCCATTCGACAGCATCTACCCATCAAGTAATTCTTTCCGCAAGCGTGCTTGACAGGCGCAGTTGGCGGGCGTATTCAACCTGATAGTTATTTAACTAATTGGTTTAGCAGTGATCCCGGATCACCTCACCTTGATCTTCGCCGCGCTCGCCGATCCCACGCGGCGCGCCATCCTCGCTCGGCTTGCGTTGGGCGAAGCATCGGTGACTGAATTGGGCAAGCCTTTCGATATGAGCCTGCCGGCCATTTCCAAACACCTCAAGGTACTGGAAAACGCCGGGCTGGTGGCGCGGGGGCGCGACGCCCAATGGAGGCCGTGCCGGCTTGCGCCGGCGCCTCTTAAAGAAGCTGCCGCATGGCTCGAGGAATATCGGCGCTTCTGGGAAGACAGCTTCGACCGTTTGGACGATTATCTGCGCGAACTGCAAAAGAAGGACAAGAAAAATGGGCGCCGCAAGTAGTGCACCAGCATCGGGATGGCACTGCCAGCGCCTTGGATCGCCTGGCGGAATATCTGGTGATACGAGTTAATCGGGCCGCTCGGATTATCGGCTTAGTTTTCAAGGAGCAGGAACATGGCATTAGCAAACAATCTCAGCGAAGCGGATGAGCGAACGCTTGTGATTACACGCATCTTCGATGCGCCGCGTGAACTGGTGTTCAAGGCCTGGACCGAGCCCGAGCATATGGCCCATTGGTTTGGTCCTCGCGGCTTCACCAGCAAGGTTCTTCGCAACGAATTACGTCCGGGTGGAGGTTATCGAATTCACATGCGTGGACCCGATGGCGACGATCATTGGACGCAGGGAGTGTTTCACGAGATCGTCGAGCCGGAACGTCTGGTCATGGCAGGTTCATGGACAGATGCCGAGGGCAACCCGACCCGTCCAGAAACTTTGCTGAGCTTAACATTTGAGGAATACGGCGGAAAAACCCGGCTGACCTTACATCAGAGTGGCTTCGAGTCTGTTAGTGCCCGTGATGCGCACCACGGCGGCTGGAACAGCTCCTTCGACTGCCTGACTGAATATCTGGCGACGGTTCAAACAACCAGGCGCGCCTAGCCGAGGGAGAGACAAGGTGATGGCTGGAACAAGACTGACGCCGCGCGCCGGCGATCTTTTGCTGATGGTTGGAACGGCCAAAGGCGCTTTTCTTTTTCTGAGCGACGCCGGCCGTACCAGGTTCACGATGTCGGGTCCGCATTGTCCCGGTCAATCGGTGTGGTCTGCCGCCTTCATTGGTAACGGCAGTGCCGCAGCGCGAATCCTGGCCGGCAACAAGAGCGAACACTGGGGGGCGATGGTCACTCATTCGGACGATTTCGGCGCGACCTGGACTGAACCCGCCGAGGGCAATATCAAATTCCCGAGCGGCAGCGGCGTCTGCTTGAATTCGATCTGGACGCTTGAGAGCGGCACCTCACTGGGACCAGACGTCGTGCTGGCGGGAGTTGATCCCGCGGCGCTGTTCCGCTCCGACGATCGCGGTGAGACGTTCAGGCTAAATGACGGGCTGTTTAATCACCCGGATCGCCCGAAATGGAATCCTGGCTTCGGCGGATTATGTCTGCACTCGATCCTGGTTCATCCTCAAGATCCGCGGCGCATGTACGTAGCGATTTCGTCGGGTGGAATTTATCGGAGTGATGATGCCGGCGATTCCTGGATTAGCTGTGTCAATGGGCTGCGGGTGCATCCTGATGTCCCAGGGGCTACTCTTTGCCCACACAAGCTGCGCTTCGATGCTGAGAACCCGTCGCTTATGTATCTGCAGAATCATCCGGGGGTGTATCGCTCCAGCAATGAAGGGCGCGCCTGGGTCTCAATCGAAAACGGCCTGCCATCCGAGTTCGGCTTTCCGCTGGTGGCGCACCCGCGGCGGGCTGGAACTATTTATATTTTTCCACTCACATCCGACGAATTTCGAGTACCGCCCGGCGGGATCCCACGGGTCTGGCGTTCACGCGACGCTGGCACTTCATGGGAACCGCTAGGTAAAGGGCTGCCCGATTGCAACGGCTTCTTTACGGTCCTGCGCGACGCGTTCTCAGCAGACACCCTGGACCCGGCAGGGCTCTATTTCGGTACGCGAGGCGGCCAGCTGTTTGGCTCAAATGATGAGGGCGAGAGCTGGAAGGTGATTGCCGAATTCCTGCCGCCGGTCCTTTGCGTTAAAACCGCGGTTGTGGTGTGACATGCGCATACATATTCCGTCCGCATTGCGCAAATGGACAGGCAGCCACGACATAGTAGAGTTACGCTTTACTTCAGCTGTCCCTATAACCGTGGCCGGCATAATCGATATGGTATCGCGAGAATACCCGGGCCTGCGCGATCGTGTGCTTAATGAACAAGGTGAGCTTCGCCGCCACGTGAATATATTCATCGACGGCGAAAACGCTCGCTTTCTGGGAGGGCTCGCTGCACCAGTCAGCGGCGATGCCGAAATTTGGATTCACCCGGCCTTATCTGGAGGATAGCTGGCCTGTTCGGCGCGCAACGTGAATCTTCGATAGGAGACGACGACGGGAACGGGCGTGCTTGGCAGCACGCCCATTTGCATATTGACCGCGAATCAGGCTGACGCTTCAAGCAACTCGGCGTTGCCGACCGGCTCGTACTTGCCGGAGGCCGGCATCGGCCGGGTCCCCGGTTTAACTTCGAATGGGGAAGTAAGGCCCATTTCTTTGGCGATCTCACGCAATGCCGGCACAACTTCCTCGCCTAGTAATTTGACACATGTGCGCCGATCTTTGAGAGGAACGGGTCCGTCGAGCCAGAACGAGAAAATTCCCGGGCGCAACACCTCCAGGATGTAACGCAGCTTCTTGACCAGCGTTTTCGGCGAGCCGGTGACAATCTGACCCTGTTTCTGCCAGTCAGGGTAGCTTGCATAGAGCTGTCGTTTAAGCTCCTGCACTTCCGCGTCACTCTCGGGGTCGTGGTCAAGGGTGGAACGTCCCGGCAGGTTGGGATTGGCGAACTGGCTGGCCAGGCGGCGGGTAGCCTCCTTGGAATTGTAGCCCGGCGGGAACATCCATTCCGGTCGGGCGAAATGGGAAAAGCCACCACCGAAAAGGAAGCCCTTGCCGAACTCCTCAGCCTTCTGGTCGGTCTCGTGACAGAAGACCGGCTGGAGGTAGCCGAAATTCTCTGGGCCTGCCTGGTAACCCTGGCTGCCGGCAATCTTGGCATACATGTTCCATAGTTCAAGTGTTGGCTTGAGCATCGTCGCCAACGCCACGTATGGGTATTTATGGTGCGCCGTCCACGCCACTGTCTCAGGGCTGATCAGGCCGGGAATCCAAATGGGTGGATGCGGTTTTTGCAGTGGCAGCACCCAGGGATTCACGAACCGATAATGAAAATGCTTGCCCTCAAAGCGAAACGGCCCGGGCCGTGTCCACGCCTGCAGGATGAAATCGTGAGCTTCGTCAAAATATTCGCGATTGTAAGCCGGATTGGCGTTGTTGAAGAGCTGCTCGCTACCGGCGCCTCGAATGAAGCCAGGGACTAAGCGGCCGCCCGACAGCATGTCAATCATTGCCAGCTCTTCAGCCAGCCGCAGCGGATTTGATACCACCGGGGTGGGATTGCCCAGCAGCACGATTCTGACGTTTTTGGTGGCCCGCGCCAGCACCGAGGCTTCAACGTCCATCACGGCTCCCATGCAGAAGGGCGTGCCGTGATGCTCGTTGAGCATCACTCCATCAAAGCCCAGTTCATCGCAATAGATCTTCTCGTCAATGTATTCGTTAAGAAGCTGGGCGCCTTTTTGCGGGTCGAAAAACTTATTAGGCACACCGAAGAAGCTGCGGCGCTTGAAGACCTCGTTTTCGAGGACTTCCGGATTTCCATGATAAGCCCGCTCGGTAAAGAACATTATATGCATGTCGTCGCTCTCCCCAAGTCGAATCTAGGTTCAATCCTCGCCGCCGAAGTATCCGGCGTCTAGCCGACTATAATGTGATTATCAAAACGGCGCTTCATGTGCCACGGCTGCACGTCAGCCCGTACCAGTTTGGCTTCACTTGGCCTCCGCCGCGACAGGGCTTTGCTGTCAAGCAGTTCAGCAAGGCAAACTCAGGGCGCCGGGGAACGGTCCTTAGCCCGTACACTGAGTAGTTGCACACCCGCGTTGAGGGAACCCCTCCGAGTCCTGGCTTTTTTCTTCGGCTTGGTCCCGGTCAGGCCAGGAAATTGCGGACTTCGCGCACGAAATCGTCTGTTTTTTCCACTTCCGGCATGTGTCCGCAATTGTCGAACACCACTAACCGCGAACCAGCGATTTTCGAATTGTAGAGTTCGCCCGCACTCAGTGGCACCACCGGATCTTGTCGGCCCCAAAGGAGTAGTGTCGGCAGCCCAACAACATTTTCGAGCAGGTGAGGCATCACCTGATTGAACATATAAGGCTTCCACGCAATGCGTGCGGCCTCCGCACGCGCATCCTCCCATGCCTCGAACTGAGCGGGCGTCTGCTCACCGCCGAACAATCGCTTGAACTCCGGATGCTGGGGATCCAGTACATTATGGTTCAGGTAGGTGCGCGCCGTGACTGTGAACATATCCATAATTTCGCCGCTGGGAGGCCGCAGACCCGTGGCCCCGACCAGGATCATCCGGGCGAATTGATGAACGTTCTGTGCCGCCATTTCAGCCGCTAGCCAACCGCCCAACGAGAAACCGATCACATCAACGGGCGCAAGCTTCTGCTCTCGCAGGAACCGCGCGTAGAAGGCCGCAAGGTCGCGCATGTCCATGACCCAATCGACATACGGAGACTTCCCGAAACCCGGATGCTGCGGGATCCACAGCGTACGTTCACCGGCCAGCGCGGAATGCCAGCTCAGCCAGCCCGGATCACCCAACTCACCATGGAAGACCAGTAACGGTTTCCCTTTGCCTCCCCGGATAACCTGTAGTTCCGCTTCTCCGACGCGGAACTTCTCCTCGGTCCAATTCGCCTTATCCGCCATGTGGTCTCCGTTTGCAGCGAGTCCGCTGCTCAAGCCAGCGTAGATATTGACGCATTGCGGCCTTGCTCAACCGCGCGCGGCAGACTCATGTGCTCTGCCGTCTCCGCTTCGTGAATCGGGCGCGACTATAACGCGAAGCAATCAAAGAGAGAAGCGACGCGATGCGGGCTCGACAGGCGGCGCCGCAGAAATGGCATGCGTTCTGAGGATCGGCTAACCTGCTGACCTTGAGGAGTTCCAATTGATGGCCTTCATCATGTGCGACGACCATAATCTGTCCGTCGAAGCGGACGGGATCGATCCGGCCACGGCCCGAAAACTGATACTCAGCGAGCCAAAACCGAATCCTTCACCCATCGAGGCGGAAGTAATCGAGTTCGGCAAGCACCATCGGGAATGCAATCTCAGGGTTCTCGCCGACTGACAGCTGACGTGAAGATGCCAATTTATTCTGCAGGCCGATCTGCGTGGTTAGACGATTTTTCAAATTGCTTTATAGGAGCTAGGCGGGTCTTGCTCCGTGGCGTTCCATTGCGAGGGCCACAATGCTTCGCGCAGCCTGCCCCAGGCAGTAGTGTCAAGAGCGAGCAGGATGATGATCACCAGTCCTTCGACGACCTGTACCAACACGGGCGATACTCCCTGCGTGCGCTGCATTGCTTGCGCACCGTTATCCAACGCCCCGAACAGGACTGCCGCGGGCACCATCGCAAGCGGATTGAGTCGCGCAATCAGAGCCACAGCAATCGCCTCATAGCCCCATCCCGGCGAGAGTGATTCATACAGACGATGGGTAATCGCGACAACATGGGTGGCGCCGCCGACCCCGGCCAGCGCGCCGCTCAAGGCCATTATCCAGATCGTTAGCGCGCCGGTGTTGATTCCGAAAAACAGCGCAGCGCGCCGATTACGACCCATCGCACGCAGCTCGAAGCCTTTTTTGGTATGGTAGATGAAGCCGTAGGAGGCAAACGCCAACACGACCGCCAGTAACATCCCCAGATTTATCCGGCTTGGGCGAAAATAGAGTCTGAGTTCCGCTGCACGCGCAATCGGAGCACTCATCGGAAACGCGCGCGAAGGCTCGATCAAGGGGCCATGGACCACCCAGCTTAGGATTTGCCCAGCGACAAAGTTCAACATGATCGAGACGATGACCTCGTTGACGTCGCGCCGCGCTCGAAGCCATCCGGTGATTCCACCCCACACCGCACCACCGCCCGCTCCTGCTACAAGCAACGCGGTGGTAGCAAACGGATGAGGGCAGCCACCGAGTCTCGGTCCAAGTGCCCCGGCACTCAACGCACCGGCGAGCAATTGCCCATCTGCGCCGATATTCCAGAGCGCGCCCTCAAAGGCCACCGCAACAGCAAGTCCGCAAAAGAGCAGCGGAGTTGATTTGATCAGCGTGTCCGTGAACACCAACCAGTTACCGAAGGCGCCGTCCCACAGCGCTTGGCAAATGTTCGGTGGCGACGCGCCCAAGGCCAGCAGAATGATCCAGATAAGACCTGCGGCAACGGCTAAAGCCGCCGCTGGCCTTGCGAGCGCCGCTATTTTCATTCTATAGCGGTACCTCGCGGGGCCTGTTCCCCTCGATAGCCTGCGGGTTGCTGTTCACTGTTTCTGCCGGCGGCTGGCCTTGCGGCGTACTCGACATTAACAAGCCGATTTCAACCAGGTTGCGCCTTTCGGGTGGAACTTCCGTCAAACGGCCCCGGTTCATCACATAGAGTCTATGACAGAGCTCCAGCAGTTCTTCGAGATCCAGAGAAATCAGGAGCACAGCGCCTCCTTCGGCGGCATATTGGCGTAACCTCGCGCGCAGCTCCGATGCGGCGCTCACGTCGAGCCCGCGGCAAATGTCGTGAGCGACTATCGCCGCGGGTGCAGTTGCGAGTGCGCGCGCGACCACGAGGCGCTGCCGATTGCCGCCTGACAGTGACCCCGCGCTTGCATTGGGGCCGCTAGCGCGCACTCTGAATTGCCCTATCAGCTCCCGGCAAAGCTGAACGGCGCGCGAACGCCGTATCCACCCAGCCCTTGAACTTAACTTAGTGCGCAGGCTGTCGGACAGCAGCAGGTTTTCCCATAACGGGAGCTCGAGAACTAGTCCGTCGACATCCCGGTTTTGCGGAATCACTGTAAGCCCATGACCGGAATGGCCCTCGCGCTGATGTACTACGATAGATCCCGAGCTTGGCCTTAACACACCCGCCGTGAGCTGGACTAGTTCATCTTGTCCGTTGCCGTCGACTCCCGCGATTCCGACAATCGTTCCGGCGGTCAGCGTGAGCGAGATTCGGTCCAATACCAGCCGATCTCCGGACTTAAAGGTGACGCCATTTACCTCGACCGCGGCCCTACGTGCGGTTTGGCGATGGCCAATTGACGAATGCTGCGGAGTGCCATCTTCTCCCATCATCAGCCGGGCCAGCTCAGTGTGGTCGGTCAGCGATGGCCATCGTTCCGCGGCGACTCGGCCATGGCGAAGCACGGTAATCCGATCGGCGACCGCCAGCGCTTCAGGGAGCTTGTGAGTAACCAGAATGACCGCACGCCCCTGCGAGCGTAGGCGGGCGAGTAGTTGCAAAAAAGTCGGCAATTCGGCCGGAGAGAGTACACTGGTGGGCTCGTCGAGAATCAGGACGCGTGGCCGAAAGCTCAGGGCGCGCAGTATTTCGAGCCGGACCCGTTCCGCAACCGACCGCTGCTCGACCAGCGTACCCGGCGGCGGCAGCGCAAAACCTAATTCGTCAGCGAGTTGGGCGGCTTCGGCCACTACCTGCTCAAGCTTCAGCTTGTGGCGACTGAAACCGCCCAGTGCCAAGTTCTCCTCCCAGCTCATCCGCTCAAAGAGCATCGGCGATTGATAAACGGCAGCAATGCCACGTGCCAGGGCCGCTGCGGCGGAGCCCGTGGCGAGCGGAGCTCCATCGAGCGTGATCCGTCCTAGGTCAAGACGAAGGCGGCCGGCAAAAATACCGACCAGAGTGCTCTTGCCGGCGCCATTCTCGCCGACAAGGGCATGAATTTCACCTGCTCGGGCGCAGAAGTCGACGTTGTCCAGCGCGGCAATTCGCCCGAAGCGCTTGGTCACCGAGTTGGCGGCGAGCACCTTGTCAGCTGCCTCGCACTTTTTCCGTGCTCAGGACTTCCTCTGCGCGGTCCGACCGGTGGTATTCGCGAACGTAATGCAGGGCCTCATCTCGTGTTTTCAGCGCGCCATCCAGATGATGATCTTCAACATCGCGCAGGATCTGTTTGAACTCGGGACCTGGCGACAATCCCATCGCAATCAGGTCGTTGCCGGTTATCAATCGCGGTGGGCGAATTTCGGCCGCACCCATCGAAGCCAATGCGCGCCGGCAGAAATGATAAAAACCGAGCGCCGAGCCGGCCGCGAGCGTATCGAGTAAGGAGAGTTCAAGTAGTTCGGGGAAACCTTCCTCAGCCAACATTCGTTTGAGCGTTGCGCGACGCATACGCGGCGCCATCATCATCCGCAAATGATTGTGCACGAGATAGGCAACGCGTAACTGCACCGCGCGGGGACGTCGCAACCGCTGCAGCACGGATTCCGCCACCCTCCCACCGATTTCGGTATGCCCGTAATAGGTCATTTTGCCGTCGGGTTCTATTGCCAGGGTTTGGGGTTTTGCGATGTCGTGGAACAGCACGCCAAAGGCCAAGGTTTCGGCACATCCGTGCGGCAGCATCGAGAGCATCAAGCGGGTGTGGCGGTAAACGTCGCCTTCAGGATGGAAATTGGGCGGCTGGGGACACCCGCGCAACGGCAGCACTTCAGGCAGGATCACGTTCGCCAGGCCGCTATCGACCAGCAGATCCAGTCCTCTCGCCGCACCCCCCTGTGTCATGATCATCGTGAGTTCATCACCGACCCGCTCGACGGCGATCCGGGCAATTTTGGCTGCGCTGGCCTGGATTCCCACCCAAGTCGTCCTGTCAATGGAAAAGTTTAGACGGGCGGCGAAACGAATAGCTCGCAGCATGCGCAAGTGGTCTTCAGCGAAACGCAAATCGGCGTCGCCGATGGCGCGAATCACGCCGGCGCGCAAATCGCGTATCCCGCCCACCAGATCAATAATTCGCCCGGTCTGCGGGTCGAGATACATGCCACCGATGGTGAAGTCCCGCCGCTTCGCGTCCTCCTCAAGACTACCGAAACGAACCGCCGAGGGACGCCGGCCATCAGCATAACCGGCTTCGGCGCGAAATGTAGCCACTTCAAACTGTTCACCACCGACGACTACCAGCATTACGCCAAATTTCGCGCCGACTGCGAGTGTGTCATCGAACAGCCCGGCCACACTCTGCGGGCGGGCATCGGTCGCAATATCGTAGTCTTTGGCCTGCAATCCGAGGATCCGGTCACGCACGCATCCACCCGCCAAATAAGCGGCAAAACCAGCGGACCGAAGCCGATCGACAATCGCAAGAGCCAATTTTTCCTTGTTGTGCGTCACCTTCCCCTACTGTAACCGGTTGGCCGGCGGTGCCGCCATATCGGGTCCATAGGGTCGCCGAAAGCTCGACGGCATTAGTGCATGATGCAGTCGCTCCCATCGACGGGACCCGGATTGCATCGGCAAGAATTGTCCTTCCAACATTGACGGTGCTATTAATAAGTGTTAACGATTCCGGCTCAGAATCTCAGATGCGGGGAGGTAAAATGGCGCTCACACATCGTTGTCTCTGGAATCTGGCGTCCGTTTTGGTGTTGGGCGGTGCGCTCGTAGGGTTTGCCGGGGGAAGGGCATACGCACAAGCCACCATGGGGCCGAGTGGCGTAGTAACCACTCCGGCCCTCGACTTTCGGCGTTACTGTGCCCAATGCCACGGCATGGATGGCACGGGTAATGGTCCGGTCGCCGGGGCCTTGAAGAAAAAGCCGGCCAATCTCACCTTGCTGTCGAAAAACAATGGTGGCGTTTTTCCCGAGAAGGAGGTTCGTGATTTCATCGATGGGACCAAGACCTCCGCAGCGCACGGTAGTCGCGCCATGCCGATCTGGGGCGACGCCTTTCGTATGCGCGCAGCGTCCCAAGGCGCAGGCCAGTCAATGGGGAGCGTTGGACTGACCCAGGCGCAAGTGGACTCGAAAATTAACGGCCTCGTAAGTTACGTTAAGTCCATTCAGGTACAATAAAGAGCGGCTCCAGAGAGATTCGAACGGCGCGACTCGGTGACCCACCCCTGGTCGCGCCGGTATCGTGCGTCTCTTCGATTGGCTCGGAAATTCCGTTGCCCTGTGACCGAAACATTACACGCCCATCTTAAATTCGTCTCGCTCGCGTTCCTGATTATTTTAATCGTCCCAATTCTCGCACCCGCGGGGGAAGAAAATGTCAGCCGCGGAGCCAGGATTTTCGCAAGCAATTGCGCGCGCTGCCACGGCAAGCAGGGCAAGGGCGACGGTCCCGATTTGGTGAAACTTCAGTCGGCGGTGTCGCCTGACGACTGGACCGACAAGCAGAGCAATCAGGAACTGACCGATACTTTTATCGTCTCGATGATCACCAAAGGCGGCAAGGCTAATGGCAAATCCCGTATAATGCCTGCCTTCAGTGGCAAGTTGGGCGCTCAGGACGTACAGGACTTACTAGCGTTTGTCCGTTCACTGCCGAGGTAGGCAGAGCGGCCCGCGCAGGCTCGGTCTGGCATAATCACTGACCATCTGGCGCTCAGACGCATCGCAAATTAATAGAACCACTTGCCCTTGTCCCACGAGAAAATCTCAAGCGTCTTAATCTCATGGGTCAGTTTGGGCACCGCATGACGCGCCTCGTCGATGGTCTTGCCGACGATCGAGAAATTTCTCTCCTCATAGCTGATTTTGCCGATCGGCAGCCCTTCCCTGGACTCCTTGCATTCGCAACTTTCCACCTTTCCATAGCCAGTATAGGTTGCGACTTCCAACCCGCCATCCTTCCGCCAGCTTAAATGCTGAAGGTTATTGGCCTCGCGCTCATGAAGCAGCTGGTCCCAATGATGGCAAAATAAAACAAAAGAAGCAGACGCCCGCTGGTAACTTCGCCGCTGGGCCGGATTCAGCTGCTCCAGACCATCAACCGAACCCTTGCCTGATGCCGTGTTCTCGCCCGATGCCGATGGTGACTGCGTCGTGCCGTTTGTTCCGGTGGTAGGCACCGCATGACCGATGCTTGACGATTCAGCAGCGGCGATTGCCTGCATTCCGCCAGGGTGAGGTTGTGCTGACTGCGCTGACGCCGTAAAAGGCGACAAGCCCAGCAACACGGTGACTCCTACAGTCGCTATGGAGATCGGAAATAAAGGGACAATGGCACCTAATCTCATCACGTCAACCTCCCCCACTGGACTCGCCGAGGCTCCTGCACCATAGAGCACAACAACGAGATCGACCAAGTTTCCTTCGGCCGTTGCCGGAAATAACAAGCACTCCTCGAAGTCCGGGCCTCCCCGTTCTACAAACCCGACACAATATAATGTCAGCCGACCGGGCGTTCAAGCAACGAAAGTGTATGCTCTGCCCGGAAGCCAGCGGCTCCAGATTAAAACAGCCAACGGTACAGACCCGAATCCGAATCGCCTGGTCGTCTCGTCCGGCTCGTCGACCGACCCGACCACGTTTCACGAAACGCCTCGCTCAATCCTTGAACGCCACTTCTTAGGGTCAATTCGGCGCCATTACCTCAACTAGTGGATTCCGAATCATTGGGAACCGCTACGTCACTCTGCACTTACGAGAAAGACTAACTGACTAGATTCGTCCTTCATTCGTCACACTGTTAATTGTCTTTTCCTGCAAACAGCGCCGGACTCGCAGCGCGGTACCTTTTCCTGTTATCTTTCGTCCGCTCCGTGGAGTCCCAAGAGCAGGGCTCATTCAATGGACGTCGAGCGGAACCACCTCTGGGCGGCAAGACGGCTGTTGCTCGAGACACCGCCCCTCTATCTTTCAACCCTGGGGGTGATTGCGGGTGACGCGCTCGGCAATTTGCACGTGTTCATCCCGTCGTGGGTCGCGGTTGCTGCGGCTACAATCGCTACGCTGCTTTTCGCCTTCAGGTACCGGTCAGTGGGTATGATCGCAGCGCTGTTCGGGTTGGTGTCTGCCTCAACCTTACCGGTAAGCCATCTACTTGCGCCAAACTCTAATTCTCAAACTGTGCGGCGATTCGCTGATGGGACTCTTCTCACGGTAGAAGGTTGGTTAACGCGCGAGCCCGAACCGCAGGGTGGCGGTCGCGCATACCTATACCTCGATGTTCAAAATGCTGCCCGCCCCGGTTCTCGAATGGCGCCTGCGTCCGGTCTCGTGCGTGTAACTGCACTTGGCCAGGAGTCGTGGCGGGTGGGCGACGAGCTGCAAGTCACCGGCAAAATTCGCTTTCCGCGTAACGAAGGCAATGAGGATGAATTCGATTATCGCGCCTGGCTTATGCGGCAAGGAATCGCCGCAACGATGCTGGCCTCGCCCGCAAGGGGTAGTTCACCGCCGTCCATCACCGTTATTGGTCAGCGTAAGGCTTTTGCTGCTGCGCTTTTGCAAACGATTCGCACACGGATAGCGAAGTTCATAGATGGGGCGCTTGGATATCCTGAAAACGCCGAAATGCGGGCCCTGATAATCGGCGACCGCAGCGGCATTGACGAACGTCTGCGCCAGCCGTTCGCGTTGACCGGAATGGCGCATCTGCTGGTTATTTCCGGTCTGCATTTGGGGTTTGTGGCCACCGCGGTATTACTTACGGTGCGGCTGGCTATGGCCGCCTTCCCGCCGCTGATGGCATTAGGCTATGGGAACAAGATTGCCGCCGTTGGTGCGGCGATAGGTGTAACTGCCTACGCTGCAATTGCAGGGGACCATGTTTCGACGGTTCGCGCTTTGATAATGGTGCTCGCCTTCGCACTCGCAATGCTACTGGATCGTCGCCGCGAATTGTTAGCCAGTCTCGCGCTGGCAGCGCTGATAATCTGCCTCGCGATTCCGGGCTCAACCGCCGACATTGCCTTTCAGCTATCGCTCGCGTCTGTAGGGGTGATTCTTCTCGGTATGAGACGATTCAGGGCCTGGTGGCGATGGCGTTATCACAATCCGCTGAGCGTACCAACCGAGCGGTCATGCATGGCGGGCATGCGCGAATGGGTTTGCGGGTATTTGGCGGTGTCGTTCTGGGCAATGATCGGCACTGCCCCTCTGACCGCATTCCACTTCAACCAATTTTCGCTGGTGGGCCTCGTAGCCAATCCCATCGTAGTGCCATTGATGGGGTTCGGCGCAGTTGCCTTAGGGTTGGCTGCAGGTGCGGGCAGCTTCATTTATCAGCCGTTGGCTCGCCGGGTTTTGATGCTGGCGGGGAAATTTGCCTCGTGTAGCACTTTGTTGACCCGTTGGTTTGTGACCTGGCCCGCCGCATGGGCGCGAACCTTCACGCCGACGCCGCTCGAAATCATCATCGCTTATGGGTTCCTTTTCCTTTGGCTCAGCGCACCCCTGGCGGGCACTGATGTGCTGAGCGCAATGCGGCATCGGTCTTTTAAACGCGAGAATTCAGAGCGGGCGGGCAACTCCCGATCTGATGGGTATGGGCCGTCGTGGCAAGTAGCGCGTTACCGTGCTGCAGCCGTTCTGATGACCGCGCTCGTGCTCGACGCTGGATGGTGGATTTACCAGCGTTTCTTAAATCCGGAGTTGCGAGTGACCTTCTTGTCAGTGGGTGAAGGGGATGCGGCCGTAGTTCGCTTCCCGGGCGCGCGCGTAATGCTGATCGATGGTGGCGGCGAGTTTCGCGGCTCATTCGATCCAGGCGAGCGTATCGTTGCTCCGTATCTTTGGTCGCACAAGATAATGCACGTCGACTACATTGCACTCAGCCATCCGGATCGCGACCATTTTGGCGGCTTGATCTTTATGGTCCGTAATTTTGCCCCGGGTCAATTCTGGACCGCCGGTACTGATAGCGACGACACCACTTATGGTGAACTGCTCGATGCGATCAAAGCCAGCGGCGCGCGCCGGATAACGTGTGATTCCGCCGCACCTCCAATGAATATTGCCGGCGTGAGTGTGCGTTGCGTCGGTCCGTTGCACGACGTGCGCGAACAAAAGCATAACAATTCGTCGATGGTGTTGCGTCTGGCATATGGGCGCGAAGCTTTCCTGTTCGCCGGCGACGTCGAAGCTAAAGGCGAGCGCGAGATGATCTCCTCGGCCGCTGACCTCGGCGCGACCTTCCTAAAGGTGCCGCATCATGGGAGTCCCACTTCATCGAGTCCAGCTTTCATCAGAGCCGTCCATCCTGGGGTGGCCATAGTATCGCTGGGCTACCTGAATCGCTTTCATTTTCCGGCTCCCGAGGTGATTCAACGTTACGCGGACCAACGCATCGACGTACTGCGCACCGATGACGACGGCGCGATTAGTGTCGCGGCGGATAAAGACACCTTTCATCTAAGCACCTTCCGGGGTGTGAAGACGCAGCAAACCGGCCTACGCACCGTAATCATCAACAGTCCTGGGCAATAAAAGAGTTGCTTCAGGCCATTCGGCGCGCAGCGTTGTTGCCCATAATCTTGCGTTGGGCATTCTCCGGTAATCCGGCACAGTGCTCCCTTAATTCGCGCCCCCCTGCAGCAACGTAATCGTAATGAGATAGTCTGACGCCCATATCAGATATTCGTCGCTGCCTGGGGCCTTTGCCACGTTAAGCGAAAGATCGTCCGGTTCGCAGGAACAAAAACACGGTCGCCGGAAATACTCACTCGGCGTCATCCTGGCTTTTCGGTACCAGGTGACCAATTTTCTCGTAGGATTCGTCCAACTGTCCTACCCACTACCCTATCCATAAAGATTGAAGTGTCTGCCAGACTCGAATCATAACACTGCAGGCTTGATGAGCGAGTAACGGTGACTTTTCGGATAGAAAGCGGCTATGCTGGCGGCTAACCGCCAAGCCTTAGGAGGAATCGCGATGCCGGCATCTCATTTTTTCGCTGACCGCCTGGATGAGATTGGACTGAATAGCGACAAAGTGCAGGCCCTGTTCGACCGCGCCGAGCGCGAAATCAAGGAAGGGCTCTTGCCTGCCTGCCAACTCGCGATCGCGCGGCGGGGCAAAATCGGTGTAATGCGCACCTATGGTCATGCTATTCAGGGCGGTCGCGACAAGGCCGCGAACGATGAAACGTTCTTTATCATTATGTCCTGCACCAAGGCCATCACCTCTGCCGCGGCCTGGCTCCTGATGCAGGAGGGCAAGCTCAATCCTGAAGACCGGGTGGTCAAGTTCGTCCCGGAATTTGGTGAGAACGGCAAAGAAGACGTTACGATCAATCATCTCCTGACGCACACCTCGGCGATTCCGAATGCGCCTGGATGGCAAAAAGAGTTCGGCGACAGGAAACGCCGGCTGGAACGGCTCGCCCAGTGGCGTCTGGACCATCCCGCAGGCGCACAGTTCCGCTACCATGTCGCGGCCAATTTCTGGCCCATTGCGGAAATCGTCGAACGATTGAGCGGCCTCGATTATCGCGAGTTTGTGCGCACGCGAATCGCCGAGCCTCTGGGATTGCCGGACTTGAGGGTTGGGATTAACGGTCCATTGAACGATCGCGTGGCCGATGTCGAGTGGGTAGGCGAACCGGCCAAGGCTGAAGAATATCAGAAACTCGGGATTGCGCCGCCGCGCGTCTCGATGGGCGCCATCAACGAAGCGGCGATAGTCGAATTCAACGAAGTTGAAACTCGCGAGGCGGGCTCGCCGGCCGGCGGCGGAATTACGAGCGCGGGCGACCTCGCGCTTTTTTACCAGGCGTTGCTCAATGAGGGCCGTGCTTATGACGGCAAACAAGTTTGGCAACCTGATATGCTGCGCGAGGCCTTCAAGGTCCGCACTGGTTTGATGAAGGATCTTGACCGCGGCATGCTGGCGAACCGGGCCCTGGGGATTGTGATCGCCGGCGACGACGGCAAGGCAAACCTGCGCGGCTTTGGCCGCACCAATTCGCCTCAAGCGTTCGGCCATCCGGGCTTCGGCGGCCAGTGCGCCTGGGCCGATCCGGCCAGCGGGATCTCGTTCGCCTATTTGACCAATGGCTTCGATCGCAATGATCTGCGCGAAGGACGGCGCAGTGTCGCGTTGTGCAGCCTCGCCGGCGCATGTGCATCATGACGATTTGACAATCGAAAACCACCCGGCGCATTTTCTTGTTGAGCGGCATGGGCGCCGTCCCGTATCCGCTGAACACCGCTGAAGAAGGAGTACCACCAATGGCAACGGAAAGCGGAACCGGCCTGCTGGTTGTATGGACCGATATCGCGCCTGAAGCGGAACCTGAATTCAACGAATGGTATAACAGCGAGCATATTCCACAATTGCTCGGAGTTAAGGGTTTCTTGAGTGGCAAACGCTACCTGGCGGTCGACGGCCAGCCGAAGTACGCAGCCGTCTATGAACTGGCCGATGAGAATGTGCTGAAGAACGACGCCTTCCTCCAAGTGCGCGAGAACCCCACGCCCTGGACCCGTAAAATGGTGCCGCTATTTCGAAACACCCAGCGCGGCGTATTCAGGAAGATCTTTTCGTATGGCGAGCGTCCGGTGAAGGACGCAGAATTCGTGTTGACCGTGCGCCTCAACACGCCCCCCGAGCACGAAAAGGATTTCACCGCCTGGTACAACGAAGACCATGTCCCGGCGCTGGTTGGGGTGCCGGGGGTCTATTGCGCGCGCCGCTATCTGGCGGTGGAGGGCGACCCGAGATTCCTGGCAGTGTACGAGATGCACGATAGCACCATTCCGAAGACGCCGGAGTGGGAAACCGCGCGCAAGTATGGGCGCACCGCCCAAATCCGTCCCTATCTCCAGGATTTACAGGCCATCGTAGGCAGAAGGATCTATCCGGCCTGACGCGTTCTCTGTCCCGTAATTCGTTACTGACAATCATCCCGAGCCGCCCAGCGAAGACGCGGGCGGCTCACAATGACGACCGGCCGTATTACAGCTTCAACCATGCGGCCTGGCGGATTTGCCATTCGATTTCCCGTGCGCCTGATTCGTTAATACTGAGTTCTTGAAGCGCCCGCTCCAACTCCAATATCCAGCTGGTTGGATAGTTGGCGCGGACGAACTCATTTTCCTTCCATTGCCGCAGGTTAAGCATGAACATACGGGCCGCGTCGCAGTTCCGAACGGCCAGCCTGCGCAACTCACTAATCACCTGGCTCGAGCAGCTTTGAAGATTAAGGCCGGCGACGAACCGGCCAGCGTATAGCTGATTCGAATGTTCGGCCAGCATGGCTTCCACGATTCGCAGGTAATGTGCGAAGACGGGATGGTTTGGATGAATCGCTTCCGTCTCCTCCAGCAATAAGAGCCCGCCTTGTTCGAGTTGCGTCACCCATTTTGCGGCCACGGCTGCTGGATCGCTCAGGTGTGTCAATAAAAAACGCACAAAAATTAGGTTCGCCGGCCCGCTCGGAAACGGCGTAACAGTAACATCGTGCTGCACGAACGACGTCTCTCTGCTTGAATTCGCACGTGCCAGTTCGATGAACGTCGCGGAGGAATCGAGACCAATAACGCGCTCGCACTGAAGCGTGTCCGCAATCAGCCGGGTCGTGAATCCGGGGCCACAGCCCAAATCGAGGGCCAGCGGGAATTGCGCCTGGCCCGCGACCTTCACCAAAAAGGTGCTGGTCGATTCCTGGTAAACGCGCGCGAGCAACTCCAAACGCTCGAGGGCGACGCGGCTATCTCCGAAAAGATATCCAGGCTGATTCAAATCTTTCCTGGGCGAGAAATCAGAGACCTGGTCCAGGGCATCCGGTTATGCCCCGAATTGATCCCCAGAAATTTGGCCTTTTGAGGAGGCCGGGTGCGAGCGCGCCGGTGCAAGCCTCGTACGCCGGGATGGCTTATTTGGCGAACTGTACTGTGGCGGTGCCGATTACCAGTCGTTCGGCATCTTCATTCTCGATCCAGATATCCATTTCGGCCGTGCGCTCGGCATCATTGGTGTGGGTGATGAAGCCTTGAAGAATTATAGTGTGGTCCGGCAGCACGGGCTGGCGATAGGTCGTGCCGACGCGGACCAATTTCGCGTCGGACGCGCCGAGCCAGTCTGTGACGAGCTTACTCAGCAGGGCGAGGCTCATATTTCCGGGAGTGATCATTCCCGGCAAACCCTCCTTGCGCGCTCCTTCGTCGTCGGTGAAGCGCGGCACCCACATCCCGGTGGTCCGCGCGTAACCGCGTACCTGGTCTTTGCTGAGGAACGACTCTTGTGGACCAAGCGCGTCGCCAATCTTGACGTCGCTATAATGTCTTTGCGATTGCGGCATGATTATGTCTGCGGGTGCGGCATTTGATATTAGGGGCGGTTCATAAAACGATGATCGACATGAGCAACGATTTCGTCGTTTTGGTTCTTGAGCGTTGAGCGGACAACGACGAAAACCATCGAACCGCTGCGACCGGTCTTTTCGTAAATTTCCTTTACGTGAGAGCTGAGCGTAATCGTATCGCCGGGACGAATCGGGGCTACGAACTCGACGTCCTTACCAGCATCAAAACCTTGCCGGCCAAAGCGGGGAATGTGCTCAAAGAACTGGCGTCCATTGCGGAACGTGATCGCATATGACGGCGGCGCAACGATACTGCCAGACGGACCGCGCCGGGCAGCCTCCTCATCGGTATAAAGAGGGCCGGACTCGCCGATTGCTTGACAAAACTCCGCCACCATTTGTGCGGTCACGGGCACCGGATCCGTGACCTCGAAGACGCGCCCAATCAGATTCGGATCGTAATCCACCATCGCTTACTTTACCTCGACCGCGACCGCGGGCTGCACCGGTTTACGACGCGGACGGAAATCCATAGGCTGGTAAGCACCGTGCTTGAGCTCAGTAACGAGGTCCTCAATATTCTGCACATCGCCATCGAAACGCGTCGCACAGAGGCCAATCAGGCTCACCAGATGGCTGTCGGAACCGCCTATTTCATTATAGCCGAAGCTTTGCGCCAATTGTTGGCTGCGCTCGTCCTCACCTTTGCGCGACCCACCATTATAAACCTCAACCGCGACCACCTTCTCAAGCGGCGGCTTTTTCGAATAATGCTCGAATAAGCCGACGTTGGGCCGTCCCGGATGGCACGGAACGACCACTCCACCCATCCGTGCAATTTCATCGATCACCTCCTGCGCCGGGAGATGGACGTTGGCGAAGTCAAACCGGCGAGTCATTTCCTCAGTCACGCCGAAGACCAGCATGTGACCATAGTCGGTCTCGACTTCAGAGGCCTTGAGCACAAGGATGCCGAATTTATCTTCCAGGGCGCGATAATCCGCATTTGCATTAAATTGCCGATGTTCCGTCAGCACGATTCCGTCAACCGGCCGTTCAGCCCGGCGAAGTTTGAGCCAGTTAAGGTACGCCTCTAGCGGCGCCCGGCTGTCTTCCGACGCTTCGCTATGGCTGTGCATGTCAAGAATCGTACTCACTCGACATCGAACCCCTTCATGGTTTATGCGCCACCTGTTTGAGTCGTTCGCTTCGACAGCTCGGGGCTTGCGCTCACCGAATCTGCTTTACTCCACCTGATGTGCCGGGCGAAACTTGAGCAGGGTTACCGCCGGTGTAACGTCATCAAACACCGCCTCCACAGGCATCCCTATTCTAACCTGTTCAGGGGGACAGTCGACAATGTTGGTCAGCATCTTGAGTCCTTCCTCCAACTCTACCCAAGCCATCACGTATGGCAGCGATTCGCGAAAGCCGGACGCCTGGTTCTGGTAAGTAACCGTGAAGGTGTAGATTTTGCCGCTTCCTTTCGCCCGCACCCATTCCGTACGTGAGGACAGGCAACTGGGACACACTGCCCGGGGATGAAATCTCAGGTCGCCGCAATGCTGGCACCTTTGAACGTACAGTTCATGGCGTTGAAGGGCCTCCCACCACGGGCGCATCTCCTCATCGAGGTGGGGCAAGGGCTTACGGTAGGCTTTTGCATCTCTTTCTTGCGGCATTTCTTCACCCGGACTATTGGATTCCCACCTTGCAGAATCGAAAGCTCGCTTCAGCCGAAGCGCGATACATACCGACGATCTGTTGTCGCCGGCTCAAATGCACGACTGCGACGATCAATCTTCAGAGAAGGATCGTGATCATCATTGATTCGTCATGATCAACGTGGCGCCTGAATGACGGGTGCCAAGCGCGCCGCCGGTGCCATGGGCCAGCGCGATTTTGCAATCCTTGACCTGGCGCGGTCCGCATTCGCCACGCAATTGCTTCACGGCCTCTATTACGAGGAAAATACCCCGCATTCCCGGATGATTGGACGATAGTCCCCCGCCATCGGTATTTAGCGGGAGATCGCCGTCATAGCGCAAGCGCCCTCCGGTTACGAAGGATCCACCTTCGCCGCGTTGGCAGAAGCCCAGGTTCTCCAAAGTTGCCAGTACGGTGATAGTGAAGGAGTCATAGATCATCGCCATGTCGACATCTTTATGCGCAACCCCGGCCCGTTCAAAAGCCAAACGGCCGGACTGGTGAGCGGCGATTTCGAGGAAGTCGCGTTGGCCTCGCGCCGCGTGGCGCACGGTTTCCCCAACGCCCAAAATATACGCGGGCTGCTTTTTCAGATCGCGGGCGCGCTCCGCCGAGGTTACGACTAAAGCGCCACCCCCATCGCTTATAATGCAGCAATCGAGCAGATGGAGCGGAGACGAGATCACGCGCGATGCCAGGACGTCCTCCACCGTGATTGGGTCGCGGTACTTGGCGACCGGGTTGAGCGATGCATGGTGGCGCATCGTGACCGCGATCTCGGCCAGTTGTTCCGGCCGGGTACCGTACTCATGCATGTGGCGTTGCGCGACCATCGCGTATGCGCCGACCGTTGTCGGGCCGTAAGGGAATTCGTACTGGTCGCACGGATCTCCCCCGCCGCCTCCGCCGCCCGTGCCAATGGCAAACCTCGCGGAAGCCGCGGTTGAGCCATAGACGATCACTGCCACATTGCACAGCCCCGAATTGATCGCCGCGGCGGCATGCGCAGTATGGGCCACGAACGAGGCACCGCCAATATTGGTACTGTCCATGAAATTCGGGGTTAAATTCAGGTAGTCGCAGAACCCGACCACCCCCATCGCGCCCATTCCCATACCGGCCGTGCATATGCCATCGACATCCTTAATAGTCAGGCCGGCATCGTCGAGCGCGCCACGAATGCTCTCGGCCATTATCTGGTACATGCTCTTGTCGGGGGAGAAGCGACTCGGATGCTCGTATACGCCGACGACAGCGGTCTTGCGGCTGAGACTCATAGGTGCACTCCGTTTGAAACAAATGGACTAGCTATTCGCTGCAAGTAACCTGCTCCAGGTCCGGCGGGCTGAAGCGCGCGTTTTGCTGGGATGACCGCGGGATCAACGCACCTCGTCGAGGAATTTCTCGATTTCGGCGTTGACCGCATCCGGGCGTTCGGTGGTCAGACGGTGCCCGGCGTCGGCGACCAGTACGAGCCGTGATCCTTTGATCTGGCTTTTGAGCAACTCCGCTTCGGCCGGCGGGGTTATCGTATCGTCTGCGCCAGCCAGGATGAGAGTAGGTTTATTCAGCCGGGCTATCTGCTCGCGCAAGTCAATTTGCGAACAAGCGGTCAGGTCTCCCCAGCGCACTCGCGGATCCGTCTGGATTTGTTCCCCCCAGCCCTCGCGGATTACCTCGGGTTTGGCGGCGATAGTCTTGGGTGAGTAACCGTCATTGTTGAATGGTTGCGACGCTCGTCCCATCGTCACTGCACGCCAGGTGTCAATTCGCTCTTTGGGAATCTGAAATCTCGCCGCGGTCGCAAGAAGCACCAGCGCCCGCACCTTGTCCGGATGACGCAGGGCCAAGTGCATCGCGATCGCGCCACCCATCGAATGCCCCGCCACCACCACGGATTCGAGTTTTAAAGCATCGAGGAATGCCCGCGTAAACGCAGCGTACTCCTCGATGCTGCCCATCGCTTCCACGCCCGATGAACGGCCATGTCC
>JAMXLL010000316.1 GCA_024281015.1 Candidatus Binataceae bacterium
TTGAGGCCGGTACGGCCCATTCGTTTGATTTTCATGTTTACTCCGAAGAGTACGGCAGAGTTTATTTGAGTTTTCTCACAATCGCTGCTCGACTGGATCAGAATCGCTGTTGAAGGCGACAGCTGACCGCGTTTGGTGCGGTTGCCTGAGTTTTCTGCACCAGCCGCCCGACATACCGCAAATGCATAGCAAGCCCAAACGAACAGCACGAAAAGTTAGGCGTTACAGCTCCGCGCGCCCAGCACTTAACCTGGCGCCGCCAAATCATCAATTGGGCCGTAGATCATACGCGACCAAGGAGGGCGCCTCCTGAAAGGCTTGAGGGCGCGCGCTCACCCTCGTCCCGGGCGATCAAAGCTTAATTACCGCAACACCTCTTGCATACTGCCATCGGGTTGGATTCGTAGCCGCCGCCGGCCCCAGAGCACTTCATTGCTGAACAGGCTCGCCGCCCAGACAGCAGTCATGAGCAGGTCCTTCACCGGTGCCAGCCAGCCGTCATTTCGCTGATCCGGCAGGGCCAGTACTTTGCTGATCATCAATCTCGAAGTAAGTATCCGAGTTGCCATCACGGCCGCAAAAAGGCCAATGGCTAATCTACTGGAATGCGCCAAGGCAAGCAGCACCGACGCCCAAAATGGCCCGTGCAATACTATGGTTGCGACGCTGATCGGACGAGTGCTTCGATAAGTGCGGGCCCATCGCAGTTGATGATTCCAGAAGGCCGCAAGGTCCCGTTCGTCACTTACGACAGTAACGATGGAACTCGATAGCCCAATGTTATAACCGCGATCACTCACCAATTTACCTAAATAGTAGTCATCGGCGAGCATATCTTTTAAACGCTCAAGGCCCCCAATCGACTCCAGTGCCTCACGCTTAACCGCGACCGTCGCTCCGAGTGAATAGCGCAGCGGCTCTATCGTTTTCGAAATCATGATGAGCGGAACAAAGTCGGTATTGACGAACAACGCCCCGAGTCGTGAGGCGAAGCCGCCGCCCGCCTTAGCCCTGTACAGACAAGTCATTATTCCAAGCTGCTGGTCAGCATTAAACTCACTTACGATGCGCCGCAGGTGATCCCGTTCGACACGGACGTCCGCATCGCTGAGTAGAAAGATTTCCGAACGCGGCGATCTCTCGGCCATTCCAATCAGCTTGGCGATCTTGTGATTGGCACAGCCGGGTTTCTCGCCCACGGCCAGGCATATCTGCCTGAATGGATATTGCGGCTTCAAGCTGGCTACCAGGGCTGCGGCTTCATCCTCATAATCCGAAACCCCGAAGATGAACTCCATCTTCGGATAATCGAGCTCGATATAACTAATGAGGTTGTCGGGTAAGTTTCTGGTCAATCCGTGCAGCGGCTTCAGCACCGCCACCCGCGGGGCGATTTTGGGCAGCAATCCCGGGTGTAACGATGTGCGCCGTGCGAAGCGCATCCCAATGACCGTAGCGGCAATGTAGTATGCCATTGATATGATGCAACAGGCTGCGGAGAAAGCGGCCACCAGGTTCATTGCGAAACCACAACGCCTTGCGTTAAGCAGCGAGGGGAAGAAGAGCAGCGTTGATCTGAATCTCTCGCTGCGCCGGGCTTAACATGTCGGGGCAAGGAATCAGGCTTCCGTCATGCTGGCATGGCGCAATTGAGCGCGCCGCTGCCGCATGGTCGACAGGAACTGCATGCCTTCTTTGAGTAGCCTTCTACATTCCTCCGAGGAAGTCAGCATCTTGCGTACGGATTTGAAAATATAGCGCGGACGGAAGTAGAAACTACGATAGAAGCGTTCTACCGATTGATAGATATCATCAGCGCTTAAATTCGGGTACTGCACGGTACATTTCTGGTAGCCGGCTTCATCCAGCAACGGATCGACCGCAAGATAGCCGTGCGCCGTAACATACTCGAACAATTCGGTGCCGGGATAAGGTGACGCGAGCGAGACCTGAATAGTTTCACAATCCATTTCGCGTGCAAACCGCATGGTTTCTTCAATGGTCTCGCGAGTTTCTCCGGGTAAACCCAGAATAAAAGTCCCATGGATCAGGATTCCGAGATCGTGACAATCTTTTGTGAAGCGACGCGCCCGATCCAGCCTGACACCTTTTTTGATGTTTTTGAGGATGTCCGCGTTGCCACTTTCATAACCAACGACAAACAGCCTCAGTCCACCGTCCTTCATTACCTTGAGTGTTTCGTAATCGACATTGGCGCGCGAGTTAGTCGACCACGTGATACCGAGCGGTTTCAGCAGCCGCGCAATTTGGCGCGCGCGAGCAGCATCTGCAGTGAAGGTGTCGTCGTCGAAAAACAGCTCCTTCATTTTGGGGAACTTCGCCTTCATCGCGGCGACTTCCTCATACACATTCTCTGCACTGCGGACCCGATAGCGATGTCCCTGCGTTACCTGGGGCCATAGACAGAACGTGCACCGCGCCGGGCATCCGCGCCCCGTATACATTGAAACGTATGGGTATTGGCAGTACGGACTGTTGTACTTGAGGTAATCCAGATTATTATCGTAGACCTCGGTGACGAACGGCAGCTGGTCAAGTTCCTCGTTAGTCAGTGCGGGCCGGTCTGGATTGTGGTGGATAAACCCGTTGCGCCGATAGCTGATGCCGCCGATCTTGCTCCATTCAAGTCCCTGCGCGACTTCCACCATCGAATGGTCAAATTCTTTCCTGGCGGCGATATCAATCGCATCAGACAGTTTTAGCGTTTCCTCCGGCCGGGCAGTCGGATGGCCGCCCACAAAAGCAAT
The DNA here is from genome assembly GCA_024281015.1 of Candidatus Binataceae bacterium. GTDB lineage: Bacteria > Desulfobacterota > Binatia > Binatales > Binataceae > JAMXLL01. Next base: position 2,769 of record JAMXLL010000316.1, read on the forward strand.
AATGGAATTGCGATTGGCAGCTTTGATTGACTCGGCCGTACGAATATCCATTTTGAGCGACGGCGTCGAGGTGTGGATTACTGTGAGATCATAACCCTTAGCTTCGGCAACCGTTTGAGCGGGAGTGTAGCCGTGCGGTGGTGCATCGAGCAGCCGGGCACCTGGAACCAAACCAGCGGGGTATGCCAGCCAAGTGGGATACCAGAAAGACCACACCTCGCGCGTAGCCTGGTAACGCGAGCCCGCCCCCCCGTCGAAGTCGTCATAGGAAGGAGGGTTCAGGAATAAGGTTTTCATCGCATCCATCCGCAACCAGTGCACCGCCTGTCCGAGAGGTTAGTCCAACTATATAAACGCCTATCTGGCGGTTCAAGAAAGGATTTGTCAACCTTTGGTCGCGGTTTTGTCCACAATCCTCGCATGCCTGAATTGATAGATACAGAAATGCGAGCGGGGGCGTGCGGGAGATGCATAGCAAACAGGAGAACGCTAAAAGATGGAAGTAGAATTTGAAGTTCGCGGGCACGTCGCCTACATCACGCTTAACCGGCCTGATGCCGCTAACGCGCTCAATGCGGAAGTTGCACGCCAGCTCGATAATGCCGCATTACGCTGCGATGAAAACCAGGATGTGCGTGCCGCCCTGCTGACCGGGGCGGGCAAAATGTTCTGCGGCGGAGGAGACCTCAAAGCTTTTGCTGCGCAGCCGCCACAAGAACTCCCATCGTATTTAAAATTGGTTACGCTCCATTTTCATCAGGCGATTCATCGCTTTGCCCGCATGCGAGCGCCCCTCGTCGTGGTGGTTAATGGAAATGCCGGAGGTGGCGGCATGAGCCTGGCGCTCGCGGGGGATATCGTGCTCGCGGCGGAATCCGCGCGTTTCACAATGGCCTACACTCGGGTGGGTCTGACGCCCGACGGCTCATCCACTTATACCCTGCCGCGCCTGATTGGCCTGCGCCGCGCCGCCGAATTGATGCTTACCAACCGTACCTTGACCGCCCGCGAAGCTGAACAGATGGGCCTCATCACCCGTGCCGTGCCGGATACGGAGTTGCGCCAGCAAGCCGAAGCGCTCGTGCAGGAGCTGGCGCAAGGCGCGACGCGGGCCTTCGGCGGCGTCAAACGCTTGCTCTACTCTTCTGCAACCGCGACTCTGGCTGAGCAGATGGGGCTGGAAACCGAGTGGATTGCAGAGATGGCACGGATGCGAGACGCCCGTGAAGGCATCACGGCGTTTCTTGCGAAGAAGGCGCCCAAGTTCACAGGAGAATAAACTCGAACCGGCCGTGACAGTCGTGGCCTCTACACTCAATAGCCCTGCGAACGGTCGACCAGGTTGAATAAAGGCTGACCTGCGCGGAAGCGTTGAAGATTTGCGGCAAACAACTCGCAGCAAACGCCATTGTAATTGTTGAAGCCGCCTGACACGTGTGGAGTCAGAATGACGTTATCGAGCGCCCACAACTCACTATCCAGCTCGAGCGGCTCGTGCTCGAATACGTCCAGGCCGGCGCCGGCAATACGATTTTCACGAAGGGCCTCTATCAATGCCTGCTGGTCAATGACTTCGCCACGTCCGACGTTGACGACGTATGCGTTCGGACGCATCGCGGCAATCTCCTTGCGTCCAATGAAGCCACGCGTATGCGCTGTCAAAGGTAGAGTAACCGTGATGTAGTCGGTCTGACGCAAAAGCTGCTCGCATTGGTCGGGACCATACCAGCGCTGGGGTATTGCGCCTTCGGGGTCTCCGACGCCGGCCGGATTCCAGCCCGAGTCGCGCCGCTGATCCGGATTGCGTTTCAGTGCCAGCACCTCCATTCCCAGCCCGTGCGCTATCCGGGCGGTCTCGCGCCCGATCGAGCCATACCCGATGACGCCGAGGGTGCGGCCGCGCAGCGGCACGATATCCATGAAGCCGGTGCGTTGCCACTCCCCGCGCAACTGTGCCCGCATTGTTACCGGTAAGAGGTGAGCCCACGCCAGCATCGAGGCAATGGTGTATTCGGCGATGGTGCTGGCAGCGACGCCGCTGCCGGTGGTAACCACCACCTCTTCGCGCTCGGCCAGCACGCCCTTCAGGATATGATCGGCACCAGCGCTCATGAGCTGAATCCATTTGAGCTGGGGCGAACGCATCATTAGTCCGTCCGGCACACGGAGTGTAAACAGCACGTCACAGCCGCCTTCGGCCGCTTCCACCATTTCGGCCTGCGAGCGGCAGCGGCGGTCAATCAACTCAGCATCGCCCGCGGCCGCTTCGATAATGCGACGCTGTTCGGGCGTGAGACCGATGGTGGAAAGAATTCTCATCGGAAATGACACCTCGCTCGGCTTGTCGGCATCGGAGAATCACTGCGCTTCATCCGAGGAACTGTTTTTCGCACGACTGAATCAGCATCTTCAAGCGAAATGAGCGCGTCACCTTGATTTAACCAATCGGCAGTTCGCGATAAGATCAAGGTAGAAATGCGCGCGTGGAAGATCTGGCTGATCGGTACAATCTGCGCGGCGGTGCTTTCCAGGCCCGCGCGGCTGCCTGCCCAGACTGCGGTGTCGGGCCCGCAAATCACGCCCCCCGGCCAAGGCTCGCCGCAAATGGACCGCCGGAGCGGCAACCCGGATGCTGCATTGGAGATTCCGCCTCGGGGCGCTCCGCAGGCGGTACCGAGCGAAGATTCGCCGCCATCGGCTCCCATTGAGGCCGGCGGCTTGGGAATTGACACTGAGCCGGAACTCCCGCCGGTACCCGCCAGCGGGCCACCGCGTTCGATGATAAACACTAGCCCTCATCAGCGGCTGCCCTATCTCGGCTTGGCCGTCCAGCGTATCGAGTCGCACTCGACGCCAGGGCGCGATGTTGTTGGGTTGGAAATAGTAAGCGTTGATCCCGGCAGCCCGGCCGAGCGGGCGGGACTCAAGGGTCGGGGTCCCATGACGAGACTAGGGGCAAGCGGCGCGACAGCCGGAGCGCTGATGGCGCCGCTCGACATCGCGCTTATGCCCCTGCTGAAACGCGCCGGCCAACTGGGTCATACCGGCGACCTGATAGTTGCGATTGATGGCCGGCGAATCATGGGAGAAGTAGACCTGGAGACTGCGCTGGCGGAATCAAAACCTGGCGACACAATCTATTTAACAATCGTGCGGCAGGGTGCCGGCAGTGCGCGCAAGACGACTATGATCCCGGTGAAGCTCGGCGACGCGGGGAATTCGTAGCGCGAAGGTCGAGGTCTGGTCCGAGCAGCTCGGGGTACTTTCGAACGGGTGTGCTAATATTATGCTCCCACGAGGATCTTGGTGTGGTATCCGAATCGCTGAGTAAACTGGCCGCCATCCGCGATGAATTGAACCATCTGTTTCTTGAGCGCGCGGAACTCATCGATGGAGCGCTGTGTGCTCTGCTCTCGGCCAGCCATGTGCTTGTTATCGGACCGCCGGGCACGGCCAAATCGATGCTGGCCGACGAATTATGCCGGCGCGTCGAGGGCACCAATTATTTTCAATGGCTGCTCACCAAATTCAGTACGCCAGAGGAGATTTTCGGAGCAGTAAGTCTGAAAAGCCTTGAACAGGACGACTACCGCCGTGTCACTGATCACAAACTGCCCGAGGCGCATATCGCGTTTCTGGATGAGATCTTCAAGGCGAACTCCTCGATCCTCAACGCCTTATTAACCTTGATCAACGAGCGGGTGTTCCATAACGGTCGGGAGCGCGCGATGGTACCGCTGATAACCCTGTTCGGCGCCTCCAACGAATTGCCTGATGAAGAAGAGCTCACGGCATTATTCGACCGCTTTATGCTGAGGTTCATGGTGGATTACCTCAGTGAGGACTTCCGCTTCCTTAAGATGCTTGAGGGAGTCGCGCCATCATCACGGACGATACTGAGTCTTGGGGAGCTCCATGAGCTTCGCGCGTCGGCGGCCGATGTGAAATTGGGGGGTGAAATCCTGCGCTCCATCGCCGAACTCCGCCGCAACCTGGCGACGCAACAGATCATCGCCTCTGATCGGCGATGGCACAATTCATTGGCAATTCTGCGGGCTCACGCGCTGGTGCTCGGCCGCAGCCGCGTGACTGAAGATGATCTGACATTGTTTGAGCATCTGCTGTGGAAAGATCCCGAGGAATTACCCAAGGTGAGGGAGGCGATTCGGCATTTGGTCAAGGGTTTCGAGGATGAAGCCCGCGAACTGCTGATCCAGGGCCAGGAATTGCGCGAGTACGCCGAGCGCGGATGGGAAAGTGAGGAATTGCGCAAACGAGCCATCATCGAAGCACATACTAAATTGGCCAATATTCTCTTGAAATTTGAGAGCCTTGTGCACCAGGCATCGGACAGCGGCCGCGATACGGGCGGAATCGAAGCAATGCGAGCCAAAGTCAAAGATATTCAGCAGACGATGTTACGCCAAGCCCTGTGATCTCTTCTCCGGTGGTGGTTTGCCTTGCCTGCCGAGCAATCTACACCCGCGATAGTGTTGAGGGCGCGCGACTATGCTGACGCCGACCGGATCGTAACATTGCTGACTCGTGATTTCGGCAAGCTAAGCGGGATCGCGAAAGGGGCCAAAGCCTCGCGCCGCCGATTTGAACGGAAATTGGAACCGTTCACTCACGCGATACTCTATTTTCGCCGTCGGCCCAATGGTCATCTGGTGTTCATCACCCGCGCCGAACGTATCGACGAGGCACCGCCGGAATTCGATGATCTAGGTAAGATTGCGCTCGGGAGCTACATGCTCGAACTGACGGATGCGCTAACAACCGAGGAGGCCGAAGCGGTTGATGCCTACGAGGTGCTGGCCAATGGACTCGCCGTTCTGGCCCGCAATCCAACCAGCCAGGCGCTACGGCACGCGTTTGAATTGAAAATTCTTCAGGCAGCAGGTTTTGGCCTTGATTTCGGCTGCTGCCGTTCATGCCGCAAACTCGCCGAGGGCGATACCGGTTTCGTCTATTTCGTACCGTCTCGCGGCGGAATTGTATGTGCGGGATGCCGCGCGCAAGCCGCCGAAAGCGCGGTGCGGATGCTTGCCGCTAACGCAGCGGCGCTTGCCCTGCTGAGTCAGACGCCGCTCGCCGACTCGCCTAAACTCCCTCACGGCGGAGCTGACAGTTCAACAGCGACCGCGCGCTTTCTGGCGACAATTCTTGACCGCAAGCTCCGTTCAGTCGATTTTTTGAATTCCATGCTGTAGCGGCAACCATGCTCGGATTTATGGGATAGGACAAGATGTCACAGGCCAGCTAAGATATGGCTATGGAAAGGCGTCGTGGATACTCGCCTCTCGTTCCAGAGCTGGCTGGTGGCGGAGCAAAGCCGCTTATGAGATCGGTATGGGTTATAGCGACTCTCTTCCTTGTGGGAGCGGCACAGGGTTGTTCTGTCCAGGTTCCGGTCTCGCAAACGGTCGCCCCGGTAGAGCCGGTGGCGGAGCACCCGCTGCCGTTTAAAGGTCGACTGGTCAGCGGCAATGCGAACGAGTTGCCAGCGACGATCTCAATGTCATTGTCACCAGACTCGCCGATAAGCTTCTCTTATCGCGAGGAGTTGACGCACAACGAATACCATATTCCCTTAGCGGTTACGGCCCTGGATCCGGTCACTTATTTAGGCGCGCCACTCGGTGATTATGGGGTAACAGCTTTTGCATCTCTTTCGATTTTCGAGGGAGACCGGGTGATTGGGGATTACACGGCCAAAGCTTTTGTATCCAAGTCCTACACTTTGTACTCTGAACCGACCCATAAAGAATTAGAGCAGGCGGCGCGGAGGAGCGTGCGCCAGAAAATCGAGGAGAAGCTGTCCGACGATGAGGAACGGCTGGCCAAAGCGGCCGCCACTGCCGGCGCTACCGATAGCAATCCTTGAAGCAAAACCTTAACATCGTATGCGTGATGTGCGCTGCAGCACTTCTCAGCGGCTGTGCAGTGCAGGGAGCGCCGTTCGGCAAAGCCACAGCACCCGCAGGTGAGTCGGTAGTTTACGTCTACCGGCCCTATCATTACGCGTCCTCGCTACTGCGTCCCCCCGTCACCTGCGGTGAAGATATGGCACGGATCGGTCCAGGCGGCTATCACGTGTTTCTGGTCCCCGCCGGAAAGAAAACTGAATGCGATGTGCAGTGGACCGAAACTTCCGACCAGGTGGAACTCGATGGCGGCAAGCGCGTTTACTATATCCGCGAAGAGATAGGATGGGGGGTGAGAAGCGGGCATCCCCATCTGGACCCGGTCGACGCGGACCAGGCGAAGAGCGAAATCCAGCAATGTTGCGTGCAGGAAGAACCAGCATCGTAGGTCTTAGAACTATCTGCGCCGACAAGTCCAAACATCCGTGAGACTAGTTAGAGGGGACATCCAGAAAGGCGCGATTGCGGTCTTTCTTTCGGTGCCGTTTACCAGCGGGCGCTAGTGGGAATCTTCGGCCTTATGCAATGCTCAAGTGGCGAAGGAGAATTCTATGGGTACATTCCCGATTATGGATGCCGACGCGCATATGTGCGAGCCGCCGAATTTGTGGGTCGAGCGAATCGAGCAACGCTTTCGCGACCGCGCACCACGCATCGTCAAGGACGTTAACGGCCGGAAAGGCGCTTTTTTCGTTTGCGAGGGTTTACCCCCATTTCCGGTCTCTGGCGCCTTTGCTGCCGGCCAGACATTTGACAAGAAATTCCTGGAATCTGGGCTGGAGAGCGCACCTGCGGGTGGATGGGACCCGGCTGCCCGCTTGAAGGATATGGACCGCGATGGGGTCGTTGCTCAGATCTTGTACACGACGGTGGGGTTTACCTTATTCGGAATCCAGGAAGCCGAGTTCCAGGAAGCTTGCTTCAAGGTTTATAACGATTGGCTGGCCGAATTCTGCAAGTATGCGCCGCGCCGTCTGGGTGGTCTCGGCTTGATCTCGCTGTTCGACATTGAGCGCGGCACGCGCGAGCTGGAGCGATGCAATAAACTCGGTCTCAAAGGGGCCATGATTTGGGCAACTCCACCGGAGGGAGACCATTACGGGGCACGCCAGTATGACCGGTTTTGGGCGGCCGCCCAGGAGTTGGAGATGCCGCTTTCGCTCCATATCCTGACGGGAGCGCGCCGCAGCGGTCGAATCGGCGGGGGTCAAGATGCGGCGCATATGTACGTTTTGGTGACTACGCGGCCCCAGGAGGTTCAGACCTCACTCATGCAGTTCATCTTCTATGGTGTGCTGGAGCGATTTCCGCGGCTTAAGCTGGTCTCGGCGGAGAATGACATTTCCTGGGTCCCGCCGGTGCTCGAGCGCGCCGATCGCTACTATTATGCTTATCAGAAGGCGTACGAGATATCGCTGCCGATGAAGCCTAGTGAGTATTTCCGCCGCCAGGTTTACGCGACGTTTATTGAAGATTCATTGGGACTGAAGGTATACCGGTTTATCGGCGCCGACAATTTCATGTGGTCGACTGATTATCCCCACCGTGCCGCGACTTGGCCGCACTCTCAGGAGGTGTTGGCGCGTGACTTCGCCGACCTTCCCCAGGAGGATCGGGTTAAGATGGCTCGCGACAATATGGCCAAGCTTTACGGCTTCGAAATTCCCACGATTCAATAGCCGGCCAGTCGAAACAGGGCCGGCGCAGTCCAAGGTTCGCTGGCCCTGTTGCTGAAGCGTCAGAAGCCGGTTTACCAACTATAGGCGAACCGACGCCGAGCGAGCTGAGCAATTAGCCGCTCGTCCACGCAACTTTCATAGTAAACATTCGTCAAGACTGGGTTTCTCATCTTGTCGTTATGTGACCTGATGAAGAGGGCCATAATTTGTTTCAAAGTAGTACCGCGCCTGCTAATGGAGCGCGAAAGGGACCGACGCGCGCTCCGGTGGCATGTGCATCGCGCAACTAACGAAGCGCCAGTACAACGGCCTAGGACAGCTCACACTTAGGGTCGCCGCAGCGTTAACCCCATTGCTGAGGGTTGGATTCTACGGGACGGTCAATGGCGGCTTTCTTTAAAGTCAGCCAGGATTCTCTGAAGCTTTTCTAACTGGAGAGGTTTCACGAGATGTTGGTCGATCCCTGCTGCGCGAGAGCGCTGGAGATCTTCGGGTCGGCCGTAACCACTAAGAGCTACAAGCAACGGCACGTCATTACCAGTTGTCCTCTTTCGCAACTCCTGAGCTAGTTCATAGCCGTTCATCTCCGGGAGGCCAATGTCCAGTAAAATGACTTGCGGGCGAAATACGGATGCCGCCTTGATCGCGGATCGGCCATCCTTAACCGTCTGCACGTCATAGCCTTCATTGCTAAGTATTGCCTGGAGGGTCTCGGCTGAATCTGCGTCATCCTCAGCCAACATGATACGGAGCGGGCCGGCGTGGCGGGCGTTTATCGATGCCGGCTCCGCATTTGCCTCTCGCGCTTCGCCACCTGTGACCGGGAGGCTGACCGTAAATTCGCTACCAGAACCAATCCCTTTACTAGAAGCGCTAATAGATCCACCATGCAATTCGGCGATCGATTTGGCCAGAGCCAGGCCGAGTCCCAATCCGCCTTGTGACCGCTCAATACCTTGTTCACCCTGCGCGAACGGTTCGAATAGACGAGCTAGCAATTCAGGTCCCATGCCGATTCCATTGTCTCTGATGCTAACGTTAACGGTCGAGTCGTGAGCATCACAATGGAGGCCAATCTGTCCACCCTCAGGAGTGTATTTCGACGCATTTATCAGTAGATTGGAAAAGAGCTGAGTCAAACGTATCGGGTCTCCGTGAACGGCAACGTCACGTCCGAGATCGTGCGTGAAGTGCTGGCGTTTCTGCAGCATGCTTCGAGCACAAGCGTCGATGGCGTTATGAATGACCGTCGATAAAGCCACATTGTACTTCTCGACAGTCACTTTCCCGTTGGCAAAACGCGCTACATCGAGAAGATCGTCCAAGAGCCGGCTAATAACCTTCGCCTGACGAGTGGCCAGCTCAAGGGGTCTACTGATCTTCGATTCAGCAGAGTAGCTAATTAGCGTCAACGCATTGGTAATGACCGACAGTGGATTTCTTAGCTCATGAGCCAGCATGGCAAGGAACTTGTCGCGTTCCTGAATCCGCTTTTCCAGAGTATCCAGCAAGGATCTGACTTCATACTGACGGTGCCGCCCAGCGAGAACGCTGCGCACTACGCTTACGAAGTTCTCGGTCTTTATTGGACGCTCGAGTACAGTGACGTTGGTGCGCCTATAGAATGACGGAAAAGAGTCAGCTACGCTGCCGCGATCGTGACGTCTGGTAAGTATGATGACCGGAATATCCAAGCCAGTGGGCTGCTGTTCCAGTAGAGAAGTCAGGTGCGCGACGGCTCCAGGCGTTAGGGCCTCATCAGCGATTATCAGCGCGCCGATTGCGGATCCCAGTGTTTGAGACAATTGCTCAACATTCGTGAAAGGGTCTGCTTTGAAGCCGCAGCGTTTGAGCAACTCAACAGCCAGCGTGGAATCTCGTCCCGTCGGCGTCAACACCAACAGGCGTTGTCCGGCGCCTTCATGCCAGTTGAGGTTCACAGGCGCTGATTCTGCTAAGAATTGCGGGCTTCGTTGCGGTACCGGAGTTGACCAGCCAGCAGTCCATCGAATTCAGAAAGTGGCTCTCCTACCAGAAGCCCGTCCGTGGAGTTAAGTGTAAGTTCGCGAATGGTTCGTTCATGTCCGCCGTGTCGGTTTTTGATCATGGCGATGGCCTGTCGAACGCGTCCTGCCGCTTCGAAGTATCGTAGACTAATCACCGCATCAGCCAGGTAGCTGGCATCGATTGGTGATTCAAGAGTTCCAATCAAGCCGTTTTCGGCAGTAATCACCAGGCTTACAACGCCCTGCTGATTCAGATAACTCAGCAGCTCGTGAATATGTAACAGGGGGAAGCGCTCATCCGGCATGGATTGTAGATAACCATTCAGCGTATCGATAACGACCAAAGTAGCGCCATCCCGCTCGACCGCTTCCTGGACGAGATGAGCAAACTGTGCCGGTGAGAGCTGAGCTGGATCGACCTGGTCAATCGTCACAATGCCCGTTTCGACGAGCTCGCCCAGATTCATACCGAAACCTGCGGCTCGAGCAATTAGGGTCGACTTGTTTTCTTCAAATATAAAGAACGCCGAATGCTCGTTTTCCCGAGCCGCGTAAACTGCATAAGCACATGCTATTGAAGACTTACCGGCTCCTGCCGGTCCCGTTACCAATGTGCTGCTGCCACGTACCAGCCCGCCATCGACCAGCCGGTCCAGACCTTCAATTCCGCTTTTGTACTTGTCGGGTCTAAAGTCCTTGTGATGAATAGCCGCGACTAATGTTGGAAAAACCTGGATGCCGCCGTGGCGGATGATAAAATCGTGAAAACCTTCGCGAATAGTACTGCCTCGTAATTTCAGAACGCGTAAACGTCGCCTTACAGTTCCATAGTCGCGAGGCAGTTGTTCAAGAAAGATCACGCCGTGAGCGATGCTCTGAAGTTGCGGATCCCGGTCAGGAGTAAGCTCATCTGTAAAAATGACAGTACAATTCCGCTTTGCAAAAAAATTCTTCAGACCGATTATGTGTCGCCGATAGCGGAGGGGATCCCGGGCAAGGAGTCGGATTTCTGAAAGAGAGTCGAAAACCACACGCTGCGGATTTAATTGCTCGACCAAGTCGTAAAGACTTTTCATCAGCTCGTTGAGCTCGACTTCGCCGGGCTCAAAAATTGTATAATCGCGGTCGGGGTCGGAGCTGTCTTCAGCGAAACTCGGGACATGAAACTCCAATGGTACTTCTAAATTCCAACCATGACTGTCTGCTATCGAGCGTAGTTCATCCTCAGATTCGGAAAAGCTGACGAAAAGCGCCTGCTCCCCCCGAGAAGCTCCCTCGAGCAGAAATTGAAAAGCAAAAGTTGTCTTGCCGCAGCCAGCGGCTCCTTCAACCACGTACAGGCGTCGCTCGGGAAGTCCACCGCCTAAGATCTCATCTACACCAGGGATGCCGGTGGTTGCCCTCGAACTGTCAATGGGCCGTGCTGGCATAAATGGACGTTATCAAATCCACGTTGGGGGGTACAATTAAATGCTGTCCGAAGGGACTTTTTGGCGTTTTTAGCGGACGTAATACTCGATGCCACAATATCGCGCATCGTAAGCTAGTTATCTCTCTCACACTTGCATCATCGGGACTGATGATCACACCACGGCACGCTGCGTTGCGCTGCTGACCCACTAACGCGACCATGAATGGGACCAATCCGCAGGGTACAACGAAGAGCAGGGAGAGTCCTCCGCCAAATCCCCTAGGAAAAGTCACACATTACTGTTGATTGAGTACCGCGGCAGCCTGGTCGAGCCGGTCACTGTATTTGTCCAGCGCGGCGGCGGTGAACTTCGTGTAACGATCGGCATCGCTCCAGCGGTGGTCTTCGATAGCCTCGCGTACGCCGGGTAGAGTCTTGGCCTCGTAGCCCGTGAAGCTGCCCGGCGCGTAGAGTAGGTTTTTGTACCACGGGCGACCAGGCAGACCGCTTTCGGGTGCGAGCGTCTGATCAAGCGTCAGCATCAAAGATTGCAACTGCCCGAGCCGGGTGCCTGGGAGATCCGCGCCGTTTTTGGCCAATGCCTCATCGTAGGCCTTCGCGCTGCGCTCAAGCCGATCGACCGCATTTTCGAGTGAAGCGAATTCGAGATGCGGAACACGGCCGAGCGGTGATGGCAGGCCACTGGATTTGGTTGGGTCGGCGGCAAGTTGAAATGCCCGATCTCGCAGCAACTTGGCCTGCGTTTCGGCCCGATCTCGCTCGTCATCGGCGAGCTTCTCCACTTGTTCGAGATAATCTGACACGTGCTCGGCAAAACCGCCTGCCTGTTGAACTGGAATATCGGTATCGGCGACCCGAAGCACCACCCGTCCAATGGTTTTTGCCAGCAGCGCATCGTAGACAAAACCCGGATCGACGAAACGGCTATGATGCTCGAACGTATCGTAAGCCGAATGATAGACCCCGCGGCTGTCGCCCTCTTCGCCAAAGGCGAGGTCCAGCGACGGCACCCCTAGATGGTCAATGAAGCTGGAAAAATCTGAGCCAGAGCCGAGTGCCTCGATCGGAAAATCGCTGGCGGGTTCCGCAGCAACCTTCGCCTCACTCTTGACTTCCTCCTTAGCGTCGGGTTCGAGCGCCGCAATTCGCATATGAGCACGCAGCCGCTCACCGATAGACACCCCAGTTTCCGGATCGACTACATCGGCTGCTACCCGGTTTACCAGGTGCTGAAAATCATGGCTGCCCGCCGCCGCCAGAAAGCCGCGGCCGTTGGTGTCGGAATTGATGTACACCACGGCTTTGCTTCTGAGTTCGACTGCGTGCGCTTCCGTCCATTCCGTCGAGCCGAGCAACATCGGTTCCTCAGCGTCCCAACTGGCGTATACCAGTGTTCGTTTGGGCCGCCATCCGGCCTTGGTTAAAGCCCCGATGGCCTTGGCTTCCGCAAGTAGAGCGACCTGCCCGGATAATGGGTCGCTGGCACCAAAAACCCAGGCATCGTGATGGTTACCACGTACGACCCATTGATCGGGCCATCTTGAGCCTTTCATGATCGCGATCACATCATCGATCTCCTTAAGGCCCCAATCTGAGCTGACTTTAAGATGACCCGCCGCGCCACCCGGTCCGACGTGATAGGTAATGGGAAGCGAGCCGCGCCATGATGGAGGCGCGACAGGGCCTCCCAGCGCTGCAAGGAAAACTTGAGCGTCGGCGTAGGAGATTGGCAGCGTCGGTATTTTTAGAATAGTCGGAGCCGCAGAGATTTTCAGGCGTTTGGCATTCTCGGTTGCGGCAACTCCGGGCGTCAGGGGATCTCCCGGATAAAGCGAAATGTCGGAAACCGATCCACGCTGGATACCATGAGGCGGGCGCATCGGCCCGGCCGGATAAGTTTTGTCGACTGCGTACCCATCGTTGCCCGGATCAGAATAAATCACGCAACCAAGTGCGCCGTGCTGATAAGCAAGTTTCGGCTTTAATCCGCGCCAGCCACCACCATAGCGGGCGATTACGATTGTGCCCTTCGCACTGATTCCGAGCCGCTGAAGGGTTTTGTAATCGTCCTGCATTCCATAATTGACGTATAGCAACGGCGCAGTCACCTCCCCGTCCCCCTGGTACTCAACGTAGGCAGGCAGCGCCGGTTGGGTCGCGGTTGCGCTGGTATCTCCGGGAATCGGCGGCTCCTGCAACATTGCCTTGAACGGTTGAGAACCGGCGAGCTCAAAAGTTTCGCTGCGCGGCGTTGGATAAAGCACCCAGAAGCGCTCGATGTGAGCGTCCCAACCCCATTCCTTGAACCACGACAAGATCTGATTCGCATTGGCTTTATTATGAGGAGAGCCGACATGGTTGGGTTCGCTGGCAAGAAGCTTCATCCAGTCCCGCAAGTCACTCGGGTGAATCTGTGTGTCAAAATCATGTTCAACCTGCGCCTCACCGGACGGCGCCGCCGCAACGCAGACAGCGGCGCCCCATAGCAGTAGTGCAGTCGCAAGCAAAAAAACGGTGCGCATTGGTTTCCTTTATAACCCGGGGCTAACTAGCTCCGAGCGATCACGGTTTCGCTGAACTCGCGTACGAAGGAGTCGAATTCGCCATATGGTGGTATGAAGGCGATTTGCTTCACACCGGCCCGTTCGAGCGCGCCGATACGCTCACACAAGTCCTCCGGCGGCGAAGTCATCGTCGTATACCGGATGAGTTCTGCCGTGACGAAGCGCTCCTCCTCCGGCCGAACATACAGACCGTGACCTTCGTGCAGCTTGAGATAGTAGCGCTCGTCGCTGCGTATGTGCTCGTCGACGTATGACTGGTACTGCTGAAATATGCTGCGCAATGGGACCGGTGCCTGCTCGATGCTGGTGACGCCTTCATAAAGGGAATGCAGGGCAACCATGCTCCATGGACCGGCCGCCGTTCTGAGCCGCGGAGAATCATAGTGCTCACCCGGCCGCATCAAGGCCGCCGTCGTCAGCAGCATCGTGTATAGCTCGCCCGGGTTGCGGCCATGGCGTTGGGCGGAAGTGCGCACACGCCGCCAGGCGTCGCTCCAACCCTCGACGGTGTTGCTGCGGGAGGTGATGAAGCCGTCCCCGATTTCACCCGCTAGTTCCATCGCGCGGGGCTGATTGGCCGCTATATAAATCGGGATGCGGTCGCGAAGATTGACAAAACCGATGTCCTGATGGAAAAAGCGCACCGCCCGTTGCACACCGCCTTCGCAATATTCCGATTCCCCGCCGCTAAGCAATCCGCGCACGAGGTCGACGTGATTGCTTAGCTCCCGTAATGGGTAAGGCGGTAAGCCCATCGAGCGACGCGCGCTGTTGCCGGTCCCGATTCCACATACTACTCTCCCTGGCGCGAGCTGATTCAATGAGCCAAGAGCACAGGCCGTGACGGGCGCGATTCGGGTGCCGGCGACAGCAACGCCGGTTCCAAGCTTCACCCGCCTCGTCGCCGCGGCGATCAGGGCCAGGCAAACAAACACGTCACCGGCCATCATTTGCGTATCCGCAACCCAGATATGACTAAACCCGAACGCTTCGGCGGCCTGGGCCTCGCGCACGCAGGAGTCGGGTTTAGGCATGATACAAATTCCAAAGTCCACCTGAGGCGTCCTCCGTCGGCCGCGCGTCCGCCTGCTGCGGGTTGCGCGGTGCCCATGATTTAGCAACTCAGCGGCAATGGTGAAACGCCGTGTACCGGGCAAGTCTAACCTTACACTTAGCGACATGAGCTAATTAAGATGTGGCATCTTGACATTCGATATCCCCCTGTAAGGGCAGACTCCCTTCTCTGAAGCAACGTTGAAGCAAACGCTTATTGTAGGACCATGCACCTTTAGCCGGTATCTCCAGCTATCGCAAAAGTGTTCGCCCATCACGTCTGCACGCGTCACATTCGACCCTCCAATTAGATTACCTTGGGGTCTTGTGCGGAAGTTGGCGGTGAAACCAAATCACGAACCGAGCGTCCTTGGTATCGAGCTTGGTCCTTGTACGCGAGATCAGCTTAACTCAGCGGAAATGTATTAACGTCTGATGCGGCGCCATTTAAATTTAAATGGATGAAACCGGTGTGACTACATCCCATCGCAAAACGAACCCAAAAGTGTTGGAATACTTCCAGCGCAAGCCTGATCAGCTGTCGCGCAATGGCCTACATTTATCTCGCCCGGCTCGGCTGTGGGCGGCTTTTTCTTTGCGGTTTTCTTCGGCTGCTACCCGACGCACAAGGCGTCGGTGCTCGACCCGATCCAGGCAATCCGCTACGAATGAGCACGTAATAGTCCAAATGTAGAACAAGCAGATCGGACAAGAAAGGCCTTACCGCGCAAAGGGTTTATACGCGTTTTTCCACTTCTTTTTTGATGGTTGAAGTTAGCATCCGGGACCTCACCTGTGTCATTCGGACGGCCCATTCCATCGTGTGAGTATAAGCCGCATTCTATTCTCCGCCAGCTCGAAACCTATGGCACGCGACCAGCAGCAAGGAGAATTGCGTGTTCTCTAACGGTACGCTGAAACGTATATCGCGCGCAGGGTACATCTCGGGATTAACAGCTCAGTGAGTAGAAAAGATTACGCAGATCTTCAACTACACCGCTCTACCTCGGGTCTGTGGACCAGCGTCTTTATGCTGCTCGCCGCCGCCTTCATTAACTCGTGCGGGACGATAACCGATGCGAGAGCATTGCTGCATGAGAACGCCCTGTATGTAGTGAGTCCCGATATCATTGGACCGGAAGGTCCGTTAACTTCGGCACAAGCTGAACGGGTCATCCGGCAAAGAGAGGCGCATCAGAAAGTCCCGACGGATATTCTCGAGCGCGATATCGCCTTCGAGCAGGCCATTAGCAAGGCTCCGCTCACTACTGGCAACAAGGTAACGCTGCTGAGGAACGGCCCTGCGACCTATGCTGCTATGTTGGCAGCGATCCGCGCCGCCACTAATAACATCAATATAGAGATGTATATTTTTTCCGAAGGACCGATTGGCAAAACTTTCGCCGATGCTCTGATTGAGCGCCAGCAGCAGGGGGTGCAGGTAAATTTATCCTACGACAGCCTCGGCTCGTTTGGAACATCAGCTGCCTTGTTCAATCGGATGAGGGCGGCCGGTATCCAAGTGATGGAATATCGGCCAATCAACCCCTTTCAAGCGCGCTTGCCCTGGTCATTTGGACATCGCGACCACCGCAAGATGCTGGTAGTAGACGGTCGGACAGCGTTCACAGGCGGCATCAATATATCGGAGGTATATGGGAGCTGGCCAAGCAGCACGGAGCTGAAGGAAGCACCGACCTCAGAGTATTGGCGCGACACCGACATTGAGGTGCAGGGACCCGCGGTGGCGCAATTTCAGAAGATATTCATTACGCAATGGAAATATCAAAAAGGGCCCGAGCTCAAGCAATGTGACTATTTTCCCAAGCTCGACCAGCATGGCGGTCAAATAGTCAGGGTAATCAGCAGTGTACCCGAGCGTTTCAGCTTGATCTATGTCGCTTTGATATCGGCGGTAGTCAATGCCAGGACGAACATCTATCTCACCGATGCCTATTTCGCCCCGGACCATCAGATGCTGCATGCCCTGGCACATGCGGCAAAGCGCGGCGTGGATGTGAGATTGCTCGTACCAAGCAACGCCGATGAGCCCCTGATCGTGTCAGCCGCGCGTTCTCATTATGCGCATCTGCTGAAGGCAGGCGTGAGGATCTATGAATGGCAGGGTGAGATGCTGCATGCGAAGACGGCGACAATCGATGGAGTCTGGTCGAGCGTCGGGACCTCAAATCTGGACTGGTGGAGTATCGCGCGAGATAACGAGCTAAACGCTATTATGTTGAGCCATTCATTCGGCCATGAAATGAACGAGACATTCTTCGAGGACCTGCAGAATTCAAAAGAGATCAAACGCGATGAGTGGTCGCACCGGGGACTAGAGGAACGTTTAAAAGAAACAGGCGCCGAGGGAGTTGAGCCTTTGCTCTGAGCATAGCCGCTGGTTAGCGTTTGACCTTTTGCCTCAAGCCGCCGCTCAAGGTGACCCGTAGTCACTCGCGCGCCACTAAGCGTCGAGGAGAAATGGGAGATGGTAAGCTCCGGCTGAAGTGAAACGCGCGGTAACTCACTACTTGCCTCGTTGACTGAATTCCCAGGGCAGGCAGATTCAGTCGTTCAATGAGAGCCCCGGAGGTGATCAACACGAAGCGATGTAAAAGCGCAACCCGGCGGGACGGGTGACGGCGTCATCCGTATCACACAAATCCCCGCTCGTCATAACCTTTCGGCGCGGAGCTACGGTCTCCAAAGCTGTCCCAAACGACCGTCTTGCGGTCGCCCGGAACGAAGTATAGCAGTCTCGATATAATGAACTCCTTCGCTACGCTCCTGACGGCGCGGAAGGGCGCCGCCTCGACTGCGTTCGCGCTGATCACTGCGCTCGGGATTAACAACGGGCAGGAGCACTTGCAGGTTGATGAGGAATCAGCGATAGCCAAGCTCCCTATTGAGTTGTGATATGACTCCGCCCAGGCGTTGAGCGGCGTTCATGTCACCGCGCGCCACCATTTGCTGTTGCATATTGATTGCGACGTCACGGCGTTGCTTGAGATAGGCGCGCTGCTGGTTCATCGCCCACCGCGATGGCGGCTCGCTAAACCATCCTGGCGGATACTGGTACCGATACCTGCCGCCCCAGTTGTAGTCGCTCGTATTCACGTTGTAGTCGGGTGGATGGTGATGGTGCCCCCAGTCATGGTGATCACTCCAATCCGTTTGGATAATTTCCGTTTGTTGCAACGGCGATTCCGATAGTACGGTTGATTGAGTTGCAGGCGGGTGAACGTAAGTTGCGGCTATTGCGCCTGAAGAAATGCCCAATATGGTGAAACCTAGGATGTCTGGCAAGATCCTTTTTTTTGATTACATATAATTACTCCCTAATCCTATGACGAATTTAGTGATATCTGGTTGCACTCCTGAAGAGCATTCCTCATGCCGCGTCCGACTGCATGCTCGATGCGCTAGTATCGCTCCTTCTGGCTACGCAGATGCTGCATTTGGTTGGGTTCAAGACGTAAATCGTCACCACTGGTCCACGTCCACATTACCCAACCCCATACACGTCTGTTCGGTCCGGGAGTGCTGATTGCCGCATCATCAGGAAAACGGCATGCCGCCTCCTTTTCATTTACGTTCGCTTGATGAACAGAAAGTTTGCGAATGCCTAGGTATTAAGTGCTGCCAAAACGCTCTCGGCGTTCAAGGTCCACGCTCACGGATTACCGGATTGGGGTCATTCCTTGAATTCGAGTGCGCTCGGTTACTAGCGGAGCCGGAGGCGAAGCGAGCTAACAGGTCTGGGAGGTGCGCACAAAACAGTGCGACCATGTGAGTCTATGCGAGTCTATGTGAGTCCAGGTGCAGTGGCAGCCAACACGATGATTCATTACGCTTTTGCGCTCGTGTCTCAAAATGTCAGTGACATACTCGGCGACGCAAGGTTACCAAATCGCCGAGCATAGCGTGCAGCGATTGAAGGTCGCGCTCTCCGATTCGGCGCTCCAACTCGTCCCGGCCCGCCTTCGGCAGCATCGCGATTTTTGACCGGACTGACTCGCGCGGGCGACGCCGGAACGAATTCTTCCTCTCGCGACGCGATTCTTGTTGCGGCCAGGTTGAGGTTACAGTTGCTGGAAAGCAATCCACAGAGGACGGCCAGGTTCGATTTCGGGTCCCCGCGGTGATATGGTGACGAGAAGAGTCAGATTGCTCAGTTTGCCAGGGTGGACCGATAGCTACCATCCAGCTTCATGGACGCCGGGTACACTGAAGCGTTGATGCGGTCCTGGAAGGTGGGCACATTCGGATCAGGAGAGTCGGAATGGCTATTCAACGTACCGGTCATGTTGCTATCAGGGTGCGCAATCTGGAAGCTGCCAAGCGCTTTTACGGCGAGATCCTCGGAATGCGCTTGGGAATGGAGATTCCCGGCCAAGGCTTATTTTTCCGCTTTAACAACTATCATCACGACCTGGCAGTGTTTAAGGCGCGGAACGGCGCCGAGCCAGCCAGCAAAAACCACGCCGGGGTGGCGCATATCGCATTAGTCGCTGACGATTTTGATACGGTCCTTGGGATGTACCGCCGGCTCCGGGAACACGGCGTTCCGGTCAGTCGCACCATTGATCACGGAGCGACCAAGAGCATCTATTTCAGCGACCCCGACGGAATAGAACTGGAGATTTATTGCGAAGTGCCGGAGTTCAACTGGCGTCAGAACGGAATGGTTCGAGTGCCGCTGGACATCGAGAATGAATCGGCGGCCAGACCGCTCTCGCCGGAGCAGGCGCGCGCAACGAGTTTGCGGTTGCCCTCTGACTTATAGGACAGCTGGTTCGGGCTCCGCGGCACTCAGGCGCGGCAGGATTATGGTCAGGCGACCACTTGCAGTGAGCGCGCAATACCAAGCAATTCCTTAAGATTGACCGGTTCGTCGCCGATATCCATCGCCATCAGCATTGGGATGCCGTCCGTTAGTTCGTGTAATTGCTCGAGGCACGCGGCTTCACGCGCTTTCAACGCATTGAAATCGGCGAGATTGCGCTCCAGCTTCCGCTTTAGCTGCACCGGCAAGCGCGCAAGCCGGAGTTCCTCGAGTTGGGGAAGCGGCGGCATTACGCGATTGACGATCAGGGCCCCGGGACGCAATCCAAGCCGATGCAGCGAGAGGATAAACTCACGGGTTTGTTCGATGCGCTGAGGTGCGGTGCCGGTAACCAGAACCATGATGCTCGTCGGTTCCCGAATCAGCGCCTGGACCTGCGTCGCCCGATCGGCGAAGCCCGCGTACATCCCCTCAAAACTGCGCACGAACGCTTTTACGTCGGCGAGCAAATGAAGTCCGGTCAGCCGGTCGAAAGCTGCAAGCACCGCGCGGGCGGCTACATCAAGAATACCCATTCCGCGCCCCATCTCGCGCGAAGCGCCCAACAGCGTCAACGCCCGCGAAGATAGCAGCTCGAGTATTCGCCGCGGAGCATCGAGAAACTCGAGTGCCTCTTGAGCAGGGGGCGTATCAAGCACAATTAGATTCGAAGCGGCTTCGCGCCGCAGGTCCAGCAGTTGTTCGACTGCCATGTAATCCGAAACACCGGCGAGCGCGCTCGAGAGACCACGATAAATGCGATTACCTAGTATACCGTCACGTGCCGCAGGCGACGGCGCGTAATGCTCAATCAACCGATCGAACATCCGCTTGGGGTCGAGGCGGAGCGCTCGCAGGCGCCCGCCGTGCCGTGGGTGTAGAGCGGACAAGGACACCTGTTGCGGGGTAGAGGGCCGGGTCTTCAGGCCTAACATGTCGAGCAGGCGCGGGGCCGGATCGATAGTCATAACATCAACGGCGCGGCCGGCGAGCGCGCACTCCAGCGCCAGGGCGGCTCCAATCGTGGTTTTGCCGGCGCCACCAGCACCGAGGCAAACGATTAGCCGATGGCTTGACAGATCCAGGGCGCCTGATCGGAGCGGCCGATCTTCATTTCTTTTTTTTGGTGGCTTGTTCCGCGAGGCCATCGAATGAGCCGGCCAGAATTTCGAGCTGTGGGCGAGCGAACTGCGAGGAGTACAACATCGGCAACTGAATCACATCGACACCGGCTTCTTCAAGCTGCTTGCAGGCTAGTGCAGCCATTTCGCAGGTCGCCTTACGTTGAAGCGCAAGGCGCCGATGGCCGGGAGCCTGATCCATCTTGGTATAATCGGCGGAGGATAGCAGGAATTCCGGAACACCATTAAGGACAACTGTGACGTGGCGTATGCGCAACTGCTCGCGCAGGCAGGCAAGGGTTTCCAACGCCTCATGCACCGCGAAACGCTCAGGGCGCGCCGTCAACCATACGCCGAAAAGCTGTTGATTCCGCACAAAGCTTTCGATTGATCGTGCCAGCTTATTAAGTGTTCCCGAAGGGGCCAGATCCCGGATGCTTTGTGTTACCGCGAGCAGTTCCACTGCACTACCGCTGGCCGGCGCATCGATAACCGCATACCCATCCCCCACTGCAGCCTCTTGCGCGACCTGGCGCAACCGTTCCAACGTCAGGAATGCCTGAAGTCCAGGCAACGCCGCACTAACGTAGCTGAAAGTATGACTGCGCAACATGCGGCGTGAAAGCGCCTTAATCGGAACAAGTCTGTGGATGAAGCTTTCAAGCTCACCGTGAGGGGTAAAAGTGCGCAGTTCGAGATTTCCGGTCGTGGGAGAATTGCACGGCAACTCTGGTTCGACTCCCAGGAGCCGGGCAGCCGTCCGGCGCTGGTCCAAATCGGCCAGCGTCACGCTGCCACGCCTTGATAAGGCGAGCGCGAGTGCTCCGGCCGTGGTACTTTTGCCGCTCCCGCCTTTGCCGGTTATCAAAATCAAACGCGGCAGCGGCATATAATAGGGCTAGAATTGGTCACGGGGGAATCAGATGGTTGCTAATCGCGAAGAGGTGGCGCGACCAGCTCGAGAACTGGCCACGATAATCCTTACCATGCCAGCGAAAAGGATCGCGCTGTTCAAGGCTATCGTCGAGTCGTACGACAACATCGCCACGCTGCGCACCGAAGAGCCGCGACAACATCATTTGAGGCTATATTTCGCCCAAGAAACGTCGGCTGAAGTTGAGGCATTGCTGGATTCCTTGCAGGCTGATTTCGAGATCAGCCGCCTGCCTACCGGTTAGCCCAATAATTCTACTTATCGCCTGCGATCTCTGTTCCTCCCCTCAGGTTTTGAGCAATGGGCTGAACAGAGCCGGCGAGCCGCCGGGCCACAATTATAAAGGCACTGTGGGCGACCATGCGATGAAACGGACGGACGCTCATTCCCTTAACTTGCCAGTTGCGCAACATAACTTCGAAGCTTTCGATTTCGGCAAAATCGCTTCGTTGCTGCAGGGCCTCAACCGTCTCCTTCAATTGTATGGCGGTGGGAACGTAGGCGACGAACACTCCGCCGGGGCGTAGTGCGCGTGCCACCACTTCGAGCGCTCGCGCTGGTTCGGGCAAATCGATGAACAGCCTATCAACTCCGATTTCATCGAATCCCTCGTATAGATCGCGTATTTTCAGCTCCCATTGCGGAGCTGGACCCAAAAAATCAGCGACATTGCGCCGGGCACGTCTCGCAAAATCTTCGCGCACCTCGTACGAAATTACGCGGCCTTGTGGGCCAACTGCCCGCAACAACGCGATCGTGAACGCGCCCGCCCCGACGCCGCCTTCTATTACCGTGGCACCCGGATATACGTCTCCCCATATCAGGAGCGGACCCGTGTCTTTCGGATAGATCACCTGAGCGGCGCGCGGCAAATGAGGTATGAGGTCGGCGTAAGTCGGCCGCAATACAAGAAAAGTCTCGCCTGAACTGAGTTTGACGCGCGATCCCTCGGGCAATCCATAAAGCTCCTCGCTGCTGATCTCGCCCCGGATGATTATCTTTTGCCCCGGACGCAGCTGCTTGAGGTAACGGCGAGCCTTCCGATCTATAAAAAGGACGGCGTCGTGCTCTGTGAGGGGACGATCCAAGCTGACCACAGGCTTAAACCGCCGACTCGGCGCGCGCAAGTGGTAGGCACTCCGGCCCATTCACGTCGAGCGGGCCGCGAACGCTTGACTCTGACTTGGTCCGGCGCTTACGCTAGAATTCTCCCGGCGATTGCGATTCATCCGATGCATGCATCAGGCTGAGCGATGGCCGGGTAATTTTTTGCGGCGGAACCAACAGATAACGACAGCGGGTCGACGGAGCCGGTGCGGCTGCCCGGCAATTAGCTGGCTGTCAATTCTGAATACATCAAAGGTGGGTAACAAATGGCAGAGAAGAAGGCGAGAACTGCCGAAAAGGGCCAGACTCAGCAACACAGGCACCAATGTCCAAACTGTGGTGCCGAGAGCAAGGTAACCCTGTTCGCCGGCTACGGCCGGCGAGGCTTTTTCGTGGTGTGCGAAAAGAATTGCGGCTTCATCGGCCGCTTACGATGAGGGAGGCTCTGTAGGCCCATGGCGAAGGTCCACAAGTCCAAATCCCCCAAGCGCGATTTGTATGGGTTCGCCGAAACGGCCGAGGCCAGCGATGAAGACGCCGACCTCCCGAAAGACGAAGCTGGCCGCCGCAAGATCAAACGTCAGTACCAGGAATTGTTGGGTATACGCATCGAGAAGCTCAAGGGCCGCATTCTCAATCGCGAACGAATCAACAAGACGATAGAGGGCATCTATTTCATTTGTGTCCGCTGCACCAAGGTATGTCATTCCCTTGACGAAGGCTTGCAGGAAGATCCGAACAATCAGAACAATACCTGCGCGAAATGCGCCAAGGCACGAACTGCCGCCGCCTGACCATCTTCATTGGTGACACTTTCCTTCGGTGGCGCTTCTCGCTATTTTTCGGGTGGGAAGCTCGACTTTCAGTGAGCACGCCGGCCGCCAGGTTGAGGCAACCTGGGCCTGGGGTGGCTGTGGGGACCCGGGCGAGGAGCAATAGGGATGTCTTTGCAGCTGATTCCGCCTGACATTAACGTCGACTTTGTCGGCAAACGTTATTTCTTCGTCGCACTCTCGACCATTGTCAACATCGCCGCCATCGTCCTGTTGCTTACACTGGGCCTTAATTACGGGGTGGACTTTGCGGGCGGCAGTGTCGTCCAGATCAAGTTCGATAAACCGACCTCCGGCGACCAAATAAGAAGGGCGCTGGGAGCTCTTGAATTAGGCGAAGTAACCGTGCAGGACTTCGGCGCCAAGGCGCAAAACCAATTTCTGGTCCGCTTCGAAAGGGTCAGAAATATCGGGAGCCTCGGCACGCGAATCGAAGGTGCGCTGAATGAAGCTTATCAATCCAACAACCAGGCGCATGTGCTGCGAGTCGAAACGGTAGGCGCCAAGGTTGGTCACGATCTGCGTGTCGACGGGTTCCTGGCAGTCGCAGTGGCCACCGTCTTCATGGGCGCGTACATTGCCTGGCAATTCGCGCGTGTCAGTTGGAGCTTCGGGGCCGGCGCCGTCATTGCGCTGGTTCATGACGTGCTGGTGGTAAGTGGTGCGTTGGTACTGTCGCGCTTCGAGTTCGACCTGACCACGCTGGCAGCCCTGCTGACCGTGATTGGGTATTCGGTCCACGACACTATCATTGTGTCAGACCGCATCCGCGAGGATGCGGCCAAGCGCCGCCGGGAGTCACTTGAATCGATCATGAACCGCGCTATCAATGAGACTCTCTCACGCACGATTCTTACTTCGGGGACTGCCTTGACAGTGCTCGCCGCCTTGCTCGCGCTGGGCGGTCCAATTCTGCGCCCGGCGGCATTCACGTTGTTCATTGGCATCATTACCGGCACTTACTCCTCGATTTATATCGCCGCTCCGGTCGTGCTGTTTTGGGAACGCGGTCACCGCATCAAAGGAACCGCAGCTCGAGCTGCTTGAAGTCACCAGGGCGAGCGATCATTCTCCACCCTTATGCCGGACTGAAGCACTGGTTCCATGTCGGCCGAAATTGTTACCGGACGTGGCGTGTATCGCCTCTTGCCGGCGGCGCCGCTGGAATTCACCAACTCGAGTATTCTGCTTACGCTGGCGATGGAACGCGCCGACGGCATTGAGCGCATCGTGACCAGGTGGCGGATTGCAAGGATTCTGGTCAACGAGCCCCCGGGGGCTGAAGTAATCGTAGAACGATTGAAAGAGTGGCTCGCACGAGAGTTCGAGAGTACGCGCGAGGCGGCGCTAAAGACCATCCGTACTGAAAAGCGTCTGTACGAACTCACTTTCGATGAGGCCAATCCGGGCCCGTTTTAAGCGCTACGGCGAACCTGCTCAAGATTGGCCATTTAAATTAAACCCGCTTCGAACGAATGCCTGCAGGTCGATGTCCGTTGCAGGGCGAACCTCCGCGTCGAGCACGCGTTTCATATAATCTAATGCCGCTTGGTGATGCCGAGCGTCAGCCGCTGCCGTGCAATCCGATGGAATCCACAGGCGGTATTCCCGCATGTAAGCGTCGGCTGCCGTGAATGCAACACAGATGTCGGTGGTAAGGCCAGTTATGATGAGTGAAGTCGCACCAAGATACTTCAAAACGAGTTCGAGAGAGGTACCATAAAAACCGGAATGTTTCGGCTTTAGCACCGAATAATCGCCATCCAGAGGAGCCAGGGCACGTGCGATCGGCTCACCCTTGACGCCGTCGTTGAGACAATGGTCCAGTAGGTGACGGAAATCAGAACTCCATCGGCCAAAGTTGTCGTTGACATATACTGCAGGTACCCCGTTTTGGCGCGCCCAAGACTTGAGCGCAGTCAAACGGGGCAGCATCGCTGCGGCATGCGTTAACAACTGCTCACCACCCGGGAACTCGAAATCGCTTATAACGTCGACTAGGAGCAGCACCGCTACGCTTTCATCCGGTACGTTTCCATGTAGATCGCGGCTAAATCGTGGCATCGAATCTATGATATCAATCGCCAGAGGTCATCCGAGGCAGGAAATTTGGGCGATCCGAAATTCCCCACTGCGCCACGCTTATTCGCGAATGGTCGAGCACTGGAGGAGAAACAATCATGCACGGGTTTAAGCTTTTCGCCGGATGCTGTTATCCTACCGATGCGTCGCCGCGGTGCGAGTTAAGCTATCCAGGAGTGGTGGATAGCTGGCTAGCAGGATTCCCTGCAGTCCCTCGGCCAGCAGCGCCAACGAGGCGTAATCTGTGTCTACTCCGATGCTGTTAGCGCATCTTTTGCAATTTCCTTTCCCTGGTCTTCCGGTTGTTGCACTCCTCGCGCAGATCCCATTGGCCAGTCTTGCCATAGTCGTCGAATGGAGTCAGCGCAAACGGCGGCCCGGAGCGCAACCAGAGCTATTTCCAGCTTACCGTCGTGAGGCCCAACGCCCGGTAGCAGGGCGGACAACCGCGCCACCGCTCCAGCAACCTGAGACACCCGGCGAACCTCCGCCTCCACCGTCGAGGCCATCGGCAACTCCAGCCGAGCCTGCTGGCCCAACGCCATCAGTAGACGGTTCTCCGACAGAGCTTCCCGAGGGTGCTGCCCGAGAAGAGCGCGCCGAGGCTGGTGGGAAGGAAGAAATTGTTGAAACCGCCGCACCCCAACCGCCGGCCGATATCACGGCGGGAGCCTTTGGCGAGCCCATCAAAGAGGCAGCTGAAGCGCCGCGCAAACAGCCAATTCCCATCAGGCTCGGGCTTCGGAAGACGCGTGAAAACTTTCTGGCCCGCATTCGTGCGGCTATTACCGGTAGCACGCGGGTTGAGGAAATTTATGAAGGTTTGGAGGAGGCGCTGATTGGCGCGGATGTGGGCGTAGAAACCAGCATGAAGCTGGTCGAAGGCGTGCGTTCGAAACTCAAAAACGATGCCCGTGCTGATGTGATTCGAGATACCCTCAAACAGGAGATGGCGGACGCATTAATCTCGATCGAACGTCCACTCAGCGACGCTGCGCCGCTGGTAATCATGATGGCCGGCGTAAACGGCGTTGGTAAGACCACAACAGTGGCAAAAATCGCGGCGCTGCTCAAGGCAGAACGCGGCCCGGTAACCGTTGCCGCTGCCGATACTTTTCGCGCCGCAGCCATCGAGCAGTTACAAATCTGGTGCGATCGGGCGGGTGTCGAACTGATCAAGCAAAAACAGGGATCCGATCCTGCGGCAGTGGCTTTTGACGCGGTTAAAGCCGCCACTGCTCGTAAGAGCGCCGCGGTTATTATCGATACTGCTGGCCGATTGCAGACTAAGGTCAATCTGATGGAGGAGTTGAAAAAAATCGCCCGAGTGGTCGGGCGCGAGATACCCGGTGCACCACAAGAGAGCTGGCTGGTGCTCGACGCTACCACCGGGCAGAACGCGCTGAGCCAGGCGAAGATTTTCAGTGAAGCGGTAAAGCTGACCGGCGTTGTTTTGGCTAAGCTTGATAGCACCGCAAAGGGCGGCGTTATTGTAGCCATTGCCGAACAGCTGAAATTGCCGGTGCGATATATCGGATTGGGCGAAGAACTCGAAGACTTGCGTGCTTTTGACGCACGAGAGTTCGTTGATGCGCTTTTTTCGGATACCGAGGATACTGGGGCGGCCGCTAGTGGTACTTACGCTGCTTGACTGCATGGTTAACCAAAAATTAAAGTGAAGGTGGAATTTAGAACGTTATGGAGTATGAAGACGTCCTGAGACAATTGGACGAGCGAATACAGGCTTCACTAAATAGAGTTCAGCAGTTACAGAGAGAAAACGAGCAATTAGCACAACGTCTTGCTGAGAGTGAGCAACGATTTAATGAGGTCAATGGACGGTTGCGGGAACACGAAGAAGCCCGCAATCAAATAAAGTCGCGCATCGAAAGCATCTTAGCCCGTTTTGACGGCTTGGATTTGGGGTAAGCGTGAAAGGGGTCAACGTCGAAATTATGGGTCAGCAGCTCACCGTCGCCAGTGATGGCGGCGACGAATGGGCGCGGACGCTGGCCGCGGCAGTTGACGAAAAGATCAAGGCAATTCGCGCCAACAGCCAGACGGTCAATTCGATCAATCTCGTCATTCTCGCCGCCCTTAATTTTGCCGAGGAACTTGAGCGGCTGCGGCGGGATCATGCGGAACTGCTCAGCCACCTGAAGCGGCTGAGCCGCCGCCTTTCTGAAGCAATTGACAACTGAACTTTGCGGGCGTCGGGCTGTTAGCAGCAGAGTAACAATTATTCGAGATCACTCCAGTGGCGGGGCTTGTGGGGCCAAAATGCCAGGTGCATTAGAGGCGCTCGCGAAACTAAATGAACCTGTGCGGGCTTTTCGCATGAACCGAGCGGTTGCAGCCGTTCGTTAGGCCGAGATGCTTCACCGAAGCCGGTGAAAACAGCTCTTGTCGTTCATTACACGCGTGCGCTAGACCATATTATGGTCGTGTTGCCGATTATTTAGACCCCCTCCTGCCACCGCTTAAGCGCGTGGCGGACGACAAAAAATACCTGCGCAAGGTGCTCGGCGAATGCCGTCGCGGGCTGCCTGGGGCTTATGTCGCCTCCGTTTCGAGGCGGGTTCAGCTTCGCGTTC
The DNA here is from genome assembly GCA_024281015.1 of Candidatus Binataceae bacterium. Lineage (GTDB taxonomy): Bacteria > Desulfobacterota > Binatia > Binatales > Binataceae > JAMXLL01. Next base: position 30,926 of record JAMXLL010000316.1, read on the forward strand.
TGCAATCCAAGCCGTATCAAGACAGCTCAACCGTCGTCCTTTACGCGGCGAAAGATAATGAGGTCGGCACTGACCTGCTGCTGGACGCCGCCCTCTCCTCGCACCGCCGCGTGCTGCTGCCCAAAATCGTTCCCGGCAATTTACTTGCCCTCCTCCGCATCAACGACCGCGCTGAACTCGTACCCGGAAGTTTCGGTGTGCTCGAACCGGTCGGAGCGGGGATTGTCTCGGTCGGTTGTCTGGGTGCGGCTTTATTTTGCATTCCTGGCGTAGGCTTCACGCCTACCGGGCAGCGTCTCGGCCGCGGGGGTGGATACTTTGACCGGATCCTGGCGGCGGTCGAGCCGCAGACAGTTACCGCTGGTCTGGCTTATTCGTTTCAAATGCTTGACCAGCTTCCAGAGTCGCCGAATGACCGGCGTCTTAATCTGATCTTCACAGAATCCGCAGTACATGCTGGGCAGGTTCTCGATCAGTCCATCGTGTCGGGCTGAGCGCGGCACGACTGCTCCGCAGATGCGGATCGCGGATCAAGGAGGTGTCACCACGTGTTGATGCTAATCGGAGCGCTGTTGCTTGGCATTGCGCTAGCCGGCGTGGTCTTTACCGCATGGATGCGGACGCGGGAACGGGAGCAACCAGTTGCAGGTGGGGTTTCGGCTCAGCACGAAGCTGAACGGATTCTTGAGGAGGCCAAAAGCAGGAGCGAACTTCTGACCAAAGAGGCGGAGCTCAAAGCAAAGGATCTACTGGTCGAAGCGCGGGCAACCGCGGAGCGTGAATCGCGCGATAGCCGGCGCGAGTTGACAGCACTTGAAAGCAAACTCCAGAACCGCGAGGAAGCCCTCGATAAACGGCTGGAAGCTTTTGAACGCCGTGAAACGGATCTTAACCGGCGCGACCAGAGCCTCCGCAATCGTGAAAAGGCCCTGACCGATAAAGAAGCGGAGCGCCAGGCACTGATCGATGAAGCCCGCGCACATCTCGAGGCGGTCGCAGGCCTCACGCGCGAGGAAGCCAAACGTTCGCTGCTGGACGAAATGATCGGACAGGCGCGGCAGGAGGCCGCTCGGCATATCCGGATGGTCGAGGAAGAGGCCCGCGAGGAGGCCGATCGCCGTGCCAAGCGCATTATTTCAATCGCGATCGAACGCCTGGCCGGTGAATTTGTCGCCGAACGTACCGTATCCGTTCTAGCGCTACCAAGTGACGAGATGAAAGGCCGGATCATTGGCCGCGAGGGCCGTAATATCCGTGCGATTGAAGCAGCTACCGGCGTCGACATCATCATCGATGACACCCCGGAGGCAGTGGTTATTTCATGCCACAATCCGATTCGCCGCGAAATCGCACGAGTCTCGCTCGAACGGCTTATCTCCGACGGCCGGATTCATCCAGGCCGCATTGAAGAGGTTGTGCGTAAAGGGGAGCAGGAGGTTGAGGAATCGATCAAGGAGGCGGGACAGCGCGCGCTCATTGAGGTTGGCGTGCATGGCGTCCATCCCGAGTTATCGAAGCTGCTCGGCATGCTGAAGTACCGGTACAGCTACGCCCAGAATGTATTGATGCATTCTATCGAAGCCGCCTTTATCTGCGGTGCGATGGCAGCTGAATTAGGACTGAACGAGAAGCAGGCGCGCCGCGCCGCGTTGCTGCACGATATCGGCAAAGCCCTCACCCATGAGGTCGAAGGCTCGCATGCGCTGATCGGCGCTGAACTTGCCCGCAAGTATGGCGAGTCAGCCAAGATCGTCAATGCCATTGCCGCCCATCACGAGGAAGTCAAGGCCGAGACTATCCTCGCCCCGCTGGTTGATGCGGCCGATGCGCTGTCCGGTGCGCGGCCGGGAGCACGGCGCGAAGTCCTGGAAAGCTACGTCAAACGCCTCGAAGACCTGGAGAGTATCGCGAAATCCTTCAAAGGCGTGGACAAATGTTTCGCCGTACAGGCAGGGCGCGAGATGCGCGTGATTGTCGAGCCTAGCGAGGTTTCCGACGAGGACGCCACGATGCTGGCTCGTGAAGTAGCACGTAAGATCGAAACAGACATGACCTATCCGGGTCAAATTCGTGTGACGGTGATTCGCGAGACGCGTGCCACGGAACTGGCCCGCTGAGGATAAAAATTTACGGCCGGCAGCTAGTCGGCTGCCGGCCCAATTTTTTTAATAGCGCCCGAAGGCGCGACCACACAATCGATGGCGCGGCTTTACCCGCGCCCGAACTGCGCGATAAGATGCGGCCGTGCCAACCACGCGCGAACTGCTCGAAGCTACCATCGCCCTCGAAAAGCAGAGTATGGCCTTGTACGCGCGGTTCGCCAAAATTTTCTCCGCCGATCCGGCGCTGCATGAATTCTGGTTCAACATGGCGCGCGACGAGGCGCGCCATGTCGGCGCACTCGACCTGGTCTCAACGGTGCTGGAACTTGAAGATGTGCTGGACAAGCCCAGTCCGATCTTGATGAGGGCGGAGGATATCGAACGGTTGCGAGCCCTGCTCGGCCGCTGCCTCAATCAACCAGCCGACTCACTCGTTCTGCAACGCGCGCTGGAGATCGCACTGGAAGTTGAAGAGACCGAACTCGAAGATATGGTCGGCGACCTCCTGCGGGCCTTGAAGCAAAATGACGAATACCAGCGATGCCAGCGGCTGTTGGTGCACGACCTCGGCGAGTTGAGCTACATGATAGAGCAGCACTGTCATGATCCCGCGCTTTTGCAACGCTGCGACGAACTCGTTAATCATCACGCAGAAGTCCTCCGCCATTGCGCCGTCGCGCGCTAACCACGGCGGTCTGCTTGCTGGCCTATTGTCGTTGAGTAAATACCAGACGCTGAAGCGGTTGGAGCTGTGAGGGTGTGCTGAATGCCAGGCGAAGTCGAGGCGGACCGACGGCACGTTGGGCGAGGAAAGCTGTAGTACGGGGAAGTTGCTCGCGTGGGGTTGGAACCAACTCCAGTGAACGGTTAAACTGATGTGGCGCTGAGGAGTCGGCTAATTGGCAAGCCACCTGACTCTGGATCAGGCGATTGGAGGTTCGAGTCCTCCCTCCTCAGCCAACCCGCAATGCGGGTGACGCAACCGAGGTCCCATCGTCTAGTGGTCAGGACACCGGCCTCTCACGTCGGGAACGCGGGTTCGACTCCCGCTGGGATCACCAAGCCCCCCCCAATTCTTTGTCGGCGCCGGCGCACCGCGATTGGATAAAAAAGCACGCCAGTAACGGCCAGCTCATTCCGACCAGGTATTTCTGCTCGGATCAGGACACGCCGCATACCTGAATGCACTTGCCGCGTCAATTCGCACCGGACTTATTCTCTTCTATGACGCTCGCCGCTCCATCGCCACCCGTTTGGTCCCTGCCGGTATTCACGGCCGTCGTCACCCAGCCAATAGTTGCCGCCGCCCTTCTCTGCGTACCAATGTCCCCTCTTCCCCTCGTACCACTCGTCACCATGCGTTCCTTTCCAGGTCCAGCCATGGCCATGCTTGTGCCACTTGCCGGGCTGCCCCTGGTACCATTCCTCGGCTGCGGATCCGGGAATTGTGGTTGCGAGAATAAACGAGATCAGCATCAAGGTCGTTAAGATTTGTGTTTTCATTCTTTCGCGCCTGCATTTCCCTGGCCGGTGTTAAAGGGATGAGGATTAAAATACTACATGCGCAGCCTTAAGGAATCGCAAAGAAACGTTTCTTGAAAGGTAATTGCCGAGCCAGTTGTCTTTCGTCTGAGCGGGCGTGTGTTCGAGTTCTGACGGTCTTGCTGTTTCGAATGAATGCGGACCGCGCCTGATTCGAAGTGAGGGAACGTCACTCAATCGCGGACAACGCGGTTTGATGCCTGCCTTCTCCGCGGGCACCGGCCAAATGCTCAAGTCCTTACGCCTGATGGCGAGCGCAATGGGATTAACCTCCTCTTGGCGGACATCGAAAACTCCGCGGAATGATACGCGATCTCGATCGAGCAAGCACGCGCAGTTACAGATCCCCGTACTTCATTCTCATGGTGTATCGGTGTATCGTTGCGATCCGGGAGATAGCCTCAGGTAGGCGCCTCCGCCGGTTCAGCATTGTTCGATTCTCTTTTCACTAGATTAGACAATTGCGCGTTCGTTGTTGATCCCGACTGGCGTCGTACGGATCCACCGAGTCTCGATAGTGCGGTCGATTGCAAGCCTACTGGTGTTGGCCCTCACGATGTCGGCGAGCACGGGCGGATGGTCGGCAGAAAAGGCCGCCTGAGAGGAGCCAACTTTGATTGACGTAACAGTTGACCTTCGGCTATCAAATTGTAACAGAGGTTACGGGTGGGGGATTGTTGGAAATGGGCGATGACCTGAGAAGGATGAAAAGCGAGATCGCTGCACTGTCTGAAGTAATCGGTCGGTGTTTTGAGGCAGTTCAAGAAGCGCACGTCATACAGGAACTCCTGAAAAAAATTGCCGTCGATAGCCAAACCGGAGTCATTGGCAGAAAGGCCACCTGATCGCGTCATTATGATTTGCCAAAAAAATGGATGGGTTTTTTGATGGCAGAGAAAATTCCCTGCTGTCAAAAACTTCGAACGCTGGCATTGACAAACAGTCAGGCTCGACTCGATTCGCCACCGGGATCACCATTCATGGGATGCACTGGTGAATGGTTGTCCGGGTTGTGCCCTTACTGCCCGATACGGCAATGGGCAGGCTTGGCTCGCCGGCTTGAGGCGACACTCGACAGACAGTTGCCATAATGTTCACAATTTGTTAAGGAAGGGGGGCATGGGGGTACTTATGGAACTGTACGATGCGAAAAGCGAGCGGACTCGAATTCTTACTCTGGAAAACGTCGCCCAATACCTGCGGGTGCACCCATCGACGATTTACCGCTTACTCAAAAAAAGACAGTTGCCGGCCTTCAAGGTGGGACGCGACTGGCGCTTTAACCTGGAGTCGATCGACCGCTGGCGCGCCGATGCGGAGCGCAGCCGCGGACCGGCAGGTTTTTCCAGCGAGAACGACAAGCAGGAAATCGCGTCCTGACGGAGGGCGAGACCTTCACCCGGTCGTGTTGAAGGTCCCGCACATCCTGTCCCGCAGCGGGCATTAATCGGGCTCGAAGCTAAGCCATCGGCTGGGCGATCGGAACGGTCACAGGAGGCTGACGCCGGGCCTTTCGCGGGCATGAGAATCGCGGTAAGCAGGATCTATGATCCTGAAAGTTGCCCGGCTGGGCCATCCCGCAATTCGCACTCCCGCCCTGGCAGTGGACCCGGCGATGATAACCTCGCCCGAGTTCCAACGCCTGTTGGACGACATGGTCGACACCATGCGCGAATACAACGGGGTTGGATTGGCGGCGCCGCAGGTCCATTTGTCGCTGCAGATTGCTGTGCTCGAAGTCTCGCATCATCCGCGCTATCCGGACATGCCCGAGGTGCCGCTGACCTACCTGATTAATCCGCAGGTCAGCGTTATGGATTCGGCTACGATGGATGATTGGGAAGGATGTCTCAGCATCCCGGAAATGCGCGGATTGGTGCCCCGCTATAAGCAATTACGGGTATCCGCACTGGGACGGCAGGGCCAGCAACTGGATCTAGTGGCGAGCGATTTTCACGCACGTGTGATCCAGCATGAAACCGACCATTTGAAGGGTGAAGTTTATCTGGACCGAATGGCCAATTTGCACTCATTGAGCCATTTAGCGGAATGGCAACGATTCGTGTACGAACCGGCACAGAAGCGGCGCCCGGCGGCTGGCACCAGCGACTCGGATTAGCGGAAGGCTGCGTAATGCGCTGCGCGGAAGAAGTTTGCGGTCCGTGACGAAACAACCCCCTCAGCGACCTTCCTGAGCTATTTCGGGGGGTAGGGAAGGGCGCTGGGCGGCAACGGCGGCACCTTACCTGTCAAACGCGCCTCAGCCAGCAGTTTGGCCAGTTCCTGATTGGCGGACGACAATCGTTCCTCCTCGCTCTGGATCTTTGCCAGATTTTCTTTCAATTGGGCATTCTCCGACTGCAGCGCTTCCAATTCCTGTTGAAGCTGGGCCGCTTTTTTCTGGTCCTCAATGTGGGCGATTTTGCTGCGGGAGTATAGAATCCATCCACCCGCCGCAGCACCTATAGCGACAATAAGGGTTGCGATAATCGCTATCCGCACGTGTGCTGCCTCGTCGCGTCACGCTTGTGCTGACCGACATCTGGTGCTTGCGCCTGCATCATTAGCACGGGGAAATTGTGTAGCATCCGGCCGGCATAAAGGGCAATCTGTTGTCCGCAGGGCCTGCGGTGGCCAGGCGTGCCCATCTGGTAAGTTCATGTGGTTGGAGGGGTGGCCGAGCGGTTGAAGGCACCGGTCTTGAAAACCGGCAGCGGCTAACGTCGCTCGTGGGTTCGAATCCCACCCCCTCCGCCAGAGCCGGCAGGTTCATGACCGATTGGCCTTAGACTGGAGAATCGATTCGAGAGGCCAACGACTGCGGGTGCCGTTGTGAGAACCTGCGGACCTAAACCGCGGCGGCTGCGGGCGAGTTAATGCGACCGCGAGGATAACGTTCACGTGGAGTGATTTTCAGACGCAGCGGCGATGCAGAATGGGCACGGTGCTGGCCAGAAACCATGTGCTTCCAATCGATGATCCGACGGCGCAACAAGTCCGGATTTATGCCCAGCGCATCGCATACGGTGATAAAGCTGAAGGCGTTAGTCTCAGAGCGATCGCCCAAAATCCAGCGTTCCGCTTCGACGTACAGACGACGGGCGCGGCTTAAGTTGGATAGCGCGCCTTTTTGGTAAACGTTCAACGCGTCGGTGAGCAGCGCGAGTATCAGCCGTTGTTCGCCTGACAAGCCGTAGCCGCTTGAGATGTCGCAATACTCGCATGCCAGGAACAGATCAGATTCGGCATTTCCAACGACAGGTGCGCGCGCAACGGCACAAAGCCTTGAACTCATAAACGTTTCCCGGCGAGCAAAGGGCTGTTTCCGCTCTTCAACAGTCCAGGTTCATAAATGCCTGAACTATAAACAATCAAGAACTCGAAATGGTTCCCGTTTACTCAGTCGGAAAGGAATGAGCTACTGGGCAGTGCGCTGAGGCGAGAAAACAGCGCAAGCGCAACTACGGCCGAGACTTGGAGATGTGCGGCTTACGACTTCGCGATCATTTCTAAAGCACTCAGATTAGCGGGGTTGACAATGAAGGACGCCTTCTTGTTCCAGTTTTTTGATTTGCTCGGGCACGTAACCAAGGTATTCTGCCAGGATCTTCGCATTATGTTCACCAAGGAAGGGTGCTTCGAGCTCCAATCGTTGGGGAAAAGCTGAAAAACGTAGCGGAAATCCGGGAATCTCAAAATCTCCCAGCAGCCGATCATGGACGGTCTGCACGGTCTGACGTTCGCGTAGATGGGGATGATTCATTGCCTCTTCCACGCTCAACACTGGCGCTGACGGGATCCGGGCCTCGCGTAGCATCTCCACCGCAGTCTGATTGCCCGGCAATTCACTGAGCCAGTGCTC
>JAMXLL010000317.1 GCA_024281015.1 Candidatus Binataceae bacterium
GTCATCCTGGGCGCCGCGGCGAAAGCAAGGCGAGAAAGGGATCTCGGACAGCCGCCGAGCGTGGCGAGGGGGCCGGTACCGGTTCGTTTTCTTGTCCGCGAAGCACCCCAGGTTGGCAGTTGCTGGAGACCGCGCTGGCAGCTGGGGGCCTTGCTGTCACCTCGCCGACACGCCAATTGTTTATTGCCGAATATGAAGCGGACCAAGTTGCCCCCGCGCCAATTGGGTTTGTTCTGTAAATTTCTGACACGAGCCACCGACCTTACTCCGTTGTTATATCACTCATTGCAATTTGCGCTTCGATCGGGTGCAGAGGGCATTTAAAACCATGTTGATTGTTCTTTCATTGGATCGTAATCCCAGTGTCGTTTTTTGCCCCCGGGCACCGCCGTTGGGCTGGCTCTCGAACCGAATGGGCTAAAGGGCATCTCAGTGGCACAGGCTTCTAGCCTGTGAATCCAAAAATCCTGGTCCGGAGGGGTGTTGAGGGGTGGAAAAACGTGGGGGAGTCCGACAAACGTAATCGCGGCCTAAAAGGAAAACCCACAGGCTGGAAGCCTCTGCCACTAGAGCATTTAAACCTGAAGAATATCTATGTTCACATCTCCGACCGACCAGCATCGGCATGTATGAGAATTTGCATCTGGGCTGTATATCGTGCCCGAGGCATTGACGATCAATACGGCTTCGTCCGCAGCAATCCAAGCTAGGCTAAGTCACAACCAACTGGAAACGGATGACACCGTCACCCGCCATGCTACCGGCGAGAGTGCCTTTCAAGACTTGGCCGAAAAACTGTCTCTAGTACAGCCTCGCGCAAATAACTGCAACCCAGTCGTCCAATAAGCAAGACTGATAAGATCTTCCTCCAAGGCTAATCTTCAAGCCTACCTGATGCTGCGCGAATTCCTTTGACCTTTCTAAAGGCTGCCGCTAACCTAACGCGCTGAAGCAAGTCCCCATCAGTCCGCTGATGGTATTTGTCTGGCTCTTGAACAATGCGCGCCGCCTTGGTCGGGTTCGGCTGGGCGAAACCCTGCAAAGCGTTATGAGTCGCGCGGACGGCCCTCAAAGACCCTCAATTATTTCACTTTTGGTAGCAGCTTTTACGGTGGTGCTGAGCAATGACGGTCGCCCTGCATAATCAAACGGGTTCGATCCTCGTGGTGGAAGACGATGTTCGCGCTCTCGACGCTTTGACAGATTTGCTGGAAGCCAGCGGGTATACGGTCCAGAGGGCTCAAAATGGCCGGGAGGCGCTGGTCCAAGCCAGAGATCGACCACCGGCTATGATACTGCTCGATTTATCAATGCCGGTCATGGATGGTTGGGAATTCATGCGGCAGCAGCGGCTCGAACCTGAGATCGCCAATATTCCGGTGGTGGTCATCACGGCGCTGGTTTCCGCGATCCCGGCTGGCGCCAAGGCGCTCGTCACGAAGCCGATCAACGTTAACCGCCTTATGTCACTGGTCGAGAAATACTGCGCTTTACAGAGCTAGTATCGTGTCCCGCAAATACGCTTTAAGGGTGGCAAGCTCTCTATGCCATCGTTCACAGCTACGACCGACGGAGCATCGGCACGTATGAGAATTCCGATATGGGCTTTATATCGTGCCCGAGGCGTTGCGCTCAAACGGCTTCGTCCGCAGCAATCCAGCTTAGGTCAAGTCAGAAACAGCCGGAAACGGATGACACCGTCACCCTCCGTGCTACCGGCGATCGTTCTTTCATGGATCGTAACTGCAGTGACGTTTTTTGCCTGGGCACCTCCGTTGGGCTGGCTCTCCAACGAATGGGCTAAACAGCATCTGAGTGGCACAGGCTCCTAGCCTGTGCATCCGAAAACTCCTTAATCTTCGCACGGGGAGTCGTCCTGGTGAGCATCGAGGCAATCAGAGATCGCTTGGCGCGCCTTGCCGAACTGGGTTCGGAGCTGATCGCGACCCGATATAAGTCTGACGTGTCACATCAGGAGTTTGTCGATGCGGGAGCGTTTCGCGAATGGCGAGTCGGATGTGTCGCCTTCCTGCGGGAAGCGCTGGGCGAAGACAGCCCCTATACGAAGGAGTTCGAGTTCAATTGCGACAGTCCCTACCTGTCAGCCGTCGCGCGCGGACAGGCTGTGCTACGCGCCACCCGCGAATATATAGATTTTGGCCCGGTGGCGCGTGTGGAAGAACTGGTCGCTGCGGAAATCTTTACTGATCTCCTAGGGATAGCCGAGCGACTGCTGCGCGCGCAGCGCCTATCGGCCGGAGTAGTTGTCGCCTGCTCGGTGCTCGAAGACGTGATGCGCCGTAGCGCCCGCCATCGCAGTATCCCAATCCGTGAGAATGTTGATGATCTATCGGCGCTCAACGCTAAGCTAAGCGCCGCAGGGGTTTACGGCCCAGCCCTGCAAAAGCGTATAGACGAATGGGCGGACCTGCGCAGCCGGGCCGAAGGCGGCGAGCTCTTGCCCGCTATGCGGCCCAGCGCTGATTCGCTGCTACGTGGGGTCCGGGAGTTTATGAACGATCATCTGTTCTAAGCCTCAGGCTCGGCGTTCGGACTGACCACCCTAAGCAGCATCAAACGCCTCCGCACATTCACAGCATCGGGATCCTCAGGCACGAACACCTGAACCGACCTGGACTGGGGTGGTACTACCTTGACCTCACGGGTTAATGTCTTCACTTTCAACGAGAATGCCCCTTCCGGGGAGCGTCGCTTGACTCTCGCGTCATGGGCTCTTGCGGCGAGCTTTTTTTCCTTTTCGTTCGCAAGATTGGTTCAACGACAAAGTATTGACCTGGCAATTCTTCGAGGCATGGAGACCACAGGCTGGAAGCCTGTGCCACTCAGGAACCTGGCGCTGGTAGTCTTCACTCGAAGTTCGGTGCTACAAACATCTCGTTCAGTCGTTCTTTTTGGGTGGTCCTATGCGGTGCTCGAACTACGGGAGTGAAACCGCTCCGATTCTGTGTTTTGCGAACAATGCGGGCGCAGACTTGACACCTTTGTCCAGCATGTAAAGCACCAGTTAGTGTCGGTGCACGGTTCTGCAGAAAATGCGGAACCAGCATTAGCGCCACCTCGATGGGCTCGGAGGCGATTGCCGGCCCGGCACGATCTAATGTCAGTATTCGCATATCGGCCGACGACACTGCGGCGCAAGTCGCAGACGGCGAACGCAAGACGGTGACTGCGCTGTTCGCTGACATCAAGGGTTCGATGGAGCTGATGGAGGACCTCGACCCCAAGGAGGCGCGCAAGATTGTCGATCCCGCGCTCAAACTGATGATGGACGCGGTGCGCCGCTACGATGGCTATATCGTGCAGTCCACCGGCGACGGCATTTTCGCATTGTTCGGCGCGCCTGTCGCCCATGAAGACCATCCGCAGCGAGCCCTGTACGCCGCGCTCAGAATGCAGGACGAGATGCGGCGCTATTCCACCAGGCTGCGCGCGGCGGGCAATCCGCCGATAGAAGCGCGCGCGGGGATAAACACCGGCGAAGTCGTGGTGCGTACCCTCAAGACCGGCGGGCACACCGAGTACACGCCGATCGGTACCGCCGACCTCAAAGAAGCCAGGGCGCTGCTCGGGGAGCTGTCGGGCTGAATTGAGGTTTACCAGCGACAGTTTTAGCCTGTGTTCTGAACCACTATCGAGGCCAGCCTTCAATGAGCAACATCCGCGGAAAACGCAGCCAACTAAGATTCGATCATGGATTTGTCTGAAGTGGGACAGGCGACTTTCTGATCCGTGAGATCCCTCGACTTCGCTCGCAAACGATGCGAGCGCCGCTCGGATGACAGTCGGGAGGGTTGCAAGAACAACATTCGATCATCTCGAAGGCCTGTGCCACTTCCCGAAATGCCCGAAATCCAATTGATGGAAAATGCACCGTTCGAAATGCGGCAACGATAATCCAGAGGGGCGCAAGTTCTGTACGAATTCGGGACATCCCTGGTCGCCACCTGCCCGGAATGCCGCCCGGGATTTCTCTCGTGCGATCCGCCACAATTTGCGTCTACGCGTGATGTAGACTCCAATGACATCTGCGCCAAGCTCCCTTGACCTACGAAGGTCATCAAGATGGAAGGAAATCAGATGAGTCTGCCGCTTGATGGTTATCGTGTAATAGAACTCGCCCAAATTTATGCAGGACCGTACTGCGGCCTTCAGCTTGCGCATTTCGGCGCCGAGGTCATCAAGATCGAACCTCCCGGTAGCGGCGAACTTTTGCGCAAACGCCCGCCCGCCAAGCACGGAACCAACTACGGCTTCCTCATGCTCAATACCGGCAAAAAGTCCGTCTCGCTTAACCTCAAGGATGAGCGGGGCCGCGACATTCTCTTCCGCATGCTGGCCGACGCAGATGTGCTGCTCGAAAATTACGCGCCCGGCGCGCTCGAACGCCTCGGACTGGGTTACCAGGACCTTGCCCCGCGATTTCCGCGTCTGGTCTACGCCTCAAGCAAGGGTTATGGCCCCGACAGCCGCTTCGCCCAACTCGGCGCCCTGGATTTCACCATTCAGGCGGCATCCGGCATCATCAGCATGACCGGTTACGGCGACCGCCCGGGCGTCCGAGTTACCGCCGCCCTCATCGACACCAGCACCGGGATGCACCTGGCGGCAGGCATCCTGGCCGCGCTCCTCGAACGAGGGCGCACCGGCCGGGGGCGCAAGGTCGAAGTTGCGATGCTCGATATCTGTATGCCCGCCATCAACGGCGCTCTCGGCGTCGTCCAGGACGGATTCAAGGTGCGCCGACTCGGCAACCGCCATCCCACCACCTGCCCGTGCAACACCTATCCATGCGCCGACGGCGAAATCTGGATTTACTGTCTGACCGAGGCTAACTGGCATCAACTCGCCCGGTTGATGGGGCGGGACGATCTCGTTGGGCATCCCGACTACCAGGACCATCGGCGCCGCTTCAAGTTGGTTGACGAAATCGACGCGATGGTTGCTCAATGGTCCGCGAGGCAAAAGCGGGACGCCCTGGTTGCGCTGCTGCTCGCCCACAACATTCCATGTGCGCCGGTAAGAGAAATCGACGAAGTCGCCGCTGACCCCGAACTCCCTGCGCGCAACCTCGTCCGCGACGGCAATATCGCCGACCACGACGATATCAAGGTCCTCGGCTCTGCGATCAAAATGTCGGGGTTCAACGGCGACGAAATTCCACCGCATGTCCCGGAACTTGGCGAACACACGGCCGAGGTACTGCAGCGCCTCGGTATCTCCGCCGATCAGCTCGAAATATTGCGCCGCGATGCAGTCATCTGAAGCGTTCTGATTAGTCGGCGGCAGAAAGCGACCCGAACTACTGGCGCCAGTTGTGGGGCCGGTCCTGCTGGCGCCATCTCCTCGCAAATTCAGCTGGTACATTCAGCGCCGTCGGAACCTTGCTCACAATGCGCAGTCGCGCTAAGTGACTAGGAAATTCGCCAGCAGGTCACAGCTATGCGACTCTTTCGATTGTTTACTGGCAACGATCAGCAATCCCATCTCGAAGAACTGAAAATGGCATTCACAGCGGGGCAAATCGCTGAACAAACAGCGATGCAGCCGGCGGCCGGCGTGATATTCACCCGGATGGCGCCGGGAACTTTCGTCGATTGGCATAACGCGCCGCGGCGCCAGTACGTGATTACGCTGGTTGGGGGAGTTGAGATTGGTCTGGGCGATGGCTCAGTGCATCGTTTCGGGCCGGGCGAAGGCATCCTGGCGGAAGACCTGACAGGAAAAGGCCATACAACGAAGGAATTGGCGACGGACCGCGGGTGATGATGATCGTCCCGCTGAAGGAATGACCAGCACTCCCCAACGCCCCAGAGCCACGGAGCCGCGATGCAAGCTCGTGCCCCGACTTTCTGTGCGGGCAAAATGGTCATTCATGGCCGCGAATCGGTCGGTGCAACCGCACACTTCATGTGAACGAAAGGGCCCCCGAATACATTCATAATTGATGAGCATAGGTCAGTGCCCAAGAGCCAGAGGTATTCGCTTCGGGTGGAAACCAACAATTCGTCGCCATTCGGTACACTCAGGATAATTGAGTGTGGCCAGGGAATCTCGGCCGCATTTGCCGGCAAGATGTTGGCCGACCTCGGTGCTGATTTGATCAAAGTAGAACCGCCGCAAGGTGATGTGACGCGGCGGCGCGGTCCGTTTCCCGAAGACAAGCCGGACCTGGAAAGAAGCGGTCTTTTTACTTATCTAAACGTAAATAAACGAGGCGTAGTGGCCGACTTGACCGCGCCCAAAGGCCGCAAATTGTTTTCTCATTTGCTGGAAGGGGCGGATATTTTAATACACAATGTCCCCCGGTCCCGGCGCGAGGGCCAAGGCCTCGCGAGTGAAGCATTGAGGGCACGGTATCCGCGCCTGGTCATCGCGGCAATCTCGATCTTCGGCGAATCCGGACCGTACGCAGATTACCTCGGCTATGAATTGACCGCCGCAAATGCCAGCGGATGGGCTTTCGTAAGCCCTGGCGCCTCACCCTACGAGGATTTGCCGCCACTTCGATGCTTCGGAGATCAGTGCGACCTCCAGGCCGGAGTCCATACCGCGATGGTGTGCCTGGCGGCTTATCTGCATCAACGCAAGTCCGGCAAGGGCCAGAGCATTGATATATCCGAGCGGGAAGTTGTCACCGGCCTGATCGAGAACAACCTCGTCCATTATACTTACGCGGAGCGGGTGGCCTCGCGTCTCGGTAATCGGGTGATCGGACCATGGTTCATCGCCGATTGTAGCGACGGGCAGATCTTCGTCATCGCGGTTGAAGAGGACCAGTGGCAACGCCTGGTGCAACTCATGGGCAATCCGGAATGGGCCGGCGAAGAGTTGTTCAGGGATAGATTATCGCGGGCGCAAAACAATGATGCTCTGAAGGCGCTGATGTCCGATTGGATCGCGGGGTGGAAGGTGCAGGATCTTTATCGCGCGGCCCAGGAGCATCGAATCCCTTTCGCGCCAATCAATACCATGCAGAGCTTGTACGAAAGCGCCCATTTGCGCGAGCGCGGGTTTTTCGTCCAATTGGACCAACCTGGCTTGGGCCGGCTGAGACTACCCGGTATGCCCTCGCGCTACGGCAATTCGAACTGGGCGATCCGCCGTCCGGCGCCACGGCTCGGTGAGCATAACCTGCAGGTGTTCGGCTCGCCCTAATTACGGTTGGGCGGCTGTTTGCCGTCCCGGCAACCTGACCCACGGTCGGGCGCGACGCTAAAGCGCGAGATAGGTTCAGTCAGGCCAGGCCCGCCCACGCCGAACTGCGGCTCCTGCCTTGAACAACCCACGTTGCCTCAGTACTGCCTTTGCGCTTAGCTCTTCGGAATGGGTGGTTTATCGGTGATTGGAGAAGCCGCGAGCTGATGCAGGGATTGCGGCTCTATGGCGAAGTTTTTCGCCGAATGCGCCAGTATAGCCCGCGCCTGCTGGCAGTTATCGCCGCCTTGCTGTTATCGAGCGTCGTCGAGGCAGCCAAACCATGGCCTCTCAAGATCGTTATCGACAATGTGCTCCGCGGTCAGCCACTGAGGTTGAAATGGCTTCCGGCACTCTCGCGTAACCAACTGCTGCTCGGCTGTTGCGCTGCTTTGGTCGCGCTTTACATCGTGGTGGGTGTAATTAACCTCGCCAGCAATTACGTTACGATTTCGATCGGGCAGCGAATGGTGAACGATCTTCGCGCTCAACTGTTCGATCATCTCCAGCGCCTGTCATTGTCATTTCACCGCCGCCGGGAAATAGGCGACCTGATGGTCCGGGTAGCCTATGACACCATGTCAGTTCAGACGATCTCGATGAATGGGCTGTTCCAGATGCTCTCGGCGGGAGCAATGCTGACGGCCATGTTTTACGTGATGGTGCGGATGGACGTGGTCCTTACATTAGCCGCGGCTGCGATCATCCCGATCCTGCTTATCCTCATCGTATCGGTGAGCAGCACAATCGACCGGCTCTCGACCAGCGCCCGAATCAAGGAAAGCCGGCTGTATACCGTGGCCCATCAAGCGTTAGCGGCAATTCACGTTGTCCAGGCCTTCACCCGCGAGGCGGAAGCGTACCAACAATTCGTGCGATCCAGTAGCGAGAGCCTGGACCAGAGCTTGCGCGTTTATGTCTTTCAGACGATGTACGCCGTCGCTGTCAATGTCTTGATTGCGGCTGGAACTACCACGGTCATCTATATCGGTGCGCAGCACGTCATGAGCGGCGCTCTCTCTATCGGAGGTCTGATCGTCTTCATCACCTACCTGGCTTCGCTATACCAGCCGGTCAACCAGATTTTTCAAACTTATGGCCTGGTGGAAAGCGCAAAGGCAGGTCTGCGCCGATGCCTCGAATTGCTGCAGATTGAACCCGAAGTCAACGACCGGCCGCATGCGCGGCCGCTCGCGCCAGTGCGGGGTGAAATCGATTTTGAGGATGTAGTTTTCGGGTACGAGCCGGCCCGGCCGGTGCTGAAGCGTGTCAGCTTTCATGCTGAGCCAGGTGAAACAGTGGCCATTGTTGGTCCAAGCGGCTCCGGCAAAACCACTATGGCCAGTTTGCTGATGCGCTTCTATGAGCCTCAGCAGGGAACAATCCGAATTGACCGACAGGACACCCGGTCTGCCACGCTCCGTACGGTGAGAGCTTCTATCGCGATGGTTCTGCAGCCGCCATTGGTGCTCGGTACGACAATACGTGCAAACGTCGCACTCGGAAATCCCACCGCAAGCGACGACGAGATTCGTAGTGCTATCGAAACTGCTCGCCTGACTGCACTGATTGCCAGGCTGCCCGACGGGCTTGATGAAATAGTTGGTCAGGGCGGGCACAGTCTCTCGGAAGGCGAGGCGCAACGTCTGACCATCGCGCGGGCGCTGCTCAAGGACGCTCCGATCCTGATCCTGGACGAACCCACCAGCGCTCTGGATGCCGAAACCGAGTCGATGGTGATGGCGGCGGTACAAGCCGCGATGCGCGGGCGTACGACAATCGTGATTGCCCATCGACTCTCGACCATTCAAAATGCCGATAGAATCCTCGTGCTGCGCGACGGAGAGATTGTCGAGCAGGGTTCGTTTATGAACCTGATGGCACGCGACGGGTTCTTCAATTACCTGTACAATTTGCAGGCATGGAGCAAACGGGCGGCGGAAGCTTAAGTGGACGCGGCCGTCTCCAGAACCATGCAGCGTATGTGCACCATGCCCAGATGGACGAGCGGAGAGATGCTCGTCCGAGACCGGTTTGCCTTGGATGGGTGCGCCTGGGCGCCGATCAAAACAGGACGCCGCGGCTTTACTTTGCTCGAATTGGCGGTGGTCCTACTGATCATCGGCCTGGTGATGGCGATTGCGATGCCACGGTTCGGCGCCTTTCAGAGCGCCGAACTCAGAAGCGAGAGTCGCCGACTGGCTGCCCGTAGCCATAGCCTCTATGAAGAGGCTGGAGCGCAGAAAGTCTTGATGCGCTTGAATGTGGACCTCAATCGCAGCACTTACTTCGTCACCCGGCTGGATCCACTGAGTGCCAGACCCTCCTTTAGCCTTGAAAAAGGCCCCGCTGGCGGGATTGTAACGATGCCGAATGATGTTCGCTTTCGCGATGTCTGGGTAGAGGGCGCCGGATTGTTCCGCAGCGGAATAGTCGGATTTGAGTTCTATCCCAGCGGTACCGCCGATGCGGCCGTAATCCATCTTCGCGATCGTAATGGTGAGGTCATGACCGTCGGTATTGACCCGTTCAGCGGCACGGCCTCGATATTTCGCGGAGACCTCAATCCCGGCGCATTTCACCGTCAAATGAGGAGATAACGGAAGTAGCTAGCGCATGACTCATTCCACGGATTTGCTGGCCTGCCGCCCCCAAAGTGGCTGGAGGCCGACCTCCCAACTCTCTACGAAACGGGGGCCGTTTCGATTCGACGGCCGGGCGTTCACGCTGCTGGAAGTAATGGTCGCGGTCGCCTTCATCGGATTCGCCATGATGGCACTACTGTCCTTGCACCATAGTGGCATGCAATCCGTCGGGCGGGCCCGGGAGTTGACCCAGGCGGCGATGCTGGCGCAGGGATTGATGGCGGATGCCGAGCAAGCACGCTTTCCCCAGCCCGGAACTCTCAGGGGCGATTTTCAAAAAATTTATCCTGGCAAATTCGGGCGGTTTCGATGGCAGCGCCTGGTCGAGCGATCTCACCAGTTCCCGGGCGTATGCCGGGTTCGAATTAGCGTCTTTTACGGACCGAGATTCAGGCGCAGCTTCGTCCTCACGGAATTCATGCACAATCCGGCACCGCAGTTAACGCCTTCTGCCGGCTCCGGTTCGCAGAAAGGCGGCCAGCCCGTTTCGGGAGGGGAGGGCTGATGCTGTTGGGACAGACTCGTCTGAGCCGGTTCTCGGCAGGATTTACGCTGATCGAAATGATGCTGGCCATCGCGGTCCTGGCAATAATTCTCGTGATGCTTGCCAGCTCGTTTCATGCCGTAACCACCAGCAAAGTCCAGGCTGAGAACAACATCGCGGTAGATTCGGCGGCGCGCGCCATTCTGGCCGGGATGGCCACAGAAATCCGCGGTGCGGTGCAGACTCCGACTATCCCAAGCCGCGTGCTGCTGATGGGCGAAGCTCATCGCCAGCGGGGCCAAGCCCTCGATTCGATTAGTGTTTCGACCCTCACCCCCGGCCATCGCCGTGCTGTCGAAGACTTCGGAGCGGAGGATACCGTCACTTACTCGGCATCCAGCAATCCCGACCATCCGGGGTGGTTGTTGCTGTTGCGCGGCCAGAGCAGCAGCTTGTTGGGGATTGGTACCGGTGGGAATGCTGGCGAACCTGTGCCGCTCGCCGGCAATCTGCTGTCCCTGCGCATTCGCTACTTCGATGGCAGCAATTGGAGCGAAACGTGGAACTCTCAAACCCTGCCGCCGGGCCGTCAGTTGCCGAACGAGGTCGCAATTGAGTTGACAATGGCGCCGCGATCCGGGCCACCGTTTTCGCTGGCAACAATGGTCACCGTGCCGATGGCATATTCACAATGGTAACTCGGGCTGATAAGTGACACGGCTGCGTAAATACGATCGCGGTATCGCATTGCTTTCTACGCTGTTGGCCATCTCCCTGATGACCTTGCTGGTAGTAGAGTTCAGCACTTCTGCTGCCCTTGGATATCGAGCGGCCGCCAATCAGGCCGATGAGCTGCGTGCCTATTATCTGGCCCGTTCGGGCATCCAGATTGGCTTGGCGATGCTCGCACAGTCTATGGTTCGAACCGGTTCGGGGTCTCAATACACCAGTCTTGACCAGCCTTGGGCACAGCCGCTGGTGCGGCTTCCTGTCGAGGGCGGCACCGTTTCGATGTCCATCGTCGATGAAGACCGCAAGCTCAACATCAACAAGCTGTTCGACCAGCAAAGACTGCAGCCGGATCCGCAAATTGCCGAAATCCTGACCCGGCTGCTCTCGAATATCGGTTTATCGCCCGAAATTGTGCCAATCCTGATAGACTGGCTCGACCCAGACGGCATCGAGTCGGACGGGGGGGCCGAAGCCGACTATTATCTGCGCCTCATCCCGCCGTATGAACCTCGCAACGGGCCGATGCCGACGATCGGTGATTTGCGCATGCTCAAAGGCATGGACGACGCTACTTTTCTGCGATTGAGCCGGTACCTGACTACCATGCCGATAGGCTCGGGGCCATGCTGCGTGAATGCCAACACCGCTGCGCCCGAAATGCTCGCAGCGCTGCTGCCCGAGTTCGAGAGTGACCCCGACCTTGTAAAGCAGATCGTCGACGTGCGGAGCATTCGCCCGTTCACGCAGATTACTGATCTGCTCAATGTGCCAGGGATTAGTGCTGAGACTCAACATCTTAACCGCATGGTGGCCGTGAATAGCGATTATTTTTTAATTACTGGCCAAGGTGATTTTGCCAGGGCCCGCAAACGCATCTACGCTACCTTTCGCCGGGTTCCGAACGGCACTGAGCAGCTCATCGATTGGCGCGAGGATTAACGCGTGAACTTACGGTCGTGGCCGCGACACCTTAAGCGGTATGCCTCTATCAGGTGCGCCAAGCATCATGATTGGCAGTTATCCAGGAGAGCTTACGAGATAAACATCAGGTCAACGGGAAAATGGGGCAACGAATACTAGCGGTCGACGTGAGCAGCGACTGCGTCCGCGCCGCATTGGCCGATCGGACCTACAAGAGCTTGGAACTGCTCGGCGTCTTTGAACAAGACCGCACAGCGGGCGAGAGTGATTTGAGCCCGGCTCTAAGCCGGGTAGTCGCCTCGGCCGGCCGCTGTGACATCGTCATTTCGTCACTACCAGGTGAGTACGTCGCGAAACGGCTGCTAGCGCTGCCCTTCACGGATCGCCGAAGGCTTCAGCAGGTGGTCGCCTTCGCTTTGGAAGAACATTTGCCGTTCGCGGTGGACGATGCGGTTGTGGCATTTGCCAGAGTCGGCCGCGAATCAAGCAACACCCTGGTTATAGCCGCGGCGGTCCGGCGCGACATCGTGCGCCAACATCTGGAACTGCTCGGCCGCGCCACGCTCGAGCCAAAAGTTGTCACGTTGAGTGCCCTCGCCCTGGCTGGCATGCTGACTCGCGCACGCAACGGCAACTCGGGTGCTCACCTGGTGGTTGATATAGAGAGCGCCTGCACCTCGATAGTGCTGGTCGACTCCGAGGGGACACCCCGTGCGATGCGCACCGTCGGCCACGGTTTGGATTTCGACACTAATGGCCCGCTGCGCGCACCAGCCACCCGGGCAATCTTTGCCGCGGCTCGCCAAACCATGCTTGCCCACGGCGAACACGAACGGCCGGAACTCATTCTAGCGGGTGCGGCGGCCGAGACGCCTGGCATGCCGGATCTGGTAGCTCGCACTCTGCAAGTCGGGATCCGCGATATCGGCGAGTTCGACTATTCAACCCTTATTCGTGGCACCGAGACGGCCTCGAAGCGGTTCGCCGGATGCATTGCAATGCTGCTCGGCGAGGCTCCATCGAACCCCCTCGAACTGCTGAATTTCCGTCAGGGCGAGTTTGCGTTCCGCGGTGCCAGCGGCGCCCCGGCTCCGTTGCGAATTCCCGCGCTCCTCGCGGGTGCCGCAGCAATCGCGGGCCTTGCCCAATTTTCGCTTGGCATCGCCGTGAACATGCGACAATTGCATCTGCTAAATAAGCAGATTCGCCACATCACGGCGCCGGCGCTGGGAAAGGTGGATCCCGCGTTAGCGCAATCCAAGTTGAAAGCCAAACTGGGTGAGATGAGCGAGCAAGTGCGTTTGATGGGCGGTTCCGCCAGCCGCGATTCGCCGCTGGACGTGCTGGAGGCGCTTTCTCGCGCTCTGCCGCCCGGACTGCCGGCAGAGGTGCAAATGATTCAAATCGATGATGCCGGCATGAAAATGGAGGGTGAAGCTGACTCGTTCGCAACTGTCGACCAGCTCAAACGAGCACTGGAGCGCAATGGCGATTTTGGTCAAATTCAACTCGATCATGCCGCCGCCGCTTCTGACGCAGGCAAGGTTGAGTTTCACCTGAGCGCTACGCTGGATTAGGTCTTACTGGTATGCAAGCCCGGGTTCGTCAATTGTTGTCGCAATCGCGACTTACCGCCTTATGGCCGCGTCTCAAATCGGCGTGCGAGCCTTATTATGCGCGAGCACGCGAGGCCCTCGCGCCTCATTTGGGGCGAGCCGCCGGCTGGTATGAGAAGCGCGAACCGCGCGAGAAACTCATGCTGCGCGTGCTGGGCGGAGTGGCCGCAGTCATCGTTGTCTATAATTTCGTTTATGTGCCTGCTCGCGATTGGCACGATGATTTGGCTGACCGGGTAGCAACGCGTCAGCATCAGGTGATCCGGCTTCGCGGCATGATGCGAAACTATCAGCGTTTGCGGCTCGAACTCACCTCAACGCAAAAGCGCACACTTCCCGGCGGAAAGGATCCCGCGCTGTTCTCGGTGCTGGAGATGATTCTCACCAACAGTGTCGGGCGAGCCAAAATCGCCTCCATTACGCCCAGCGAGCATTCGGTGCCGGGTGGATTCGAGCAGTATACGGTCGACGTTAAGCTCACGGAAATCGCACTGGCGCAGATAGTAGATACTCTTTACAGCGTGCAGTCGTTAAACGTCCCGGTTACGATCTCCAACTTTCAGGTCCATCAACATGCCCAAGGCTCTCATTCCTTCGACGTCGATTTGAGGTGCATGGCATTGGGCAAGACCGGCCAGGGTCGTTAGATGGCATGAACCCTGGATCGGGCGGTAGCTGGGAGACGGCTGCACCATTCGCGCCGAGCGCTGCGAATCATCGACCATATCGAACTCTGACGCGGCGCCGTTTAGTGCTGGCAGCGTACGGGATTTTCGCCACAATCTTATTTGTGGCCTTTGTCAGCGCCAGTTTTCCCTATGCGGACGCCATCTCGACCGTTCTCGCGCCAATGGGGCTCAAGGTCGTCTTCGAGCGGCAGGCAATGTGTTTTCCAATCGGCGCCCGATTGCAAGATGTCAGCCTGATGTCAGTCAGGAACGAACAGTTGTTGCTCCAAACTCCGGACGTTACAGTCTCGCCTGGCCTTGCGTGGTTCTTCCTCGGCCAGCTTTCTATCAAAATGCGCGCGCACATCTTCGGTGGCGTGCTCGACGTCAACGTTCGCCAAAGTGCGCGAACCACGACCGTCAATTTCGAACTTGCATCACTCAATCTTGCCCGCATCGGCTCTCCGGCCATAGCACTGGCGGTTGCGACCCAGCCGGAAAACGATGGGGACGGCCCAAGCCCTTACAAGCTGGCTGAATCTTTAAGTGGTGAACTCTCTGGCCGAGGTTCAGCACAGCTGACCGGACAGGATATCGTCGACGCCAGCGCGAGCATGATGCTCTATGGCCGGGACGTCAAAGCGGCACTCATTAGTGGACTCCCGCCACTCGAACTTGGGGTGATCGGAGGTCAGGTGCTGCTGGACCAGCGCGTCGCCACATTCCAGAACGTCACGGCCGATGGCGCCGATGGTGCTCTCGAAGCTAATGGCCAGATTCTGCTCGCACCTAATATCGCCAACTCCACAGCGCAGCTGACTATATCGTTGAAGCCATCGGCCAAAGGACGATTAGGCTTCGCTTTCTTCTTGGATGCCCTTCCACACCCGCCGGCCCAGGGACCCTATCATCTGCAAGGCCTGGTCAGATCGCTATCGCTCAGCTAGAGCAGGCAATTTGTTGCTTGACGGTGCCGGGCCAACCAGCTTTAACTGGCAGCGCTGTCCGGAAGCAATGCATCCTAATCTTAACTCGCTTCGAGCAGCAGCCGACGATGAGAAAACTCCGCGACTTTTCCTGGTTAATACTGGCCTGTTCAGTAGGTTTGTTGATGGCCAGCGCGCTTGCCGCAAGCGCCCAGACCTTGCGCGGCCTGAACGAAACCCTCGACCAGATCGAACCCGAAGTCGCTCAAGGAATGTCCAGCCCGGCCGCGGCCAGTGATGCAATTGAACGCCTCGACCAGGCTGAGGCCGATTTCGCAAGAATTGCCGAGCAGGGAAGGGTGGATCAAGAGGAGCTGTTGGCGACCTATCATCGGCTCGAGCGAATGCTCGAACAAATGTATCAAACGTACCAACGGCGTAAGGACACCTGCATCAATGTTATCGACCACGGCGGAAACTGTGATTATGAGCAGCCGGAACAACTGGCTCTGCGCGCTTTGTATCCCCTCTCGTGGTTAAAATTCGAAGGCGCAGGACTATACAGAAGCCAGCCCTACGAGGCTCGCCGCCTGTTGAACGAGGCGATCGACGGCTTTACTGACAGTACCTTGGTCATTCTCGCGCCTGAATTGGTGCGCGAGAATCTCCTCGGCCGGGCGTTTGCGGAGCGAGAACTTGGGAGATTTGATCGTGGCGAGTATGCGAGAGCGATCGCGGACTTCAAAACCATCCTGAAAGACGGGCCGGGTACTCGCCAATACCGTGCTGCAGAACAGGGATTGGCCACGACCTATGCTGCGATGGGCCGTCTTAATGAAGCACAGGGACTTACCGCGCACCTCGCCGAGAATACTAATGGACCGCAGCAACGTGGGCTGGAGATGCTGCATCTGAGAGAAATGTTCCGTGCGGAAGCGGCGGAATCCAATCCGGCCAAACACCAACAGCTACATCAGCAAATTCTCGATTTCATCCGTGCCCGTGAGAACGACAAGGATAGCTGGGCAGTTGCAGTTGCCGCGGCCGCCCAATTTGCCAATGATCCGGTTGCCGAATTCGGTGGCACCAGCGAGGGTTTCCAGAACTGGTTCCTGGCCAACTTGCTCTACTACAAGCATCGGCCGCTCGAAGCAGCGAAATACTATTGGGCGGCGGCGCAAAGCGGCAAATACCCCAAGGCTTATAAATACGCCGCCGATCTCTACTACTCTCAAGGGCGACTGGATATGGCTGAGAAGGTCGTCGAAGAAATAGCCAGTCATCCGGATAGCCCGGATGCGCAATGGGCCGCCTATATGCGTTTTAAGCTCCCCCGCATTGAATGGGAACGGGGCGGAAAGAGCAACTCGGCGCTGGAAACTCGTTGGATAGCCGCCGCCCAGGATTACCTCAAGCACTATCCGCACGGAAAATACGCATTCGAGCCCCGCTTTCGGCTGGCCGAGATGCTGCAGCGAAACCATCAAGAATTGATGGCGGCACGCCAATATGAGCAGGTTACCGGCAATCCGGGTTATGAGTACACTGCGCGATACAATGCGGCGGAATGCTACTATCATGCGCTTGGCGGGCAACAAAATCAGAAACAGCCCACCGGCGGGGTGTCCGCAACTCAGCTAGCCGCCATCCGCATAGACGCCGAACGCGCTCTTCGCCAGGCTATTGATCTCGAGCCGTCGGCTGAACGCTATGCCTCGCCTTCCCAGCGGCGTGGAATGCATGATAGCCGCGGCCGGGCAATTCTGATGCTTGCAACGCTGCTTGAGAGTGACCGGCCCGTGGACTATCGGCAGCTTGCGACGCTGCTCGCCGGGTATGAGGCACAGTATCCGTCGATGAACCAGCACTTCAATCAGATTTTCGAATGGCGCGTCACAGCGCTGCGCGAGACCGGGCAATACGCTGAGCTTGAACGCGAAATATCGAACCTGGTCGCGCGGGATGGCTCCTCACCAGCACAGAATGACTACATTAAGCGGATCGGGCTGAATTTCTGGAAGGCGTACCAGGCCAAAAGGCAGGCAGGAATTTATAACCCTCCGCTTGAAGATGCCAAGCTGACTTCTATCACCTATGAATATTTCGAGCGGATGGTACGCGAGGGTAAGATCCCGGCGCGAGATCTTACCGGCACGCTCTCAATTCTCGGCGAGTCCTACCTTGTGCAAGGCCAAATCGACAAGGCTGAGGCGATGTTCTCTCAGGTCGCTAGGGCTGACCCCGGTTCTCCAGATGCCAACGCGGGGCTCGCACGTATTGCCCAGATGCGTAAAAATTATCGTGACGCACTCGATCTTTGGAGCAGGGTAGAATCAATAGCTGCGGAATCGGATCCGTTATTCTATGAGGCCAAGTATCATATGGCCGAAATTTTTGCCCAGGAAGGGAATCTAAGCAGTGCCTGCAACAAATTGGCTGTCACCCGCAGCGAGCATCCGGGCCTCGGTTCCCCCGCAATGAAGGCGCAATGGGGTGAACTGCAGCATCGCATTTGTGTTAACCATGCGGAAGCACAGGGGTGAGGCAGCGCAACGTTCACCCGTTTGAACTGGTACGAGGCGAGTCGGCGGAAAAACGATGCTCAAAAAAATTCATCACGTCGGTGTAGTCGTGCCGGACCTGGAGCAGGCGATGCGCTTCTGGCGCGACCTGCTGGGTTTGCCCGTGGTCAAGACTGCAGTGGTGCAGGACCAGGGAGTTAAAGCCGCGCTGCTCAAAGCAGGTGAAAGTGAGATTGAGTTGCTCGAGCCGATCCTGCCCGAAAGCGGCGTCGGCAAATTTCTGGCCCGCCGGGGCGGCGGATTGCACCATGTTTGTTTCCAGACCGACGATGTCAAAAACGAACTGCGCAAGGCGAATGAGAAAGGCGTGCAGTTAATTGACCAGCAACCGCGGGCCGGGCTGGCCGGAATGATCTGCTTTCTGCATCCAAAAGCGACCCGCGGAGTACTGGTCGAATACGCTCAGCCGTTCGAGGAGTGAAGTAACGATGCCAATCTATGAATATTATTGCGAGGATTGCGATAGTTCATTCGAGGCACTAGTCCAGTCCGGACATCACGATGAGGCCCACTGTCCATCGTGCAGCAGTGCAAATATCAGCCGCCAGATGTCTGTATTCGCTTCTCGCGCGGCTGGTAACCAGGCGCGGTCCAATGGCAGTGCAGGCCAGCCGATGTCAGGCGGTAGCTGTTGCGGCGGCTCCTGTGGCTGCCATTAATTCGATTTCCGCCCGCGTCGCCGCCCAGCACCCCGCGCGATCACGGGTCCTGTCATTTCCGGGCGGACGCGAACTCCGCCTTGGCGGCCGCTAGCGCCTCAGAATTGGCGAGAAGATCGTAGGCAGTAAGAGCCATCGCCTTGGCTACCCTGCTCATTGCGGTATACCCGCGCTCCGAGTCGCTGTAGCGCACGAACACCTCCTCGTGACAGGTACCCTCCCCCGGGTTGGATATTTGAAACATCGGATGAATGGCGGGCAACGCATGGCTTACGTCGCCCATGTCGGTGCTTCCGGTCGGAGTCCCGGGCGGCGCCTCGCGTGTGATGGTGTCGAGCTTCTCGGAATTGCGCTCGTATATTTGCGTCATTACGCGGTTGCTGATCATATTCTTGTAGGCGCAGACGGTCTCGTGCTCGACCCTTGCTCCCGTACTCATTGCGGCTGCATCCGCACATCTGCGGATCCGCTCGGCGATTTGATCAGCATACTTTGCCGTGATAGCACGCGCCGAGAACTCGCATTGTGCCAGCTCGGGTATGATATTCACCGCCTGACCGCCATTGGTAATAATGCCGTGCACTCGGGACAGGTCTCGAAGGTGCACCCGCGCCGCATCAACGCTTTGAAAAGTCTGTAACACCGCAGCAAGAGCGTTAACGCCATTCCAGGGAGCGGCGGCGCCATGCGCGGCACGGCCGTGAAACGTCATACGGAGATGCTGCATCGCCAAAACTGCCATGGCGCTGTATTCACAATCAGCAGGATGCGCCATCATCGCGGCATCGACTTCTTTGAAGGCGCCATTGTCGAGCAGCGCGATTTTGCCGCCTCCACCCTCCTCCGCTGGAGTACCCATCAGGACGACCTGCCCCGGGAGCTTCTGGCGCATCGACGCAAGCCCGGAAGCCGCAGCCAGAGCTGCGCCGGCGATGAGATTGTGGCCGCAGGAGTGGCCATTGGGCAAAGCATCGTATTCGGCCAAAATCGCGATGGTTGGGCCGGGATTGCCGAAAGCGCAACGGAACGAAGTTTCCAGGCCGCCAATGCCCGTCTGAACCTCAAGCCCCAGCTCACGGATCGCCTGGGTGAGTACTCTGCAGGCGAAGTGCTCGCGAAACTTCAATTCCGGGTGCTCATGGATGTCATGACTGAGCGGGACGACCTTCTCCTGGAAGGAATCAATTGCGTGGCAGATTTCTAAATGAGCCTCCATTTACTCCGCTCCTGCAATGGCCTTGCAACTTCGCTATTACTACCTGCTCCAGCGTTTCAGGCGCGCTGGGACAGCTCTGAGCGATAACGAACTCCAATCAGGTTGGCGTGACCAGCCAACCATTCGGTAAGGCGTGTTGCTGCGGTTGGCTGACTCCTCGCGACCAGCAGATCGCTCATTAGCCCCCGGATTTCGTCGCGGGTCAAGGTCACGTCGCGCTTGAGCAAGCCAAACATCCTGGCCAAAATTAGCTGAACGGATGGGTTAACGTGAATGATCCTAGCCTTGCTCGCGACCGTTCGGGCGAGCAGATCAACCAATTCGTCGAAGGTGAAGACCTCAGGTCCGGCGGCATCGATACACACGTTCTGCCGCTGGGCTGCGAGATCGACTGCGAGTTGTGCAAGATCACTGACGGCTACGGGCTGGACACGGTAATTGCCGTCGCCGGGAACAGTGAAGAACGGAAATCGGCGAAGCATCCACGCGATGTTGTTCAGCAGAATATCCTCGGAACCGAAGATTATGGCCGGGCGCAGAATCCCATAGGAAATGCCGGATTGCATCAGGTACTGCTCGATGCGGCCCTTGCCGCGGAAATAGGGCAACAGTGAATCGGGATCTGCACTGGTGATGCTGATATGAATCAGGCGGCTAACACCGGCCTGTCTGGCAGCGTCAATTAAACTGGTGACGTTGGTAGTCGCCCGGTCGAAAGTCAAATCACCGCGCGAAAACCTGATCCAATAGGTGTTGAATACCACCTCCGCGCCCTCGAGACTGCGCACCAGGCTGTCTGGATCATCGAAGTTAAGGGGCGACACTTCGACCCGCTGGTGCCATGGGTTGAAGCGGTTCGGATGGGCCGTAAGAGTCCTGACCTTGATACCGCTTCGGAGCAGCAACTCGGTAATGTAACGGCCGGTGTAACCGAACGCTCCGGTGACTACATTGAGCCGCTCCTGATTAGCCATGGGCACCGCAATAAGTGATCAGACGCGAGCGGTGCCGGGAAGCTCTGGGGTGACCACTACCGCCAGAGCGCATCGCGCGTTGCGCAGGATGTGCTCTACCTTCGGACCAAAGAAGAGCCGCCGCTCGGCAGGCCGCAATTGCACGCCGAGGACCAGCAGATCGAAACCGCCACGGTCCGCTGCCGCAACAATTGCGTTCTCCGGGCGGCTACCCGAAGCAACCAGGGTGTCGAGCCGAACCCCAAATTCTTCGGCGAGGGTCTGAATATCGCTCATGATGTGCACGCCTTCGTTCTGCAGTTCGGAAGACTGGCGAAGATTGCGCAATGAGACAAGCGGCGTTTCCTTGACGTACATGGCAGTAAGCCGCGCCCGTGCGGCATGTGCATAGAGCATCGCCATAATTGCACCGAACCGTGAGAAGGCCGCACCCGTCGTCGGCACGAGTACACGCCGGAGCGGCATCCATGCCCCCACGTTGCGCGCAATAATCACAGGCGTTTGCGCACTGGCGACGACTTCATGCAGCACTTCGCCGCCGAGGGCGTAATCGCCTTGGGCCGGCGAGGCACCAGCAAAAATTGCGTCATAGCCGCGTTCGCTCTCCTTGGCGATGGCTTCGGCAATGCTGTCGGCAGAGCCGGAGCGCTGATAGACATTCCGTACACCGCTCGATTCGGCAATCGATCTGATCAGCTCGAAATGATGGTCGAACTGGGCTTCAGCTTCAGGGGTGGATTCGCCGCGGCTGGCGTGAAAAACGGTCAAGCTCGCATCATGATGGTTGCCGAGCATTGCCGCGAGATGGGCTGAGAGTTGTGCGTGGGACCCGCCTCCAGCCAGTACCAGCAATTTGGCACCTTCCTTGGTAAAAGGTAGGCGCGCCAGCATCCGCTCGCGCTCCAGACGCCTGGCCTCAGATGGCCGCTGCTCGATCCCGGCCAACAACCAATTCAGCAATGGCGGGGTCATCAGTGATGTTACGATAGCGACCATAATGACGATCGCGTACATCTCGCGTGTAAGGACGCCGAGGCTGAGGCCGATCAGAGCGACGATGATTTCCATGCCGCCCCGCGCGTTCATGCCCACACCGGTCGCGAGCGCTTCGCGTGGGCGAAAGCCGCAAAGTAATGCTCCGCCGGTGCACCCCAGCAACTTGCCAACAATAGCGATTCCCAGCACGATCAGCAGCAGGGTCACACCATGCAATGCAAATAGATCGACCTTCAGACCGGAGTAAGCAAAGAATACCGGGGCAAAAACGCCAATTGTCGCAGCCTCGAGTTCAGTGCGATCCGAGCGCCGCAACCGTGCCGAACGCCCGATCATCAGGCCAGCAATAAACGCCCCGAACACTGCGTGGATTCCAATTGCCTGGGTCGTAATCGCGCAGACCATCGCGATGCCGACCATTGCGCTCATCCCGGTGTGTTCCGCGAGCCCGCGGTCATCTATCCACCGCATCAACTCGACGACAATCCGGGCGCCAATCAGGTAACAAAACGCGACAAATGCCACCACCGCGATTGCAATTGAGCTGAGCGACCGGAAGTCGATTGTACCGCGCGCCGCGAGACCAGCGACCAACGACAGCATCAGCCAGCCGACGGTGTCGTCCAAAAGGCCGGCACTGAGGATCAGCAGACCGAGGTCGCGCCGCATTAAATCCAGATCGATCAGAATCTTGGCGATCACAGGTACCGCTGAAATCGACATTGCAATCGCCATAAACAAAGCAAAGATCAACCGTTGGTTATGCGCTGCCAGGTAACTGGCTGGCACTTCCCATCCGAGCGCAAACCCGCTCGCCAACGGGATCACGATGCCGAGCATCGAGACTGCAAATGCGGCCCGGCCGATGCCGCGCAGAACTGCCAAGTCGGTTTCAAGCCCAGTGTACAAAAGCAGCAGGATGACTCCGATCCAGGACAGTGCTTCCAGCAAGTGGTCGCTGAGTGGATCGGCTGGAAACAACACGCGATAGAGGGCGGGCGCGACGTGCCCCAGCAATGTCGGTCCCAGCACGATTCCGGCCAGCAGCTCGCCAATCACCGTGGCTTGGCCGAGCCGTTTCATCAGATCAGCCAGGATCCGTGCAACTACGAACAACAGAGCGAACTGGATGAGGAAACGTAGTACCTGAATTTCACTGAGGTGGGGCACAAACCGAAATTACTTCTTCTCCGAGGGCGGCACGAAATAGTGAACTTCAGGGTAATGGGCGGCTTCCTCCTGGTCAATGAAATTTCCGGCCCGTCGCCCGGCAAGGCCCCGACCTGGCTTGCATGCCACCGAACTGCAAGGTGGGCCGAGACGACCTTTCCGCCTCGGCTCGTCTCGTGTTCCGCCCCTGCCAGTGTGCCATCCCGCAAATATGTTTTCAGAAAATGAGCACTTCGCGGACGCAGAACTCCGGTGCCAGTTTCGCGCTGACGCGTCAGACTGTTCGAGATTCCTCTCCTGCGCTCGCGTTGATCGCTCAGGGTCGAAATGACACAGCCGGACGCCGTTGCTTAATTATTTTTGTTTCAGGGTTTGTTCAAACAGCTTTAGCGATCGTTCCCAGGCATCACCGGCGTCTTTCGCGCTGTATACATCCTGGCGGGTATCGTTGAAGAAGCCGTGAGAGCAACCGGAATAGACCTTGACCTCGCCCGGCTTGTTGAACTTTTGCAGCGCGCTGGCTAGCCGATCAACATCTTTGCGCTGAATCCATCCGTCATTCTCGCCATAGGCATAAGAGATCGGACAGGCTAGCCCTTTGAGCTGTTCGTCTGGCGGGATTTCACCGTAAAACGGGGCCGCCGCCTTAATATCGCGGCTGACACACGGCAGCGCCATCGCATAGCTGCCGCCCATGCAGAAACCGATGATACCGATCTGCGAGGCGCGCACGCCGCTTTGAGCCTTGAGCCAGTTAATCGTACTTACGAGATCATCAATGCCGTCGCTCTGCTTCAAACCGCTCATCAGTTGGCCAGCGACGTTAGGGTCGCGGGTAACCTTGTGGCCCTGCCGCGAATAGAGATCGGGGGCAATAGCGAAGTAATGTTCGGCGGCTAACCGCCGGGTGACATCTTTGATGTGTTCATCGAGCCCCCACCATTCCTGCACCACAATGACGGCGGGATGCTGGTGGCCTCCATGTGAGGGTTCGGCGACATAAGCTTTAAGCGTGCAAGCCTTACCCGCATAATCGACTTCCCTGGAGTTAACTCCTTCAGTGGCCATCGCTCTTGCCTCCCTAATTGCAGGTGTCGCCCCCTGCCGGCATAATCTCTACTCCGCGGCGGCGGTCGGGATAAAACCTACGGTGCCATTGCGGAGCTGAATGCGCAGCCATTTCCCGCCGATACCAGTGACGTGCACGTACCTGCGGCGATGCACCTGGGCGACCACGCGAGCGCCCTCGTTCATTGATTCGTAAACCGGTGAGTCGCGCGTCAGCAGGAATCGTCTGTTTGTATCCCGAAGCGCCGGGCCCTGCAGAACAGGAGCGGTACTTGCGGTGGGGGAGCTGACCGGCGCTGGTATTGTCGTCGTGCCGGCCGTGGTGGGGAGCAGGCTGGGATCAAGCACTTTAACCTGGGCGTATTCGGCCTCGGCCTCGTTTCGCCGATCAGGCTCTGAAGCTAGCAAGGTCGCCAGGGCCAGATGAGCGTGCGCGTTGCGCGGTTCCAGACCCACTGCAGTCCGATATTCGGCTTCAGCGGCTGCGGATTTCTGCTCGCTCTGAAGCGTAGCCCCGAGACCCATGCGATACTCAGCCTTGGCTGGTTCAAGGGCGACGGCCGCGCGGCCCTGCGCCTCGGCCAAACCCAGTTCAGATTCCCCGCTGTAGGCTTTGGCCAACAAACTATGGGCGCTGCCATCAGCCGGTGCGAGTTCGACTGCCTTCATCAGCTCGGCTTGGGCCTGAGGCGGCTTCCGCTCGAACATATAAAGCCGACCCAGGGCGACATGAGGGCGCGGATCGTTCGGAGCCATCTTGGCCGCCTGCAGGTAATCGTTTTCGGCATCGGCCAGGCGAGTATTGCGCATTGCCTCGTCGCCGGAGGCGAGGTAATCGCCGGCGGTTTTTCGACTGCATCCAGCAGTAAGCAACCCGAGCAATACCAGCGGAATCAGGTACCGCACCCCGCCAGCATCGTGGCCAGCTCTAGCGCAGTGTGCCATCATCAACCTCAACCCTGCCTTGATCAACTTAGTTACTGCTCGTGAGAGCTGCCCAGCGAAGTCGGTAGGTCACCCAGAGTCTAGTCCGCAAAGCAATGTCGATGTTGGTGTATAGGGGCATTCACTGTCAAGCGGGCCTACATCAGAAATCGATCATGCGCAGCTTGGAGCGCTACGCTGACCCGTAGAGATGCGGTGCGTTTGGCCGGTCTGGTCATGGTAGGTTATAAAAGCAGGCGTGCGTGCCATTCTAATCGCAGCGAAGCGACTGGCGCTGGCGAAGACCCGGCTGCTGCCCGCGTTGCCATCGCTGACCGAGCGGGGCAGGCTCGCTGAGGCCATGTTCCGTGATGTCTTGAGTGCCGCGTATAATGCGCGAACCCCGGCGCGCGTGACAGTAGTAACCTGCGATCCTGTTTTGATGAGGCTGGCACAAGGCACAGGCGCGATGGTGATCGATGAGGGATACCCCCGCGGCCTCAACGCAGCGGTGGGGCTCGCCACAATGAAGTTGGCGGCGATGGGAATGAGCTGCATCTGTACGCTTTTATCAGATATTCCGCTGGTAACCGGGGACGACATAGACGCCGCTTTCGCAGCGATGCCAACCGAGCCGAGGGCCGTGACATTGGTGCCGTCCCGAGATTTTTCCGGCACCAACATCCTGGTTCGCCAGCCTCCTGAGGTTATTGGAACTCAATTTGGCCGCTTCAGCCTGGTGCGTCATTTGAACGATTGCCGTCAAGCCGGCATCGCATGCCGGATTGTTCGGCTGGAGCGTCCTGCCCTCGACCTCGACGAACCGGCGGATTTGCAAGAATTCGAGCGCCGCCATAGCCTGACGCATACACAAGCCCATTTGGCTCGCCTGAGTCTGGTCCACAGCTGAACCGGCAGAGCTACACTAATCCAAAGGCGGTAGACGGTGCAGACCATCGAGTGGTTGGGGGGGACGATTATAGACGGTATCGCGACGCTCGGTAATTTCGTCGTATTCTTGTTTTCCGCATTGGTGTATGTAATCGCACCACCCTACAAACCGCGGCTGCTGATTCGTCAACTGCGCACGATTGGCGCGGAATCGTTCTTTCTGGTTGGCCTCATCGGATTGTTCACCGGGATGGTGTTGGGACTTCAGGGTTACAATACCCTCCGGCGGTTTGGCTCCGAGGGAGCGCTCGGCACAGTCGTGGCCTTGGTGCTGGTGCGAGAACTGGGCCCGGTGCTCGCGGCACTGATGGTTACGGCGCGGGCTGGATCGGCGATGGCGGCCGAAATAGGCGCGATGCAGGCTACCGAGCAGGTCGACGCGCTGACGGTGATGGCTATCAATCCAGTGCAATACCTGGTGTCACCGCGCGTCCTGGCCGGAATAATCAGTTTGCCGCTGTTGACCTGCCTGTTCGATGTGATCGGCATCTGGGGCGGATACGTGATCGGTGTGGGGCTGATGGGCGCCCCCTCCGGGCCGTTTTTCAATGGCATCGCCGAGAACATGGGCGGCCACGATATTGCCATCGGCATCTATAAGGCCTTGGTCTTTGGCGTAGTGGTGATGTGGGTCTGCTGCTACAAGGGTTACCATGCAGCGCGGATGGCCACCGGGGTGAGCCGCGCCACCACCGATGCGGTGGTGCTTTCGAGCGTGCTTATCCTGGCCTGGGACTATTTCCTGACCGCAATTCTTCTGTAAGAATCCTGCGGCGTTATGCACCGCCGTACGGGCCTAGCGGGGGCCAGGCTGCAGTGATTGGTAATGGCTGACAAGGGTGTGAAAAATGGTCCGGCAATCGTCGTGCGCGAATTGCGCCGGCGTTTTGGAAAACAGCAGGTGCTCAACGGCGTCGATCTTGACTGCCCCCGCAATCAGATTACGACCATCGTTGGCCCTAGCGGCTGCGGCAAAACCGTGCTGCTCAAACATTTGAACCTGCTGTTGCGGCCCGATTCCGGCCAGATCGTGATTGATGGTATAGAGGTCACTCGCTTAGGTTCGCGTGCGGTCGACAGCGTACGAGAGAAATTCGGAATGCTGTTTCAGGCCGGGGCGCTGTTCGATTCAATGTCCGTCTTCGACAACGTCGCATTTCCGTTGGTCGAAAAAACGAAACTGGGTCCTGAACAAATTGCAGTACGCGTTTCAGAAATTCTACAGCAGGTCGGTCTGGAGGGAATGGAAACGAAATACCCCTCCGAACTTAGTGGCGGAATGCAAAAGCGTACTGCGTTGGCTCGCGCCCTCATTCGACGCCCCAACATCCTGATGCTCGATGAACCAACCACCGGGCTTGACCCCACTCGCACTGCTGCCATCCATCAACTCGTGCGCAGCACCCAGCAACGCTTCGGCTTGAGTGCAGTGATGGTCAGCCATGATGTGCCGCAGGTCTTCGAAGTCTCCGACCGGGTGGCCTTCATGCATTTGGGCAAAATGGAACTGACCGGCACGGTCGATGAGGTAATGACTTCCAATAACGAGAATTTCAAACGGTTTCTTGAGGGCCGCGCCTCGGGCGAGGATGAACGCCCTGCTTCCCAGGTGGTCTCCAGGGTGGGTAGATAACGTTTAATGTACGCCAGCCGCTTGACACAAATGGTCGTGGGAGTCTTCGCCCTGCTAGGAATCGCAGCGCTGGTTTACCTGTCAGTCCGGCTTGGCAACGTCGGTATTTTCCCCCAGCCTGGCTACACGGTATATGCGAATTTCGACAATGTTTCGGGTCTTAAGAGCGGCGACCAGGTGCAGCTGGCCGGCGTCGAGGTCGGAAAAGTCCAGTCAATCTCGCTGCGTGACAACCGGGCGCACGTGGGTTTGCGGATTAATCAAGGCGTAGGCATCGACACCGACGCAATCGCCGCGATAAAAACCAGCGGCATAATCGGCGACAAATATGTCTCAATTGCGTTAGGCCCCAGTGAGCACAACCTCACTAACGGCGGAACGATTCGGCAAACGCAGTCGGCTTTCGTGCTGGAGGACGCGATCGGCCAACTAATCAACGGTTCCGGGTCTGGAGGTTCCAAGAGCGGCGCGAGCACCTCCGGGGGCGGCCAGCCAGGCGCCGTCAGCAATCCGTTCCCCAGGATTGACGAAGGTACCAATTCAAAAAATCAAAACTGCAATTGTACAGGCAGTCAAAGCAGCCCCAAAAAATAGGTACAGGAAATT
This sequence comes from Candidatus Binataceae bacterium, assembly GCA_024281015.1. GTDB lineage: Bacteria > Desulfobacterota > Binatia > Binatales > Binataceae > JAMXLL01. The sequence goes on from JAMXLL010000317.1 coordinate 27,987, forward strand.
GATCTCGTTTCATCTCACTCGTAAAACGTTTAATCCAATGATGCTGCAAAAACTCCAATATTACGGCTTCGTCAGAACCGCCATGGCGGCGGTGCTGGCGTTAACTACGCTTTGCACATTCGGCATCACGGCCGCCCGAGCGCAAACCACGGCAATGGCGACGACCCAGACGTTCGTCAATCAAGCCTTGCAAATCCTGCGGGATAAGCAGAAATCCGTGATCCAAAAGCGGCGCGAACTGAAATCACTCATCGAAGCACGCTTCGACGCTACCGAGATGGCGCGTTCAACTTTGGGCTACCACTGGCGCTCCTTAACGCCTGACCAGCGTAGCAGCTTCACGCAAGTGTTCACTGACTTTATCGAGGCTGCGTATCTCGACAAGGTCCAGGACTATTCGGGGCAAAATGTTCAATTTGGACAATCGCGTTCGCTCGGGCAAGGCTATGCCGCAGTCGACAGCACTATCGTTGACCCGGGTAAACAGCCGATCCCAGTGACCTATTTGCTGTCGCAGAGCGGCAATGAGTGGAAAGTCTACGACGTCACGGTGGACAACATCAGTATCATCGCCAACTATCGCAACCAGTTTAACCGGGTGATAAACGAACAGGGATTTCCCAAGCTGATGGCGGATTTGCGCGCTAAATCGCAGCAACTTGGCTCAGAGTTGGGCCAGAGCTAAAGCAAGCCGACCAGCGAACAAAAACGCGCCACCGCGCAATCTGCTGCTAGAGGCGAGCTGGGAGCTGCGTCAATATACGCAGAATGTTTCGTGTGACACAGAGCTCCGGTCATAGTATGGTAAGTTGGAGGTTGGCCACTCGGAGGAAAATTCGTGGTTAGGACGATCTATGCGCTTATCGCGCTGGCTGCCAGTGTGTATATGGCTCCAGCGGTGATGGCTCAGGAGCACGCTCCGCCCCATTTACCGGGAGAATACGCGCAGGCTTACAGCGATCCGCTTGCCCCGTTCAACGAGAGGATGTTCTGGTTCAATCTAAAGCTCGATCATTACATTCTCCATCCAGTAGCGCAGGGCTACGCTTCTATCGCGCCGACTCCGGTCCGCGAAAGCGTGGGGCGGTTTATGGATAATGTGAGCTTCATTCCGCGCTTCGCCAACAACCTGTTCCAGCTGCGCTTTCCTGAAGCCGGCGGTGAGCTGGCGCGCTTCGGCATCAATTCAACTTTGGGTGTTGCTGGGTTGTTTGATGTAGCTGACAAGTGGTTTGGACTTAAAGAGCACCCCAACGATTTCGGTCTGACGTTGGGTCATTATGGGGTACCGCCCGGCGCATATGTCGTCTGGCCTTTTATTGGACCCTCGACGGTGCGGGATACAGTCGGTTACGCCGCGGACGGAGCCATGTGGCCGCTGCCATATTTCGTGCCTTGGTACGTTTCGATGCCCGCCGGCGCCGGCAAGAATGTGATCGAGGCGGTTAATTACAGGTCGCTGCATCTGAACCTGTTCGAGGACGTCGACCGCTATGCCGTGGACCTTTACGGCGCCGTCCAGGATGGATTCATGCAGCGGCGTGCCGCGGATTTAAGAGCGCTGCGGAAAGGGGAACAAACCCCCTATCCTGCCAATCAATAAAGCCGACCGACCGCCACTAACAACCAAAGGGCCGCGGAACACGTTCCGCGGCCCTTTTTTATTACCGAGTTCGGAACTCACCGGATTAGGCTTTGCCAAGAGAGCCGCTAATGAGCTACATGCCCATACAGTGACAACCCAGGCACAAATCCATTCGTCAGGAGGAAATCAGATGGCTGGTGACGGACCGCGGCATGTACTCGATGGGTATAAGGTGCTCGACTTTACCCATATCGTAGCCGGCCCAACTTGTACCTTGATGCTGGCTGAAATGGGCGCTGAAGTGATCAAGGTGGAATTTGCGCCCGACGGTGATGCCGCACGGCGCGGCCCGCACGTCGTGAATAACCGCAGCGGCTATTTCGTGCAGCACAACCGCGGCAAGAAGGGGCTCTGCATCGACCTCAAACATCCAGAAGGCAGTGAGATCATCAAAGGGCTGATCCCGCAGGTCGATGTCCTCGTCGAAAATTACGCGCCGGGCGTAATGGGGCGGCTCGGCTTTGACTATTCCGCGGTCAGCTCTTTGAATCAGGGCATCGTAATGTGCTCGATTTCAGCCTTTGGACAGCGAGGGCCGCTAGCGAATGAACCCGGGTTCGATTATCTCGGAGCCGCGTATGCCGGAATCGTCTCGATGTGTGGTGAAGCCGACGGGCCGCCGTATGTGCCGATGGTCGCGCTGGGCGATGTCAGCACGGGAGCCCATGCTATGGGGGCAATTTGTGCGGCTTTGCTGGGGCGCGCTCGAACCGGGAGAGGCCAGCACCTCGACATATCGCTCCTCGATACCTATATGCACTATCACGAATGTGGCATCGAGACGCACAGCTTGAGCGGGGGCGAAATTACGCCGACCCGTTCAGGACAGCATTCCTGGTATGCGGTGCCGGCAGGAATTTTCAAAGGCCGCGATCATTACTTCATCATTATCGCCCCTTTGGACCATCATTTTGCGGCCTTGTGCCGTGCAATGGGGGAGCCGCGCCTGGCTGACGACGAGCGTTTTAAGACCAACGCCGACCGACTCAAAAACCTCCAGGAGTTAGTCGCGGTGATCGAGCGTTGGCTGCAATCCGTCGGCGACGAAGTGGCAATGGCCTCGCTCAAAGAATATCGCGTTCCACACGCGCCGGTACTATCGGTGGCCGAGGCTGTCCGCCATCCTCATCTGAGGGAACGCGGCACGGTGCGCACCGTGCATGATCGAATCCTTGGAGATTTTGATGTACCGGGATTTGCGCTGCGCTTTTCAGGCTATCCCCAGCGCCTTGAACTGGAAGCTCCAATGTTGGGCGAACACAACGAGGAGGTCCTCAGCCGCTATCTTGGCTATCCTTCATCGCGGATTCGCGAGTTGGAGCAAAAGGGAGTGCTTCACAGCGCTGCCATGTGAGGGACTCACCGGCCGCTGTTGTCAGTCAGCCACAATAATACTAAGGCGGGTCTTGGCGACCCGCCTTGTTCATTTCAGGTTAGAATCTGCGCCGGGCTTTACCAGCGACGGTCACGTCCACCACCGCCCGCCCCGCGGTTACCCCCGCGGCGCTCCCGGCCACCACCACCAGCACCGCCGCCGCCGCCAAAGCCTCCACCACGTGCCCCACCTTCGCGCGGCCGAGCCTCGTTGACCCGGATGGCGCGGCCTTTAAGTTCGGTTTCATTGAACTGCTCGATGGCTTGCGCAGCTTCGTTCGAGTCTGCCATCTCGACAAAACCAAAGCCGCGTGACTGACCAGAAAATTTGTCGACTACCACTACCGCACTGTCGACTTTACCTGCCTGCGAGAACAGCGCTTCCAGGTCTTCGTTGGTCACCGCGTAGGCCAGATTGCCTACATACAATTTCGTGGGCATCAATCGCCCTCCTTAGCGCATTGCCGGGAAGCGCGAGCCAGAAAAACCCTTTACGTTGCTCCTTCCTTTGTCCGCCTCGCCGGCATTATTGCAGACGTGGCGAGAAGCGAGCGCCCGCGGGTTTAAATGATTAGTGCTCCGGGCCTGTTACATTAGACTTTTTACATTGCTTTGAGGACAAAGTCTATTACTTCGAGATCCGGTTGTTGCCCTTGTTGTGAGCGAGGTTTGGCAATCTCGCCTGGTTGACTTGCGGGATGTGCTGAGGCTAACTCGGCCTTGTGCCGACTACTGTACCAATAATGAAGGAGCCGCCAGAAGTAACCTGGCAGCGCCTCGTCAAGATTCCTATGTTCGCAAGCTTCACTGACGAGCAGCGAGAAGCCTTCCTGCGCGCCTGCCAACAAGAGCCGGCGATCGGGATGCGCCATTTTAACGCCGGAGAGGTAATTTGCCGCAAAGGCGAATACGAGCTTGACTTGTGCTTCGTCTTAAAAGGCGACGTCGAGTTGCGGGAGGATGAGGCTCATGGGCGAGTCCAGGTGGCCAAGCTGGGGACCGGTATGTTTTACGGCGAACTCGGTGCGCTGGGCGGCTTGCCGCGCAGCCTGGATGTGATCGCCGACAGTGAGACCGAGATCTTCTATGTACCCCGTCATACCCTCAAATACCTTGAAATAAATCCCCAGGCTCGCGCCATCCTCTCCGAACACTATCGCGAGAGGGCCGTTGGCAATGCCGCTGCCGAGCTGGAGTTATTCCGCGGAGTGCCACCCGAGTTCATCCGCGAACTCATCCCCAGATGCGAAATCCTCCGGCATGAACTTCGTGGCATCCCGATAGTGACGCAGGGTGAAGTGGGCGACGCACTCTACATTGTCCGTGACGGCTTTTTGCAGGTAGTGCGGCGGGAACCCGACGGCACCGACAAAGTGTTCGCCTATCTTCGTGCCGGCGATTTTTTTGGCGAGATGGCGCTGTTCGAGTCGGGCGTGCGATGGTCGAGCGTGCTAACCTCCGGCAAATGCGAGCTAATCAAGATTCGTGGTGAGGATTTTCTCGAACTCTGCCGCCGCTTCCCCGCGATCGAAGTGGAAGTACGCAGAGTCATCGCGCGCCGCAGGGAGCAGGAACGCACCATTACCC
>JAMXLL010000318.1 GCA_024281015.1 Candidatus Binataceae bacterium
TTGGCGACCCGGGTCAGTTTTGCATTGGCGCTAACACAGCCCGCTCCGGAGATTTTGCACCTTCGCGTAAAGCCGGCCGTGATAGCGCTCATGCAGATATTCGCCGACACTGAGCACAAACTTACGCCTGCGTCACCGGCTGCGTAAGCCGAGCAATGCCAAAGAAGTCAGCAAGGCCGGCGTCATAGCGTCCCATATGATGCCGGCCCTGGAGGTTACCTCGCGCGAGCATCGCCATCCCTTCGACGGTCGTAGCGTAGTATGAGCCACGAAACATACCAATCCGCTTTTAAGGAGGCAGACGATGGCTGGTGAACCTCGTCGAATCGTCACTGGGCACAACGCCCAAGGCAAATCAGTAATCATCATCGATGGGCCGCCGACCCCGTTCGGCGCCTACTGGTCAACGGATTCGACCCCGGTCGATAAACACTGGTTCCGTCGATGCGGGCCAGCAGGTGAGTACTCTCGAGCCTGTGCCAGGCGGCAGCATTTTCCGGATCGGTGTGATTCCGCCCGAGGATCCGAATGTTCCTCTCGCCGAGCGCGAACGTCAGATGGCCAAGATGTTCGAACAGATGAACGCCACGCACTGCCGCGGCAATACCAGCCAGCATCCCGGCATGCACAAGACGAGAACAATCGATTACGTCGTGCTGGTCTCCGGCAAAGTGACGTTGATGTTAAACGAGGGCGAGGTTGATCTTGAGCCGGGCGACGTCGTGGTCCAGCGCGGTACCGACCACGCCTGGCTCAACAAGGGAAAGGAACCGGCAGTGATTGCAGGGGTACTAATCGATGCCAAGGAGGTGCGTTAGCCGCTTATTCAAGGGTGCAATATCGTTTCGGCGAGAACAGGAAACCGATGGGGGTCGGCGTAGCCGGCCCCCACGGCTTGCTACAGACCGTTAGCATCGCTGAGCACCCTCACATCCGAAAGGGTTTCCGCTTGGCTGACGCCGCCATGTATGACAATTCGGTAATTCGCGGCGTCGTAGGCAGCGATGTGACCCCGCACTACCGCTGCCGTCGGAGCCAGCCTTCGTCCAAGGTTGGCGATCCGCTCCAGGCCGCTCGCGTGCGCGGGCATCGCGAACACAGAAGCCCCCGAGCAGAGACGAACCGCATCAATGCCCATGCGACGCATGACATAATTGAAATCGTCGATATACAGAAGCGATTCGCAGATTAGTTGCGAGGATGAGAAAGAGTAATTGTGTCCTTTGAGGATGAACCGTACATAGGGTTTACCCGACTGCTCTGCCGCAAAGCGCAGGCAGAACAGACACGTTGCTAAATGTTCAGTTGGGGCCGTGCTTTAGTCCATGTAGTTGTCACACCCATAAGAAAAAACCCGGCATATGAGGTCACAACCAGCACACAATATCCGCGAGCTTGCCGCGCGGTGGCCTAGTAGGGCAACAGCACAAAACCCAGCATGCCGCCGATTTCCAACGCCGTGCCCAGTAAATATGACCAACAGTTCATTTGATGGATCCTGCTGTTGTCACGCCCGGTCATCTGTGCCGCTAGCAACACACACATAGGTATTAGCAGAACCAGATAATAATCCCATGCGACTGGTGAAAGCAGGATCGAGGAGATTATCCTAAGGCTCCAGCATAAACCACTGCTGGTTACCGGTTCGTGTGGCGCACGCCAGGTGATTATTCCTGAAATTGCCACAATTGAAAGAATCAATAGAACGATAAAGGTGATACGCAAGTACACGGTTGCGCTCGATTTCGCCGGAGCTCCTGCCAAGAGCAGCGCATGAAGATTGCCTATAATGGAAATATTGCGTCGCCGATCGAGCCAAGTTGTTGATACCCATGTGCCACGTGCAAGATCGAGGTTGCGATCAATTCCGTAAAGGGCGAGCAGCCAAAGTGCAAATGTAGCCGTAAGAATAAGGCTGGATGCCACCACCGTCCATCGGCGGCGGAAGAGAAAATACCCACCAACCACCCACGGAAAGACTTTCAGGAGGGTTGCAACCCCGAAGAACGCGCCAGCCATTATGTCCCACCGCGACGTGCGGTGGCCCAGCTCGCAACCAACCGCAGAAGCAAAAGAGGGGTTGGTTTCACTCTTCTCCGCAATGCTGAGCAACGGATGCTTGTGGATTAATTCCTGTCATTTGCGCGCTGACATTCCATAGCCGCCGAGCAATATTCTGGTCATACGATTGTCTGTTGGAAGTCTTCTCCCTGCAGTTGGAGTAATACCTTCCGGTGACACCTTCTACCTCGCGAGAGGAAGCCAAGTAGATCGTGGTCCGTGCGCCTTGTTCTGGCGTTTTCAGTAAGAGTCTTCCGGCTTTCATGATGAACTGCGCCAGCGGTCCATTGTTGGTCCACAGGCCGCTCGCAATGCCACCCGGATGAAGACAGTTGACAGTGACCCCGCTCCCAGCGAGCCGCCTCGCCAGCTCATAACTGAAGAGGATATTGGCGAGCTTCGATTGACTGTAAGCTCCGAACACACGGTAGCGCCGCTCACTGCCTAAATCGTCGAAGTTAATGCTCCCAAACCGGTGGGCCTCTGACGCAACGTTGACGATGCGCGCCGGGGCGCTCTCCCTAATCCTGTCGAGCAACAGGATCGTCAGCAGAAAATAAGCAAGATGGTTGACCGCGAAGACCATCTCGATTCCGTCCACGGTCATCAGCCGCTTCGTATTACCCAAGCCAGCATTGTTGATGAGCACATGTAGCGGCTTTCCTGTGGCCAAGAACTCAGTTGCTGCGGCTCGAATTTGTTTCTGCGATCCGAGATCAGCGCAAAGCAGATGAACGTTCTCATTGCCGGTCCGGTTCCGAATCTCGGCAAGCGTTTCAGCGCCGCGAGCTTTGCTCCGGCAGACCAGGAACAACTCTGCTCCCATCCTGGCCAACTCCATTGCGGTGACGCGTCCGATCCCGTTGGTTGCCCCAGTTATCAGACAAGTCTTGCCAACCATCTTGATTGCTCCATGTAGTTCCGAAGCCCTACGTCGGCCTCTGCCTCATGCGCGCTAGAATGTCACTGGATTCTTGCAGCTCGCAATTGCGTATATGCGGATCCTTTACGAGGCCTGAGCCATGGTGGCGAGGGACTGAGTCGCGAAATGCAGCTTGTCCCGCGACCACCAGGGCATGCGTGGATTGTGCGCGCCGTCGCTACGGGTCGCCTTCATAGCAATCGAACCCAGAACCGAATGATGAAATCGATTCGCTCCCCTTCGCGCGCGACGAGTCAGGATGTCAGAGCAATTTAATGGGCTCTCCGCGCATGATTAGGTGGAGGGCTAGCGTACGCTCGCTGTTAATTGATGAACGGCCGACACGAAGATTTTCAGTTCTACTGGCTATCGTCCACCATTGTTCGGGGAATAGTAAATTGTAGTGATTCCGCGCCCTTCGCCTCCCCGTTTGTCCATATAATCCGCGCTTGTCCGTCGCCGTGGCTGTCAAATTGGCTGTCAATGGTTATCGGGACGTCTGCAGGCACAGAGCGCAAATGCCCAGATTTATTTGGATCACAATCGTGGCGAGACTTGAACCCGCATGAGCTTGCGCCCGGTGGAGATTTGCGTCTCTCGGATATCGTCACGTGCGGATAGCCGCGACAAATTGTGAAACGAATTCCTAAGTTTCAGGGCTCGCGAATTGCACCAGTTGCCGTGCTTAGCAGCAAGAACCTGATAAACCCTGTACAAGTATCGGGACCATGAGAGGGCTATCTATCCTGGAGCACAATAGCTGTCCGGCGGTTGTTCCCTAAACTGTTCGAGCATATCGCTGATTTCGAACCAATCGGATTTAGAGCCGGTCCAGATATGTGCAACTGGTTTCATTCCCTGCACGTTGTCGAGCGTTCCTACTCTCACGCGCCGCACGGATGGGAGATCCGCAAAGGTTCCATAAAGCGGCGACCCCCATTTAGAACCAGAATGCGCGTCGGTTCCGGGAGACGACTCATACCCCTGATCAAATCGGACCCGCCGAGTATTCGATAATTTTCTGTCAAAACCGATGCGTTGGTGGCAAACGACGAACCGCTGGCACGACGACACATCGAGCAATGGCAATAGATAACCGGCCCTAATTTTCCCGTTATTTCGAAGAGGATACGCCCGCAGAGGCACCGACCGGTAAGCATTCAATGCTCTCCTGTTGGAATGTCAGTTTGATCTATCAATTCCGAGTAAGCGTCAAACAACGCCTAGCAGCCTTATACCGACACCGGGGTGTTATACAGATCGTACTTGCTGTGCTCGAAATGCCAAACGGCTGAACGAATCCCCCGACCAGCGGTGGTGCCGAAACTGTCTGACCGAGTACCAGCCGCAGCACCGGCGACGGCCCGGTTCAGGGTCGCGTTCCGAAGACTTCCCTCAGAATCGTAAGGGGTTCGACTTGCAGCGAGTAGCCGCTGGATTCGCCGTGGTTTCGGAGAATCTACCTCCTGGCCGATCGATAAGAGCAAGTGTCCTCCTGTTCCTCGCGACGGTAGCGCTCCCTGTCCGAACTGTGGCTGGCCTCGTGTACTGCCTCGTGAGCCTCATGTCGTCCTTGGCCCTGGACCCGTGCCCGGCGCTTAGGGACGCCTGAGGCGCTTGGTGAATCCATATGTTAAACGCCACGACGCATTCATGCCGAAACGAGGGGCGGCCCCACATCATCCGAATTTTTTGGGAGTCATGACTTGGGCGAAGAGTTGTTCAGTAGCTCGTCGAGGATCTCCGTTGTGATTGGCTTCGGCACAAGGCGGTCGAAACCCGCCTGCTTTGCCGCGGCGTGGTCCTTTGGCTGGCTATATCCAGATACTGCCACGAGGCATGTTTTGCCCAATCGGATGTCTGCGCGTGCTTGCCGGGCAACCGTATAGCCATCCATTCCGCCGGGTAATCCGAGATCACAGAGGATCAAATCCGGAGGTGTGGCAATGGCGATGGCCAAACCGGAGGGCCCGTCATAGGCGACATCAACGTCACAATCCATTAAGCCTAAAAGCTCGGCGAGAGCGTCACCCGCGTCCTTGTTGTCTTCAATGAGCAGGACTCGCCGGCGTTCGGTCCGCCGCGGTTCCGCCTTCGACTGAACGGCTGTGATGGGTGTGCTGGCGACGGGCAGCGTCAGCGTAAATACCGCACCTTGACCCACACCCGAGCTCCTACCCGAAAGAGACCCATTATGAAGCTGGGCCAGTGTTCGACTGATCGCCAGCCCCAGCCCGAGTCCTCCACGCGAACGGTCGACTCCTTGTTCCTCCTGGATGAACGGCTCAAACAATCCCCCTGATTGTGACGGATCAAAGCCAATGCCGGTATCCTCAACGCGAAGAGTGACATCACCGGATCGCGCCGCGAGTCGCACCGTTATACGGCCTGGCGCCGGCGTGAACTTGAGTGCGTTTGAGAGAAGATTATCGACAATCTGCCCGAGGCGAATGCGATCTCCGCTTACATAGCAGGGCAAATCGGGAATGTCGCGCTCAAGGCCAATGCCAGCCGCCCTGATGAGCTGCTCATTGTGGGCGACAATGTCACGAACAAGGCCACTGAACTCGATATTTTCCGACTCAACCGAGATTTTCCCAAAGGGTATGCGACTCGCATCCAGAAGATCGTCCAGCATCCGTGCCATGACCGCAGATTGCCGGTCCAGCCCGCCGCGCAGGCGCTCCAGTCTCGGATCGGCCAGATCCATCAGCTTCAAGTTGTCCGCGGCCGAGCGGATGGCCGCTAACGGATTACGCAGCTCGTGCGCGAGAACAGCAATGAATTGGTCCTTTTGACGATCCTTTTCCTCGAGTGCAGCTTTTGCTTTTTTCAGCTCCTCTCGCTCATTGAGCTCACGCAGAGCCATTAACTCGTCGAACAGCCTCGATCCCAATTCGCAGCGGTCCGCTTCAGGGTCTTCCAGTAACAAACGGGCTAATTCGACGTGCTCGCGCATCAGCGCCCGCATGTCCTCTTCTGTCTCGATCTCTGGGTGGAGCATCGTCCAATAGTGAGCGGTTCGGATGAATGCGAGAAGTCCTGCCAAGTATTCAAAGGGTCGAGCCCCCAGAGCTTTCAACAGGGCAGGCCGCGCCGTCTCAGCACGAGAGGGTTCACTGAAAAGCACTGCAGCGCAGGCGAAGAGCTGGTCTTCAGCCTCCGTCGAGGGCGACGGCCATTCGGCCATTGGTGCCTTCAAGGCTTGAAGACGGGCATACACCGCAGCCATGTCGCGGTTCCAAGGCGTTGGTCGTTTCAGAAGGTTGACGACATCGGCGATGGAATGCGTCGGTGCGTGGGCATCCCCTGCTGGCCGACCATTACCCAGCAGAAAGCCAATATGACGCACGATGCAATAGCGCACGGGACAAAGCCGCGACAGCACGACGAACAAGCGTTCTTTGAACAGGGCCGGAATGGGATTGTCTAAGTATGCCGATTTCGTGAAGGACCATAGCTTCTGAATTAATTCAGGCGCGGCGCTGGCGGAACGGAAGAAATTGGGGAGGATACCGAAACGCGCTATTACCTCGGCTTCGAACGCGGTGCGCTGATTGGAAACCTGCTCCACAATATTTTTTATCCGGAATCGGCGACGGTTATTATTAAGAAGGTTACAGTGTTACCGAAGCTATTAAAGAATCTATCGGGCGGGACAACGATATGACGACTCCACCGGGCCTTACGCTAATGGGAGCCCAGAATTTCTGGTCGCCATTGTTCACCATCCGCGTAGATCCGGGTACTTTTGCAATTAATGCTGGTGTAGCTCTGTAAGTGAGATGAGAAAGGATTATGTTGGGCAAATCAGCGTCGGGCAAATCAGCGTCTGAAAAGCACCCCCACCAGTGTGGGGACATTGATTGCTGACATCCTCACTAGCCATTCGACCTCGTTACCAGCCCGGAAGAGACATGTCTCCGGTTCAGATAAATTCGGCCGCCAACGGTCGGGGGTACAATGCCCCGGGCCGTGGCGACTACGGTATGTAGCTTCGCAATCTCCTGTGGCGAGACCCATCTACTTACCCGTACTGGTGATACCGCTATGTTGTTGTGTAAGTTGTGCAAAAGGTGAAGGCTGATGTCGGCAGCCGGCCCTTACTGCGCGTCCTCGATAACACTGGCGAGAGAACGGTTCACCCATACACAGGCGTGTTATGCGACCATTGCTTTGACCAGGTGCGAGAATTCGGCAGCCCTGCTCATATGTGGACCTTGGAGCAGATTCTCAAACCCCACGCCAGGCTTAGCGGTACTGATCAACTAGAGCTTGCAGCCTGTCGATGTCGACCGGCTTGGTCAAATGGTGCCTTGCTCCGGCTGGTAATCGCTCGCTGGACAAAACGAGATCCGTCGATTGGCGCTGCAGAAATTCCCACCATTCATTCGGGGCATCCTCAGATCGAGCACAATCAAGCATGGATCGCGGATATCCCTCAGGCGTTCCATTGCCTGACGTCCGTCGGCAGCGGTTACAATCTCGCGCCCATCCCTTTCCAGCAGTGCGGCTAAAATCTCACGCGTGTCAGGCTCATCATCTACAATTAACACCGTCGCCATAAATC
>JAMXLL010000319.1 GCA_024281015.1 Candidatus Binataceae bacterium
CAGCGGACATGCCTGGCTGGGAGGGTTCGGACTCGCCTGATTGTGCAGAATCACCCCCTTCAGGAGGTATTAGGGAAGGACTTTGTGGTTCCGGGCCGGCAGGTTCGCGCAGGCCTTCGAGTTCGCGGAATTCCGCCAGGTCGGGGAGACTCTCGAGATCCCTTAAGCCAAACAGTTCCAGGAAGTCGCGCGTCGTCGTATACATCAGCGGCCGGCCCGGTGCATCTTTGCGCCCCGCAATCTTGACGAGGTTGCGCTCGCTCAAGGTATCGAGCACGCCGCCGCTATCGACCCCACGCAATTGCTCAATCTCGGGACGGGTAATTGGTTGCCGATAGGCGACGATGGCCAATGTTTCCAGCACCGGACGGCTGAGTCGCGGCGGTCTAACCGACAACAACCGCCGCACGTACACCGAATGGTCACTGTGAGTGCGCAGTTGGTAACCTCCGGCGATTTCCTCGAGCACCAAGCCGCGTCCGCCGCTGGCGTAGGCCGCTGCCATCTGGTTGAGCGTCTTCCGAATTCGGTCGCGCGGCACCTCTTCGAGCGCATTTGCGAGCTGCGATAAGCTCACCGGCTCACCGGCGGCGAACACCAGGCTTTCCAGGATCGATGTAAGCTTTTCATCCGGCCAGTCTCGCTGCTCGTCGCGCTGCTCAGCCGTTTGGTCGCCCGGGTTGATGCCGGCATCGTCCGGGGTCTCGCCGTTTTCGATATTCTCGGGCGTTGGCGGGTGGCCTGGCCCTTCTTCATTCGTTGTCATTCTTTTCCTCCGCCGCTCCATCCCTGCCACTCGAAGTCATCTCGCGGGCGGTAGCGCCACTGCCGAAACGTGGACCACGGCTCAGGTAGATCGAACACCCCGGTCCGTCTTGCGAAGCCGTGACTTCGCCGCGGCGGATCAATTCGAGCAGTGCGATGAAACTGGCGATGATCAGCGCCCGCTCGGTCAGATCGTCGAACAGGGAAACGAATTCCACCTGGGCATCGCCGGCGAGTGCCGCGAGGATTCGCGGGATGCACTGCGCGACCGGAATGTCGCGGAGTGTGATCGTGCGTGGTGTACCGTCGGTCAGCCGCTTCAGCACCGCGGCCATGGCCTGCACCAGGTCGAATATCGACACGGCATAGGAGGGTGGCGAGTGCTCTTCTGGCGCGGGTTGACGAGGCGCGGCGAACACATCACGGCCTAGCAGAGGCCGCTCGCCGAGCTTGGCGGCGGCTTCACGATACCGTTGATATTCGAGCAACCGCTCGACCAGGTCGTGCTTCAGTTCCTCAGCCTCATCGGTATCTGCGCTTTGCGGATGAGGGAGCATGGTGAACGATTTAATCAGCAACAGAGTGGCGGCCATTACCAGGTATTCGCCGGCAACGTCGAGATTCAGCTCCTGCATCAGGTTTAAATGTTCGAGATATTGCTCAGTGATTATGCTGGCTGTGACATCCTGCGGGTCGAGTTCGGCGCGTTTTATCAAGTGCAACAGGAGGTCCAGCGGGCCTTCATAAACCGGCAGGCGGAACCGCAACTGACTATCGCCCTCAAACCTGGTGGTCAAAGTTTCTCCACTCATTCCAAGTACTGATTATAGAACATCATGGCCGGCTTGGCCGTTGAGCTATCCGAGCAAGGTCCGTGTAATAGTTCCGATGATCGGGTCGATCAGTGTTTCGAACCAGTTGGTATACAACAGCAGCAACAACAACAGGAAACCGAAGCGTTCAAGCCGCCCGTAACTCCGCGCCAGCGCCGGCGGCATCATCCCGGCCAGGACGCGTCCGCCGTCCAGCGGCAGCAACGGAAGCAGATTGAACACTCCCAGCATGACATTTACAGCCACTGAGGCAGCCAGCAGACGCGGCAGAATATATGCGGTTAGACCGGTAAGCGTCAGCGTCTCGACGAACTTGAAAAGAGCCGCGCTGGCAGCGGCCAGCGCGAAGTTCGTAAGGGGACCCGCCGCGGCCACCGCCACCATACCAAAACGCCGCGGATGCAGGCGGCGGAAATCCACCGGTACCGGTTTCGCGTAGCCGAACACCGGCAAGTGCAGGAAAATGAGCAGCGCGGGCAGGACGATAGTGCCGAACGGGTCAATATGATGCAAAGGATTAAACGTCAGCCGGCCGGCATGGGCCGCGGTTTCGTCGCCGAAAGCGAGTGCCACCCTGCCATGCATGACTTCATGGAATACAATAGCCAGAACCGTAGGCACGGCCCATATCAGAAGTGTAGACACGAATGTGTGGCTATTGACCAATCGGATCGCCCCGCCTTTCGCCGCGGGATTGCAGTCCGAGGGCCGGAGCCCCCGGGTGCGGGCCGCTTTTAGCGGCCGCACCAATGGATAAACGCCGGCCGTTCCGGCTACGTGGATGATACGTGCGATGGATCTTGCGTAAATGGGTGCGGGACAAGTGCGTATAAAGCTGGGTCGTAGATATATCGCTGTGCCCCAGCATCTCCTGCACTGCTCTTAAATCAGCGCCGCCCTCGAGCAGATGAGTGGCGAAACAATGCCGCAGTGTATGTGGACTAATCCATGCCAGACGTTCGTCGCCCGAAGCCCATCCCTTAAGCGCCTTGAAGAACCCCTGCCGCGTCATCGGACGCCCTAGCCTGGTGATAAAGGCGGCGGAGTTTGGCCGGACAGCGGGGGCCAGACTGCGCTGTCTTCTAGCGGCCGCTCCAGATGGAAGCTGGGCCGCGCGATGGCGGGCGGCCAGGTACTCGGTGAGGGCGCGCAGCGCATGTTTGCCGACAGGCACAATGCGTTCCTTACTACCTTTGCCGAAGACGATCAGGAATTTGCCGTCGATATCTATTTGATTGAGTCGAAGCCCGACTAATTCAGAGACTCGCAGTCCGCAACCATAGGCAATCTCCAGCATTGCACGGTCGCGCAAGCCGCGCAGTGTGCTCGGGTCAATGGTGTTGAGCAGCAGCTCAATGTCTTTGGAACCCAGGGTGCGCGGCAATCGACGCATATGAGGCCGAAGCTTAAGATTTCGGGCCGGATCGCGTGCCAGCGTACCGCGCTCCAGCAAATCACGAACCAGTCCGCGCACTGCGGCCAATCGGCGCCGCTGGCTGGCCACCGCAAACTCGCGCACCGCGAGATCTTCCAGGTACGCCGTAATTACCCGTATATCCAATTGAGCTGGTGCAATGTGATGATGACGGCAGAAGCGCTGGAAATCGTTCAGATCACGGCCGTACGCTTCAAGCGAGTTGCGGCTGAGGCCCCGCTCCACCGTCAGTTGAATCAGGTGCTGATCGACCAGCCGGTCCCATTCCCATCCGCCATCCTCGTCACCTGCCGCGGCTTCATGCGCCATCATCTCTGACCTTGTCCTCTGTTCTCTGCGCGGCGGCCGCCGCAGTCGTTTCAGGGTTCACGCGCGATGGCAGGGCCGGACGCGGCCACTTCCACGCCGCTTGGCTCCTCTTCGAGCCTTGCGGTCAGCGCAGTGCGCAGCGTTCGCATGCGCTCGAGTTCTATGATTTTGTTTCCCGCCCGGTCGCTGATGTAAAAGACGTCGAGCGCTTGATCGGCATTGGTCGAAATGCGCGCAAGATGAATTAAGTATCCGAGTTGAAAAATCGTATGAGTAATGGCGAAGAGCAGTCCCACCCGGTCCTGCGTGAACACGTCTACAACGGTAAATTTCTCTGAGGAGCGGTTGTCGACCGTTATCTCGGTGGGCACGCGGCGGACGAATTTTCGTCCCGCCAGGCGGCTGCGTTGCGTGCTTTCGACCAGCGCCTCAATATCCTGCTCGTCGCCGAGCACGCGCTCGAGGTCGCGCTCGACTCGGAGCCAGCGGTCCTCTTCCATTGCCATTGTTTTGGCGCCCTGCAGATGAGAGACGTGGAACACGTCCAGCGCGATGCCGTCGGCGCGCGTTGTGATCCGCGCGGAGAGGATATTCAGATAGTTGGCCGTCAGTACTCCGGCGATTTTTGAAAAGAGTCCCGGTTCATCTGCGGTGATTACGATGAATTCGCTGAACTCCAGATCCGGAAAATGGCGATGGCGGCAGACCAGCCGTCTCTCGCCCAGTGCCCGCATCGCATCGAAGTGCGCGACAATATCGGCTTCCGGCACCGTCAGGAAGTAGCGTTCCGGCATCAGCTCGAGAAAATCGGTGATTTCCTGGGCGCTCGCATTGGTAGCGCAGAGCCGGGTCCCCACCGCAGTCTTGACCAGCGCCAACCGGCGCTCCGGGTCCACTGCTTCCCGATCCCCTTGCTCCAGGAGCTTGAGCGTTTTCATATAGAGATCGCTGAGCAGCATGTCGCGCCAATTGTTGTAAACACTCGGCGCGACCGCGCGCATATCCGCGAAGGTCAACAGGTACAATGCCTTCAGGCGGCTGATTGAGCCGACCTGGCGGGCAAACTCAGTGATGGTCCGATCGTCGTTGACGTCACCCTTTTGCGCCACTTGGGACATTGTCAGATGCTGATGGACCAGAAACACTACGAGGTCCGTTTCCTCGCTGTCGCGTCCCAGCCGCTTACATACCTCGCCGGCGAGCAGGGCCCCGCGCTCATGATGATCGTGGCCGTAGCCTTTGCCGATGTCGTGGAGCAGCAGGGCAAGAAAAACCAGAGGCAGTGTGTCGTATTCGCGCGCGACTTCCGTCAGCAGGGGGTTGCTGTCCTTGAACTCGCCAGCGCGCAGCTTCTCCAATTCGCGGATGGCCGCCAGCGAATGCCGGTCGACCGTGTAGATGTGATAGAGGTCGTGTAGTACCCGCGCGTACAGGTTACCGAATTCTGGAATGATTGCGCCCAGCACTCCCGCCCGATGCATCGCTTCGAGCGTGTCGGCGACCCGCTGGCGTGCGCTCAGGATCTTCATCAATGCTGCGCCGGTCTCCGGGCTGTGGCGCATCTGGTCGTCAATCAACGCAAGATTGTCTCGCACCAATTGATAGGTATTGCCTGAAAGCTCGACCCCATGCGCCTGGCAATCGGCAAAAATAGTAACCAGGTTGAGTGGGGCACGTTTGAACAGCTGCGCGTCGGCGATTCCGAGGACCCGGCTTTGAATGATAACGCCGGGGCGAATCTGTCGTCCCGGAATGCGGCGTAGGAAGCGCGAGGTGGCCATATCTTCCGTGACCCTCGCAATGAGCCCTTCTGAGAATCGCAGAATAGTGCTCGCTTGTTGATAATACGCGCGCATCAGGTGGGCGCTGGCTGGCAGGCCACCGGCTTCGTGAAAACCCAGAGTCGGTGCAATCTGCTCCTGAAATTCGAACGTAAGCTGATCGGAATGGCGGCGGCTCATAAAATGCAGGGCATTGCGTAATCGTAGCAAAAAGTCCTGCGCTCCTATCACTTCCCCCAGTTCGGCGTCGGTAATAATGGCCCGCTGCACCAATTCCGTCAGCGAATTGACTTTGTACTTGACTTTGGCCAACCACAACGCCGTATGCAGGTCGCGCAGCCCGCCTTCGCCTTCCTTCAATTGCGGCTCGAGCAGATACACCGAATCACCATAATGTTTGTGGCGGTCGCGGCTTTCCTCGAGTTTGGCCTTGAAAAAATTTGGTTGGTCGCGGTTCAGGACATCGCTGATCAGTGACTGCTCGAAGCGGCCGTATAGCTCAGCGTCGCCGGCGAGCAATCGTGCATCGAGAATAGCGGTTTTTTCCTTGAGGTCAGCGGTCGCCATCTTGATGCACTCAGGCAGGTTGCGCACGGAGTAGCCAATTACCAGGCCCGCATCCCAGAGGGCATGAAGGATGGTCTCTGTAACCACTTCCAGGTAGGGGCCCGGCTTATAGTTGTGCAGGAACAGCAGGTCGATGTCGGAATACGGATTAAGTTCGGCGCGCCCATAACCGCCTCGCGCCACGACTGTGAGGCGCTGATCCAGCCGGGGGAAGCGCTTGGTCTGTATGCCGTCGGCGTAGCGGAAGATTGCTTTCAACAAGCGGTCCATCGCGGCGGAGAAGGCGCGAACGATTTCGAGCCCGCCGGCGCCCGCCAGATGGCGCTGCATAAGCTCGGCTCGCACTCCATCAACATACGCGCGTGCGCAGTCGCCGGCGCGAGTACCGCTTTGCAACTGCTCCACAATGGCCGATTCGGTCGCGCAGGCTATTGCCCCGGCCGCCGGGTTCACAAATTCCCCACCGCCGCATTGGCGTTGAAATAATGCGAAATCGCCACGGCTATGCCCTCCGCAAGCGCGTTTTGATAACTCGGCCGAGCGAGCAGTTGGGCCTCTCGCGGGTTCGACAGGAAACCGCATTCGATCAGAACAGACGGCATCTCCGCCCCGACCAGCACGTAAAACGGGCCCTTTTTCGCGCCCAACGCATTCACTCTGGTCCCCAGCATACTGTCGATACTTGTGGCGACGTCGGCCTCGATCAAACGCGCGAGCGAAGACGATTCGTGGGCCTTAAAATCCTGCCGCAAGTTGGTGAGAATGTAGTTTAGGTTGGATTCGCCAAAGGTACTATAGTCTCCACCATTTTCCATCTGCGCAAGCCGAATCGTGGCCCGGTCGGTGGTGTTGTTCAAGTAGTACGTCTCGATACCGCTGGTTTGCCAGTCCGGGCTCCAATTCAGATGGATAGAAACAAACAGATCGGCATGGGCATGGTTGGCGAAATCAGTTCGCGCGCCGAGTCTAAGGAACCTGTCATCATCGCGCGTCAATTCTGCATCGATTCCGCGCGATTGCAACGTCGCGGCTAGCTGCCGGGCAATTGCCAGTGCGACCGTCTTCTCCGCGATTCCCCCGGCAGACTGGGTGCCGGGGTCGAAACCGCCATGACCGGCGTCAACTACGACCGCCGGTCTTGTATCGCGCCCTATCCCGGGAACGGGTCCCAGGTATTGAGCGACGGGTTGAACCGGCTGCACTGGCGTCTGCGAGCTATAACCGCCTGCGCCGCTTACGACCGGCGGCGCCGCCGGCTTGGGCAAGGGGCTTCGGCTCGGCTCCGGGATGGTCGATAGTGTGGCCGGCCGATTGGGTAAATTGACGGCGTCGGTGGGTATCGGCGCTCTATTTTCCGCTATCCCACTCTGGTCGAGGGTCGGCTCCAGCACAGAGGATGATCGCGCGAGCGTTGCCGGCGAGCGGCGTTCCAACTCATGCAGCAGCGGATCGGTCAAATCAACCCTGTGCTCCGCCGATGCGATTCTCACCACTAGCGCTTGCGGCATCTGGGCGACGGCGTAGTCAACCTGGCCGCGCACGCGGAGTATAAGGCGTAGCTTTCCGCCACCGAAGTCGTCGATGCCGACCCTCGTGAGCGGAGCGGCGATCGGCAGAGAGGCAGGGTTGAGCAAAGGGTTGACCCGCGAGTGATAAAGCTCGAGCCACAATTCCTGACCGTGGCTATGCAGATGCCATCTTCTGGCAGTGCCGCGCATCTGAAATCTGAGTTCCACAGCATCGCCGATTTGGCGCAGGGAGTACTGCTCGATGGTCGCTGCGAAGGTATCGACCGATACCAGCAACGCGAGCGCAAGGGGGACCATCGTTGGTAAGGACAGGAAAGAAAGGAAGCGCGAAGGGAGTGGCACCCCGGTAGAGCTGGTTCCTCGCTGGTCTCTCACGCTCGTCTTCTCACTGCGCTCCGCTGCCTCGATGCAGTCGTGCGACGAGGGCGGCAAGCGTGTTCAGCGCATCCATCGGCGTTAACCGATTTACATCGAGCGCGCGCATTTCGTTGATGACGCGGGACTCCGGCGGTGCGAAGAGGCTCATCTGGGCTGCCCCACGCTCGTTGCAGGGTGGGCGAGCTAACCGCGCCATCCCGTTGTCGTCAAATTCGCCCTGTTCGAGATTGTTCAGGATTTGCCGTGCGCGCGTGATGACCGTTGGCGGGAGTCCAGCCAGCCGCGCGACCTCGATTCCATAGCTACGACTGGCAGCACCTTCCACCACGCGCCGCAGAAAAATGACCTCATCGCCCCACTCCCGCACCGCCATGCTGAGATTCTTTACCCGCGGCCGGGCTCGTGCAAGTTCGGTCAATTCATGGAAATGGGTCGCGAACAGGACTTTGGCGTCGGTTGAATCATGCAGGTACTCAGCTACCGCCCACGCAATTGCAAGTCCATCGAAGGTGCTGGTGCCGCGGCCGACCTCGTCGAGCAGCAGCAGGCTACGCGCGGTCAATCCTTGCAGCAGGCGTGCCGTCTCCCGCATTTCGACCATAAACGTCGATTCCCCGCGGCGCAGCTCGTCGCGGGCGCCGATGCGAGTGAGCACGCGGTCAGTCACACCAATGTTGGCCTCGGTGGCCGGTACAAAGCTTCCCATCTGCGCCATAATTACAATTAGGGCTACCTGGCGGAGATAGGTTGATTTGCCTGCCATGTTCGGCCCAGTTATCAGTAACAACTGGCATTCGCGAGGGTCGGCGCTGAGGTCGTTGGGCACGAATTCGCCCGTTTTCATTCCGGCCTCAAGTACCGGATGACGCCCGTCACGGACCACGATAGCAGTGCCGGAGTCAATCTGCGGCCGCACGTATCCACGCCGGCGGGCGACCAGCGCGAGTGAGCGGAGCGCTTCGAATTCACCCACAGCCACCGCGGTATCGAGGATAAGCGCACAATGTGCCGCGAGGTCGCGCAATAATTTGGTGAAGAGCTGGGCCTCGAGCTCCTTCAAGCCGCTCTCCGCGCTAAGAATCTTGTGCTCGAGTGTCTTCAAGCCCGAAGTGGTAAAGCGCTCCGCGCCGACCAGGGTCTGCTTACGTTCGTAATCGGGCGGCACACGTTCCAGGTTCGACTTGCTGACCTCGATGTAATAGCCGAAGACCTGGTTATAACGGATCTTGAGCGAAGCAATCCGGGTGCGCTCGCGTTCAGATGCTTCAAGCCGGGCGATTACGTCCCGCGCATCCAGGGACAGGCTGCGCAATTCGTCGACCTCTGCGCTGAATCCGGCGCGAATAGTATTGCCGTCGCGCGGGTTTACCGGTGGCTCGTCACTGAGCGTCGTATTGATCTGGCTCACCAGGCCGGGCTGGGGCGTGAGACGGCTCGCGATTGTCTGAAGCAATTCGCTGCGGCCCCGCTCGGTTAGCTGTTTAAGCGCGCTCGCGGCCTCAAGGGCGCGCGCCAGCTTCAGTACGTCGCGCGGCGAGGCACGCAGGCTGCCAACCCGTCCACCGAGCCGTTCGAGATCGCCGATACGCCTGAGGGCTTCCGCTACTGCTCCGCTCAGGTCGCTATCGAAGAGCTCCTCCACGGCATCGTGGCGCGCACGAATGCGCTCCCGGTCCATGAGTGGGTAAACGATCCAATTCGCCAGCGTACGTGCACCGACGGGAGTCAGGGTTTCGTCGAGCACCGACCACAGCGAGCCCGTGCGGGTGCCATCGGTCGACATGACTAGCTCAAGGTGTTGACGGCTGGTTTCATCGACCAGCATGTACTCGGCCGGGTGATAGGTTCGTGGCACCCGGAGGTGGGCTATATCGAAGCCGAAATTCTGTTCGAGGTAGTTGACTGCCACGCCCGCGGCGGCAGCCAGTGCGGGTTCGAGCTCGTCGGAAACCGGCCCGAACCGCCGCCTGAGAACTTCGCGTGCCGGCTCAATCTGATACGCGGATTGCGGCAACTCGGTACTAATCAGCTTCAGATTTTCCGTGACCAGATGGAGCTGCGGGGTATCCTCGGGAACGAGAATCTCGCTTGGCCTGAGGCGCGCGAGTTCCTCGCGAGCCAGCGCAATTGACATTCGCGCGGCAACAAATTCTCCGGTAGACACATCTACTGCGGCAAGCGCGCAACCATCGCCGTCGGGCGCAAGCGCGAGCAGAAAATTCTTCTGGTCCGCCACCAGAACCATCTCTTCACCCACGGTGCCCGGCGTAATTACCCGAACCACCTGGCGCGGCATGAGCCCTCGCGCCTTACTGTTCTCGGATGAGATTAGTTGCAGCTGGTCGTCGCTCGAGCGGGATTGCTGGTCTTCACCGGCCGAGATGCTGGGAGAGAAGTTAGTGCGTGCTTGAGAGCGCGGGCGGGCCGATTCGCCACTTTGTTCACAGATAGCGACCTTATGACCGGCCTTCAGCAGTTTGGCGATGTATGATTCGGCGGCATGGTAAGGCACTCCGCAGAGTGGTACGCCGTCTTTCGAGCGAGAGGTAAGTTGGATATCGAGGATGCGTGCGCCGATTTCTGCATCCTCGAAAAACATCTCATAGAAATCGCCCAGGCGGAAAAACAGAATCGCATCAGGCACCTTCTGTTTGACGCCAAGATATTGTGCAATGAGCGGTGTATGCTTAATCGTCACCGTGGCGCCAAGCATAGCCAGCCTGATCCCGGCGCGCAAAATCGGCCTCGGGGTAATATCCACCACTGCGTTTTGCCGCCTTGAAAAGGTTGGAATGAAACGGTATTTGCGACCGTGCGCTCCCCTAGTGTCATAATTCTGGCCGGTGGCCGGAGCCGCCGCATGGGCCGCCCGAAGCCTACGCTCAGATTTGGCAACAGCACTATTCTGGAGCGCCTAATTGCAGAATTCCGCGATTTTGACGAAATGCTGGTGATGGCGGCGCCTGCTGAATTTGAGGCTTTTCCGATTGAGGATCTGCTAGGGACGGCACCCTCATCCGTGCGGCTGCTTCGGGACTGTAATCCGTACGAGGGGGCAGCGTCAGCCTTGGCGCAGGCGCTGACCTCTATGGCAAATGACGTCGCATTCGTGTGCTCATGTGATTTGCCTCTGCTGCAGAGCGGGTTGGCGCGCGCACTTTACGGGATGTTGAATGGCTATGAGGCAGTAATTCCTATCATCAACAATAAAGCCCAGCCACTATGCGCGGTATATCGCCGCAGTGCGACAACGACTCTCGAGTTGCATCTCGCATCCGCTGAACGCCGCCTGACGCAGATAACCTCGGATTTGAGAGCCTATCGCCCAAGGGAGTCAGAATTGCGGCAGATAGAACCTGATCTGAGCAGTTTCGTGAATATCAATACGCCCGAAGACTATATGCTAGCCAAGTCTTTGCTGCTGTTGACGCGTCCTAACAGCTAACAGGCTGTAAGGATAACTCGCCTGATGTTGGGCGAGCTTGACGGGCTCGCTCACGGCCCGTGATGAGGTGGTATCCCGCTTGCTTCTTGACATAAGTACAGCGTTTCGAATCAGGAAGACAAATGCGCGCGATAGTAATTCATCGCACTATCTGAAAGGAGGAGCTGTCAAATGCCCGAGCGAGAAACATTGCGACGCGCACGCAAGGATGCGGCTGAAGGTAAGGCCCCTTCGACACAGGCCGGCGAGTTCGTCCGTGAAGAGATTGAACATATCCGCAGGGGCAAACATGGGGCTCGCTCACCGAAGCAGGCCATCGCAATCGGGCTGTCGAAGGCCCGGCGTGCGGGCATAAAGTTACCGCAGCCTGACCCGTCGCGGAGTTCGCAAAGTACGCGTCGAAAGGCCCAACGCGATACGGAAGCAGCCAGCCATCCTCATAAACCTGCACCGAAAAGATCGCGTGCAGTTAAGCGCACGCTCAAGCACGAAAGCCGGCACGCAGGCTCCAGTCAGGCGCTCTCCCGTCAGGCACGGAGCGCCGCCTCACGGCGCCGAAGCGTCCGTTCAGTGAAGGCGAAAAGCGTCAAAAAGACCGGCAAGTCCCGCAAGAGCAGCCGCTGAGCCGGTCAATCTATCCTCGTTGGAACGCCCCGGCCGCGCGTGCATCGCTCGGTGTAGTGGAGCAAAGATCCTGCTCGCCGTTGCAGATGCGCTAATCAGGCGCGGTGAGCGGCGGGTTCAGGGCGAGGCGCCGCGCCGCTGCTTGTTGTATATCGGCGGCGATTCTGTTTGGGTGTGCCTCGGAAGCAAGGTACTGATCCCGCAAGCGGCCGTCGGGTCCGACTAAAAAAAACTCCAATACGTGAGCGACCGAACCGTCTGCTTCGTGTGGGCGGACAAGCTTGAAACGCGTCATCAGAGCGTCAACCTGGGCCGGCGTTCCGGTCAAAAATATCCACCCTTTTCGTTCGGCGCGTTGTTCTTTCGCATAAGCCAGAAGCCGCGTGGGAGTATCGCGTTCGGGATCAACCGTAACCGAGACGAACGAAGCTTTTGAGCCCAGACTAGTGCCAAGTTTATCTGCAATCGAACGCATGCGCGCAGTCAGAACCAGGCATGGGCCGGGACAGGTCGTGTAAAAGAAATCAACCAGGACGGGTCTGCCTTTTAGCGAGGCTAGCGAGAAAGGGTTTCCGT
>JAMXLL010000320.1 GCA_024281015.1 Candidatus Binataceae bacterium
AATAGACTAAGATCACTACTAGACTAAGACCAGGTGATCGACAGCGTCAATTGCTCCAGCGTGGGATATATACTACCGGTAATCACGACAATGCTATCGGCTCCCACCCCGGTCACCGCCCCGACGATCCCTTGCACGAGGGTTGCTGCTGCGTCACCGAAATCTGCCCGCCTACAGCACCACAGATTACCGAGCGGCTGGCTCACTGGACAGGAATCGCCAGGGCTCCGTCGTCTCGCCATTGATCAGGATCGTGACCGAAGATAAGGCGCGTGCCGGCCCTTTCCATTGCCCGGAAGCGCTCGATGACCTGCCTCATCGCATCAAAATCATGAGCAAAGGGCGGCAGCACCATCTCTTCGAGCACCTTGCGCATATAGCAGGAATCGGCAGTCAGCAGTATTTCACCGCCGTCGAGCCTCACTCGCAGCGATTGATGGCCGGCGGTGTGCCCGTAAGTTGGCACGCAGACGACGGTGGCGTCGCCAAAGAGATCGTGCTCACCGTCAATCAACTGGAGTTGGTGACCTAAATCGAAATCAGCACGATTATAGCCGTTGCGTTTCGCGAGTTCGGGGTCGGCTGCAGCGTCCCATTCACGGCGCTGAATGATCCACCTGGCATTGGGCACGTCGGCATTTCCGCCTACATGATCGAAATGCAGATGCGAGTTTATCATGTAGTCAATTCGTTCGGGATCAACCTGCCGGCTGCGCAAACGAGCGCCCAATTCTTCACCTGGCCGATAGTGTACCTCAAAGAATTTGGCGAGTTCTCCGATCCGATCGGAACTGTCCTGCAATTCTCGATGCAAGCCCGTATCGAAAATGACTCGCCCCTTGGGATGCTCTATCAGAAAGCTGGGTATTGGAATCTTCACTCGCCCCGGTTGTTTGGCGAGAATTGAGCGAAGTTCCGTTTCAAGCCAGCCACATACCATTGGGATAATTCGAACTGACATACGTCACCATTGGGTACTTGTTGTCCCGCTCTAATCTGTTCAGCCGCGATCAAGAGTCGGCGGGGCTGGGGCCAAGCGTAGCGTCGCGGACGAGCACCCCGCTACGATAAAGCTCGCGAATCTGGCTGTCGTTCAGGTCAAGATATTCGCGCAGGACCCTTTCGTTATCTTCCCCGAGCCGTGCGGCGCGCAACTGCATTCGATCTGGCCAGGCTGAAAATTTGACAGGGATGCCGGGGACGGCGACGCGTCCGAGCAGCGGATCGTCCACCCATCTGACGGTCTTACGCTGGTTCAGATGAGGATGGGCCATTGCTTCGTTGACGGTCAGCACGGGCCCACATGGCACTCGCTCCTTGTCCAGGGCGGCCAGAGCATCATCCCGCGTCGAAAACGTGGACAGCCACTGCTCGATAATTTCTTTCAGATCAAGGTGATTGAGCGCGCGCGACCGAGGCTTGGCGAAACGCGGATCATCGGCCAGATCCGGCCGATTCATCGCACGCAAAACCTGCGGCCACTGATGGGGCGTGGTCAATATCGTTATGTACTGGTTATCGCGGTACCGATAAATGCCTAACGGGCCGACCGCCCGTGGCACTTGACCCTCACGCGTTGGCCGGACTTTGTCACCGGCCAAGGCAATCTTCGGCACATGCTGATCGTGCATATGGAAATAGGTGTCGAGCAATGAGCCTTCCAGATACTGACCTTCACCGGTCCTTTCGCGATGCAGCAGCGCCGCGCATATCCCCATCGCCGTTGCCACTCCTGTCGACACGTCGCCGATGGCCATGGTGGCCATCGCCGGTCCGCGATCGGGTTCGCCTAGTCCGTCGGTGATGCCGGCGTAGGACTGGCCGATATGGTCATAGCCGGCCTTGGTTGAGAGCGGTCCGGTCTGTCCGGCCATTGAGATCGAGCACATTATGATCCGGGGATTAACCTTTTTGACGTTCTCGTAAGAGAAGCCCAGGCGGCTGATAACGCCGGGCGCGAAATTTTCCGTCAGTACATCGAATTTTGGCAACATCGCGGTCACGAGTTCGCGGGCACCGGCCTTTTTAAGATCAATCGCAAAACTGAGCTTGCTATGATTGTGCTGAAAGTAATAGGTGCTCTGGCTGCTCTGCTTATATTCAGGTTGGGTTGGCTTGAAGCCCCCTTCGCGGACGCGATCGCCTTGCGGTGCCAATTCGAGCTTGACAACTTCGGCACCCATCTCGGCCAACAGCCTCCCGCAAGTCGGGCCGGCCACAAACTGACCAAAATCCAGAACGCGGTAGCCTTCGAGCATCCTCGGACCGTTCATCATGCAAATCCCTCCGCCGCAGGCTTGAGGATAGACCTGCGGTTTGCAAAGAACCTACAGGATTGCGAGGCCAGTCGTCCATAAATTCTTAGGGTATTATCCAGCAGCGTTCGGCCGGAACCGTCCCAAGTCCCTAGGGCGCGCCGTTGTGGAGGCGCATGGTCATTTGCCTTGGGCGACTGGACGGTCGTACATTCCAGAGGCGGTTGCAACGCCGGCACAGCGATTGGAGCGGCAAGTATGAGTAAATCCGGTTCCGCGGAAATTCGCGCCCGATTGGACCACCCCATAATCGATTCAGACGGACACACGGTCGAGTTCCTTCCCGCCTTTCTTGACGTGCTGAAGGAGGTGGCGGGTGCCACTATCACCGATCGTTATGTCAAGCGCGGGGGCTTCGGTGGTTCTCGATGGTACGAGGCATCGGCGGCGGAACGCGTTGAGCGCCGGATGACGCGCCCACCGTGGTGGGGCGTGGCCATGAAAAATACGCTCGACCGCGCCACTGCATCGATACCAAAGCTATTGTACCAACGGCTCGACGAGTTCGGCCTCGATTTTACCGTGCTCTACCCGTCGCTGGGACTTGGCGCTCCTCATACCGACGACGAGGAGATGCGCCGCGCTACTTGCCGCGCCTTCAACATCTATCATGCGCGAATCTTCCGTGATTACGCCGATCGCATGACACCTGCGGCATGCATCCCGATGCATACGCCGCAGGAGGCGATTGATGAATTGGAATACGCGGTGAGAACACTGGGGATGAAGGCAATAATGGTTGCCGGTTATGTGGCCCGCCCTATTGCAGCTCATCCCAGAGATCATGCCTACTGGCTTGATACATTTTGCCTCGACAGTGCCTACGATTACGATGCGGTGTGGGTGAAATGCATCGAATTGGGGGTTCCACCGACTTTCCATTCGAGCAGTCAGGGAATAGGGTTCCGCACTTCCGTTAATAACTACATGTATAATCACATCGGTCACTTTGCCGCGGCCGGCGAAGGATTATGCAAAGCGCTGTTCTTTGCGGGGGTGACCAGCCGGTTCCCCCAATTGAAGTTTGGTTTTCTCGAATGCGGCGCCGGGTGGGCGTGTAGTCTTTATAGCGATTTGATCGGGCACTGGAAAAAGCGCAACCGGACCGGGATGGAAAACTACAATCCGGCGAATCTCGACCGCGAAATGTTCCTTGACCTATGCCATCGCTACGGGGGGGAACTGGTCAAAGGCAGACTCGATTCACCCCAGGACCGATCGCTCGCGACGGTCGGCATTCATGCCTTTACCGGCGCCAGTGACGAAGACCAGGCGGCGATCGACGACTTCGCGCATACTGGAGTGAATCAACCGTCCGATATTCCCCGCCTGTTTGTGCCTAATTTCTACTTCGGCTGCGAAGCTGACGATCCGATCAATGCGATGGCCTTCGACGCCAGGAAAAATCCGTATGGGGCGCGGCTTCGAGCTATTTTCAGTTCCGATATTGGCCACTGGGATGTACCCGATATGAAGACGGTCGCCGAAGAGGCTTACGAACTGGTCGATGAGGGCGTCATCAGTGCGGACGATTTTCGCGATTTCGTATTCGTTAATCCGGCACGGCTGTGGACTGATATGAATCCGAACTTTTTCAAGGGCACCATAGTAGAGAGCCAGGTAGAAAAACTGCTCCGGGAGGCGAAGTGACATGCCATTGAAGACTCACGAAATCGATGTAGAAGATGTCGAATACCTCAGGCATGGGAGCAAGCCACTGCTGGCGCGCTTGTTCAAACCCCGCGGCACCGGCCCTTTCCCCGCGTTGATTGATGTTCATGGAGGAGCCTGGAATTTAAGCGACCGGCTCGCCGATACGGTCATCAACGAAGCGTTGGCTAAAACCGGGGTAGTGATCGCCGCGCTGGATTTTCGCATGCCGCCCGAGGCTTCATATCCGGCTTCGATGGCGGATATTAATTACGGAGTCCGCTGGCTGAAGGCGCACGCAAATGAATTCGGCAGCCGTCCCGACCTGGTTGGAATCGCCGGGAGTTCGAGCGGCGGACATCAGGCGATGCTTGCCGCAATGCGGCCACGCGATCCGCGCTATGCCTCGATTGCGCTGCCGCCGGGATCGCCGTCGCTTGATGCGAGCGTCCGCTGCGCCATCATGTACTGGCCTGTAATCGACCCCCTGGGACGGTATCATTACGCGCAAAAGCTGAAGGCAGGCGGACGGCCATATCCGGAAATAGCGGACCTGGTGCTGCCGCTCCACGATAAATACTGGAAGACCGAGAAAGCGATGGCCGAGGGCAGCCCGTTGCGAATTCTCGATCGTGGCGAGAAGGTTGATACCCCTCCTGCCCTGTACATTCAAGGCACCGACGACATCGCGCATCCGCGTGAACACCTCGACCGTTTCGTTGTGAGTTATCGGAAAGCCGGCGGACACCTGGAGCTGGAACTATCCGAAGGAATGGCGGAGGGTTTCATCATCCGCAAGCCAGATGCGCCTGCTTCGGCCAAGGCCATCGAGAAGATCATCACGTTCGTGCACGAGCACGTCAGGTAGAAAAGTCGCGACGCGAGTAGGCAACGGCGCGAGGCATACAACCAGCTCGATCACTTGTCTCGGCGCTCGAAGCGACGCCAGGCCATTTCTCTGCGGCGATTTCAACTGACCTGACCAGGTCAGTGCACCGTTAGATAGTGCCGCTTGCCGCGACGCGCAGCAGTGTCGTGACTGCCGCTCCAGCAGAAGCGGACACCACGGCCCTCCCAGTCTCCGCCAGTGGATGCCTGCTAACACTCCCGCATTCTGGAACAGCTCACCGGCTCACAAGTTGTCATGCCCTCCGGGTGGCCGATCAATGAGTACCTTTTGTATTCTTTGAGTTAATATATGGGGCTTGCGGGCAGGCCGATTTAGTGGCACAAGACCGGCTGCGGGGAGGAAGCACCATGCTCTTTGATTCCTTTACGATAAAGGGAGTTGCGTTCAAAAACCGCATCCTGAGATCGTCGATGGGCGGGCGGACATCGTATTACGATGGCAGCGTGTCGCCGGCGTGGCGGCATTTCGAAAAGAAATTTTCTCAAACCGGGGTAGCCGGCATTATATCTGCCACGATAGATATCGATCGCAACCGGTTATCGCCGCTGGAATATCCCAAGTTGAGCGAAGATCGCTTCATCGGTCCCCTGCGCGAAGGTATCAAAGCGGTCCATCAGCACGATTGCCGCTACATCATTCAGATTGGTGATCCTGGCGGTCAGACTCAAACCAGCCTGCTTTCTCAAGACGCCGACGCGAAATCGGCTTCTGCGGGTTTCGACCTGCTCTATGGGTATCGCAACCATACTATCGCGATGACCACCGGTGAGGTGGAGCGGGAGGTCGAAGAGTTCGAGCAGGCGGCACGCCGGGTTCGCGAGACTGGTGCCGACGGCGTCGAAGTAACCGCGTCAAAGGGCTACATTATTCACCAATTTTTGAACCCGGCGACCAATCGCCGCACCGACCGTTACGGAGGAAGCGCCGATCAGCGTTTTCAGCTCCTGCGGGAAATCGCCACCCGGGTGCGCGCAATTGTGGGCGCAGATTTCTTGTTCGGAATCCGT
>JAMXLL010000321.1 GCA_024281015.1 Candidatus Binataceae bacterium
GATTCGTCGCATCACACGGTGGTGGTCAACGTCACTGGCGGGCAAGCGAGCTACACGGCGGACCTGTCCTCGCTGGCGGACGGTACGATCACCGCTGCGTTACAGGTTGCCATCGACCCCGCCGGGAATTCGTTTGAGCCAGTCAGCGGCAACAGCGTAACTCTCGACCAGGACACGAACGAGCAGGTGACGTTTAGCTTTGCCGGATTGACAGCCGGTCATGCGGTCGAGTTTCAAACTATTACGGCAACTCTAGCGGATAGCGACAGCGATATACCGTCTTCCGGCGTTACCTATACATGGTCGGTTTCACACGACGGCGGCAGCAGCTGGGACGTGGTTGGCAGTAATTCAAAGAGCTATGAGCCAAACGAGGATGACGAAGGTGGTCTTCTGCGGCTCGCGGTGACCTTCACGGATGCGGCGGGCAATACGCATTCGTACACGAGCGACGCCATTGGCATCGTTCCGTTCCTCACCATCGCCAACGTCTCGCTGTCCGTACCACACGACGGTTCGGTAGCGCTCGGGATTGCAGTCGCGTTGGAGCCTTCACCCGATGATGATATCTCGGTGACGATTAGCTTCGCCAGCGGCGTTAATGCACCGACAATAACAGCCGGAGACGGACATACGGTAAACCCGCACACAAGTGGAGGAATCACGACCTATACGTTTACCGATGCGGAAGTGAACAGCGGCCTGACATTTCATAACAACGGTGATTTATCGGACGTATTGACCGTCAAGGAACTGGTTGACGGTGCCGTGGCGAGCACTCAAACCATCACAGTGACTGATCCTCCCATTACAACAACCGCGGCCCCCCCTGCGAGTTCAAGCACCATCAACAGCGGCTCAACATTGGAACTCGCAGGCGCAAGCTCAGAGAACATCACGTTTGCGAATGACGCGGGCAACTCTGGCTCGCTCGTACTCGACAATTCCGCCTCCTTCACGGGGCAGATTGCCGGATTTGCCGGGGATGGGACTACCTCTCACTCGGATTCGATCGACCTCAAGGACATTAGCTTCGCCACGGCCAAGGAGACGTATCTAAGCGGAACTTTGACCATCACGGATGGCGCACATACTGCCAACCTGCATTTCAACGGAACTTACGTGCTCGGAAACTTCATTCTGTCAGATGATGGCCACGGAGGCACACTGCTGATCGACCCGCCCGTGGCAGGAAGTCCGAGTTTTGCGGCCACATCGACCGGGCAAATGCCCTTAGCGAATATCAACTTAGGCCAGTCTAATGGTGGGTCAAACCCATCCGGCACCGATTCACATTCCAATTCTGGGAACGCGGCGCTAGCGGCGGGTCTTCTGGCGTTTATCTCTCAGGCCGACAATTTTGTGTTCGGCTCCGAAACCAATGGCTCCGGACCAAATCAATCAGCACCGCCGCTCTCAGGCTTGGCAAGCACGCACGATAGCGCAGTGTCTGTCATTTCGCAGCTCGACAGTTTCGATTTCCAGCACATTCAATCTCCTTCCATATTTACCGGCAACCCTGCCAAGATGGATGCCTCGATCGGCGAATTGCCTGTGGAAACAGACAATTCTTCGGTGACGCATCTCCGACAATTGCTCGAGGACGCGTCAACTCTCCACAGCGGCTCGATGACCTCAGAAGCCGCGCACGTTGGCGACAGTAGCTAACTCGCTGATACGCTCGTAATCAATCACTTCATCATTCATGCCTAGCGGCGCTCTATCGGCATAGGATCGGGAGCGGCAGTTCGTGCTGCCAGGCCCGCACCCAAGCATCGCTCTTGAATGATCAGCCAAGTCCAGTTGCGCGCGTCGTCCAAGCAAGTGATTTTTGCATTCAGCCGCTAAAAGCTCTCCACAACTGCGGGTCGATACTGTAAGCTGCCCGACAAGATTTCGCCGATCCCATACGAGCACGGCCCGGAAACACGGCCTCCGGGAGCGGATCGGCGCATCGATTGGCGAGTTGGAATGACCTGGTCGGGCAAGTCGGGGCCGCGTTTGGTGGGCGGGGAGTTCCCTGCTCAAATAGATTATTCCGGCATTGATGTCGCATTGCTGTTTGGTGTCAGTGATTCTTCCGATTTCGGTATACTCTGCCCACAGGCCTCGGCGACGGAGGATTACGCCCGCTCCGAACTCTGGCCGACGACGCAATCTGATGAGATTGACGCTCGGTTGCACGTCTCCGGCAGCCAGCCCAGCGTAAAATCGGTGCCGCGCTACGACAGCACATTAGATCATCAAGATCGTATGTCCCACCACACCGAGGGGGACCCCATCTTTGATGGGTCTTTCCGACTAGCAAACGATCCTGACAGTTACGCCGATACCCGCGAGCATACGACAGAGCAATTAACGTCCGATGCTGTAGCACCATTATCTGGTGAAATGATTCCGCCACATACCGCCAGCCCCATTATACCTGCGGCCGGGAACACGGAGCCGGCCTCTGCGCCGACGACTGGCTTGTATCTGGATGCCACGTTGAGTACGGCAAGCTTCGCTCAAAGCGGTAGCGATTGGCCGGTCATGCTGACCGGACCCAGCCTCCTTCCTGGCGACTTTACGGACAATCAGTTCGGTCCGGGGGCGCTAAGCCATTCAGCGTCGTCAAGCATGCAGTCGGGCACTCTTGATCTCACCGGATATAAGCTCACGTTCGACGAAGAATTCAATTCGATCAGTATTTCCCAGCTGGGGACCAACACCGTATGGCTGGACATCCGTCCGGGTTCGCGGATGAGTCCGAATGCCGATATCGGCTTTGGTGATTCTGCGTTTGTCGATCAGAGTTCAGGCATTAATCCTTTCAGCCTGCAAAACGGTGCTCTTGAGATCACCGCGATTCCTGCTGGGTCAGACATCGCCGGCCCAGGCCACTGGGCATCGGGTCTCATCAGCAGCCAGCACTCGTTTGCTCAGGAATACGGTTACTTCGAAATGCGCGCGATGCTGCCGAGCGATGTCGGCGTGTGGCCCGCCTTCTGGATGCTTCCGGCCAACGGAGCATGGCCGCCTGAGCTTGACGTGTTTGAAGCGTATGGCGGCCCTTGGGACATTGGTACTGTCCATACCGCTACCAGCTTTTACGGCGGATCCCCAGGAAACGACAATTATCAACAGGTGTGGAGTAACCAACCCAGCATGACAACCGGTTTTCATACATACGGAGTCATGTGGACCGCGCAATACATCACGTTCTATTTCGACGGAATCGAAACCGGACAACTGGCCACGCCGCCCGACATGCATCAGCCTATGTACGTATTAGCAGATCTCGCTGTGCAGGCGTTGCCGGGTGTCACGAGTGACCCCAAACACTTCTACATCGATTATATTCGCGCGTACTCGAATGACCCCAATGCTACAGCGGTTCCGCTCGCGCCAATCTCGTCTCCAGATGGCGTCGACACGAGCGGGCTCTATGGAGCCCAGCACGCGCCCTCCTTTCCGTTTACTGGTGATTCGCACGCTCAGCTGGAATTGCTCTATATCGGTTATTTCGATCGCGCCGGCGATCCCAATGGCGTGCAGTATTGGGATAGCCAAATTCACTCAGCGGCGATGCCGTTGACCGCCGTTGCTGCCTCGTTTTCGGTCCAGGCGGAAGCACAGGCTCAATACTCTTTTTTGGCAGCACCAGAACTCGCAAGCTCTGCCGATATTCAGAACTTCATCACCCAGATCTACTACGATCTGTTTGCTCGCACACCGGAGGCCGGTGGCTTGGCCTATTGGCAGAACGTTTTACAAACACATCTCGGCGATCCGCAGGCGGTCGGCAGCTTTGTTCTTGCTGTCGCGTTTGGTGCGCAGGGAAGCGATCAGGTTACACTCACCAACAAAGTGGCCGTCGCCGATTTCTTCACGAATGCGCTGACTAGTCATGACTTGGCATTTGGTGCCTCCGCCAATTCAGCGGCGCATACGGCTATCGCTAGCGTCTCGGCGGATCCTACAACCGTTATCACTGCCGAAGCGGCCATCACTTCATTCGTCAGTAGCGCAGTTACAGGCGCCCAGTCCACGGCGTTAGTAGGTCAAGCGGCGATCAACCATGGATTTCAAGTCGAGTTGTAAGATTGTGCGAACGGATTGGGTTCTGGCGCGAAAACGCCTTGGACAGCGCCAACGCCGAGTAAATATCCAAGCGGCTGGCCCGACAGATAGGACGCGAATTGAGGGGGTTGCCCTTTCTCATTTCCCTAAGGACGGGCACCGCACTCGTTACGATTACTGAACGTACCGTGCCCGCGAATTGCCCATGCCGGGAAGCCGACAGGCAGCATCAGCGTGCGCTCCGAGCCATTTCTGAGTTATCGGGCGCACAGTTTCGGATCCGCGGAATGGAAAGGCGTCGAGCAGCGGGTCCCGATCACCTGGACCGAATGCCACTTCCGCGGCCGGCGACCATGGTTTCGGGCTCTAAACTGCCAGCGGCGAATTGCGATACTTTATTGGGGTAATTTATTCGCATGCCGGCGCTGCTATGGATCGGCCTATGAGAGCCACAGCGAGCTCCCTACGAGCGTGGCCTATCGCGGGCGCAGAAAATTCGCAGCGCTCGGGCGGCAGCGGGTGATTAGCCGATCCATTTCCCGAGAAACTCAAGGGCATCCATTGGCAGACCTACCAGCGCCTGTGCGAGGCCCACGACTTCGCCCAAGCATGCTCGTTCCTGCATCGAGCCCGACGTACTGAGCGCTTTAGAAGACGAGCAACCCCGAGCAGGATTGATTGAGCCGGAGCCCGGATATCGAACAGGCCAGCAAGGTGGCGTTCCCCGCCTTTGCAATGGAATTCCTCATCATCCGGTCTGCAACGACAAAGAAAATCCGGGCAAACCTCTAGGCGGCAGACGGCGGCGGACGCCTGAAACGAAAAACCCGGACCAGCAAAATGCTAATGCCGGGCTTGGTCGTTTTTGCAAGTCTACCGCAAATCATCCGGCCGCCCCGGCCGGGCTCACGCAGGGATAAAGCGCCATGCGCAGAACGCTTTAAAGCTTCCCGTTTCTGCACGTCCAGCGGGTTGGTTTTGGCGCGGTCCCTGGAGCAGACGCCAAACCGGAGCACCATGTCAGGCATCACGTCGTAAGGGCAGTTCGCCCGACCGCACGGCGCTCGGGCTGAAGTTTGTTCGCCTATGATCAGCCACTGTGATGCGACGGCGATGAGATTCAATTAGCCTTCCTCAACAGTGGCTGGCACCTGGCAGGGCAACAAGCTGCACCTGGTCGGTTTAGTCAGTGTCATAGAAAATACATCTTGATCATTTGTTCAGCGTGTGCGCTTGTTGATTGCAATTCTTCAGCAAAGCTATTATCAGTTGCTGCGAACCAAGATGCAAAATCACCGCCTCATCGAAACCACTATCTGCACGCGCCAAGGGAGCGAATGATGAACGAAGCCGCCAGGGCCGGCCATCCACTCCGCTACACTGAAGATGGCGCCACGCCGATGGTACTGGCCGAGGAGTTGGAAGCAGACCCACACACAGTGTGCGCGCGCTATCGCACCCTGAGCCCGGTTGTTGCACGGAGTACCGGCGGCTTCGTGGTACTCGGGGCGGCGGAGATCGATGCCCTTCTGAAGGATGATCGGGTGCGCTCCGCCAAGGCGGAAACCAACCGCGCGAAAGGCATTACCGACGGCCCCCTGTGGGAGTTTTACAGGCTCTCCATGCAGGTGGATGGTCCGGAGCACCGGAAGCGACGCGCGCCCTTTACGCAAACATTTGCTTTGCGATTGATCGAGCAAACACGGCCGATGATCCGCGCACTGGCGCATCGGTTGATTGACAATTGGATTCAAGGTGGACCGGTCAACTTCGTTGACGACTTCGCAAAGCAGCTTCCGGCGTTGACGATCGCTCACATTCTTGGAATTCCGGAGGAAGATGTTCCCCATTTCACGACGCTCTCTAACGAAGCGGCGAGAGTTACCGGGTTCAATTGGGGTCCGGAAGAACTTCCCCTGATGCAAGAAGCCTGTCGGCAGATGGTTTCCTTGGTGGAACGGATGCTTATGGATAGACGGAGCCGCCCGCGGGAGGATTTTCTCAGCAGGTATCTTGCCGAAATCGACGTCAAGGCTGATGGCTTAAGTGCGGAAGAAGCAGTCGCGCAGATCGTGCTGCTCATTGCCGCCGGGATAGAAACGACACGGTTCGCGGACGTTGCCCTCGTATCTCTGCTGATGCAGCACCGGGGCCAATGGGATGCGATATGCCGAAATCCCGAGCTTGCTCCGCGTGCCGTTCGGGAGGCGTTGCGTTTTGAGCCAAGCGTCGGAACGATTGTGCGCGTGAGTGCGGAGCCTCTCGCGATCGGCGGGCGGGTCATGCCCGCGCGCCAACTGATACATCTTTCGCTGCTTTCAGCCTCGCGGGATGAACGCATCTATCAGCGACCGGGCGAGTTCGATATCATGCGCGAAGATCTTCCGCGAACCAACATCGGTTTTGGGGGCGGGATGCATCGATGCCTGGGCGACTCGTTGGCCCTGGCGGAGCTGGAGGAGAGCTTGATTGCTCTCACGCAGCGAGTTCCGCAGCTTCGGCTGGCAGGAGCCGCGCCCCAAATTCGGGGACATTCGGGGGTGCGCCGCATCGAGGGAATGCAAGTGGTCTGGTGAGCGCCAGCCTGCGAATGTTCGGTCAACTACGCCGCCAGGGCACTGTTCGCCCGCCCGTCACCAAGCCAAATATATGCGCATCATGAAGTGGACGGCCCTAATTTTTATTGCCAGTGCGTTACTCGGGGCGGCGTGCGTTTACCTGGCTACTGGCATCTTGCTTGGACAAATCCATGTGCCAGAGGAGCCGGTTGAGTTTGGAATAGTGGTAAGCTTGATGGGATTAGCCGGAAGTTTCGTTTCATTCCTGGTATTTATAGTGCGCGCGATTGTGCACCGTATACGCGAGCGAAGAGTCGTACCA
>JAMXLL010000322.1 GCA_024281015.1 Candidatus Binataceae bacterium
TGCGGTTGAGGTTCCCGGGGTCGTAGCCCGGCGCGAGATCGATCTTCGGCGCCAGACGCCCCACCGGGAGTGCGCGCTTGAGGCAGAGCTTGAGGCACACCGGATCGCCGCCCTGGGCGCGCCGGATGACGACGTTGACGATCTCCGCCGCCCGCTCGGCGAATTGGGCCATCGCGGCAAGGATGGGCGCATTGCGGACGGCGAGGGCGGGTTGGGTCATGGGAAGCTAGTCAATTCCATTGGTAGGATCTGATATACTATTGCGAATGTTAGGTGTCAAGGGGATTTCTGCGCAAACTGCGATATTACATTAGGTTATATAACTTTTGATTTTACGAAGGGTGGGCAACGATTTGACTTGGGCGAACAAGGACATCCGGACCGCCATTGAGACTCTCATCCCAGCAAATCGTCCGCCGACGCGAAAATAACGATTCTCGGCTGAGCGTTTATCGTCGTGAAGAATGGGTTTCCCTCCCGCAGCTCGCGCCGCCACTCCTGCTCGCTGACGAGGTTTGCGCGGACCCGACGCTTGAGTAGCTTCTCGGCGTGCCGCAAGCCGCCGAAACAATTTACCTTTGTCCCATCCACGATCATCATGAGTTCGATCTCGTTCGCTGGGCTTTGCTCTCCTTTGGCGACCGATCCGTGCACGAACGCTGCCTTGACCCCGGGAGCAAGGGCCAACGCCTGCTGCAGCGCCAGGACGAGCTCCGGTTCGACCCGCAGGCTGACAGCGTTGCTGAGTGCGGGGCTCCCGTTTGGTTCGGGGGCATTGGCCCCTCGCGAGAACTCGATGAGCCGGGCCTCCAAGTCGCAAAACTCCGCCGGCGACGGGGCGGAGCCTGCCCTCGCCCGGTCGATGAGTGGGGCAGCGGGAGGGCGCCGGCGGGCCGGACTCACGCCCATTGATGCGTCCTCCAGACGAACGAGAGGCCTTACTACATCTTATACGATATAAATTACATCCTTTACTGTGTGGATACAAGCCGACGGGTTTGCTTGATCGTGCCGGATGGCACGGGGCCCTTCGGCAAAACGGATACTGGCGGATAACTTGCGCCTGCTGCGCTTGCAGCGCCGCCTGTCGCAGGACGTTCTCGCGGACGAAGCCGGCGTCACTCAGGCCCTGGTGAGCGCGATCGAGCGGGGATTGGCTAATCCCACCGTAGAAAGCCTGGAGCGGCTCGCGCTGGTGTTTGGAGTGGGGGTCGTAGACTTGTTTCAAAACCCAGAGATCAAGGACTGAATGCTTCTTGGAGTCCTTGCGGGGGGACCGGGAAAGTGGAAACAGGCAGGAATTACCTTCGTAAAAATCGTTCGGCCTGTCTCTTGAAAACGCTGGGCGTTCTACTCAGAATCGCATATCTAGGTTCACTCGCTCTACCAGGACAATTGGGATGGCCACAGGTAAGCTAACACTTCTTCCAGTTAAGTCTGTCGAACTGGACCGAACGAATCCGCGCATCCGCCGATTTTTAGAGTTTCACCAGGGCGAGCCCACATATGAGCATCTGGCTTTGGCCCTGGACGTGGCCGGCAGTGGTGAGGAGTCTCAAGGGGCTACGACGCCAGAAAAGCTCAGAAACTCGATCCTGACCAATGGCGGCATAATGCAGCCGATCATCGTGAACAAACAACCGGACGGCCGCCTTGTCTGTATCGAGGGAAATACGCGTCTCTACATCTACCGGGCCTTTGTCAACGACAACGTGGAAGGCGACTGGACAAAAATCCCGGCGCTTGTCCACGAGGGCCTCAGTTTACAAGATGTAGATGCTATTCGACTACAGGCGCACCTCGTAGGCCCCCGACCATGGGATGCCTACTCGAAGGCGAAGTATCTATGGGAGCTCCAACACAAGGACTTAATGCCGCTTGATCGTATTGTTGCCTTCTGCGGTGGCAACAAGCGAGACGTCACGACCGCTATTCAAGCATATGCCGACATGGAGCACTATTACCGGCCGATCTGCGATGCGGATGACTTCGACACCGAGAAATACAGCGGTTTTGTCGAACTGCAGAGCACCAAGGTTAAGGATTCGGTTCTGAAAGCAGGTTTCACACTCACAGACTTTTCGCAGTGGTTGCGCAAAGGTAATATAAAGGGACTTCAACAGGTTCGGCAACTGCCCAGAGTACTCAGCGATAAGAAGGCCCGCGACGTCTTCGTCAAGAAGGACATCAAAGCTGCTCTAGACGTAATAGAAAAACCGGAGCTCACTGCCGGATTAAGAGGTGCTTCCATTAGTCAACTCGCTCGCGCACTCACTGAAGCTATCGATTCTATCCCCTATGCTGAGTTCAATCGTCTGCGAGCCAATCCAGACGACGATGCTGTTCGCTACATAAACGATGCGCTCGAGTCGCTCCAGGGCCTCGTCAAGGATCTTAGCGCGAGCGCGTGATGTCCGGCGAGTCGGCCGCACATATCCATTTGGTAGAGCAACTAATCGCGTTGGTCGAACGTCGTCACCGAACGAGCCGTGGGTTAATGGTTTTTGCCGATCACCGGAAGTTTGGATCCAATCGCCCACCGACGATCGGTGGGTTCCATCCCGATGTACTTGCGCAAGACGTTCCCGCCAGCTTTCAAGTTATCGGCGAAGCGAAGACGCAAAAAGACCTGGAAGAAGAACGCTCATCTCGCCAGATTTGCGCGTTCCTGGACCATCTGGCGCTCTATTCCAACAGCTCCTTTTATCTGGCGGTGCCATGGTATTTGAAGGGGCGGGCAAATTATTTTATCTATGCTTTACGACGGCCAACGCATCAAAGCGTTGCTATCCAGGTCATCCCCATTACCGTGAGGCTTTAGCGGTGTTAAAGCCAAGATCAGATCTTCGTCTTGAGGCGCGTCATCCAAGTTACGGTTATCAGGTCGACGCTGTGGAGGCCATAAAGAACCTGCCGTATGCGGCCATTTTTCACGAGCAGGGTCTTGGTAAGACGAAGATAGGAGTTGACTTAGCCCTTGAGTGGCTTCGTCACAACGAAGTCGACTCGGTTCTTGTTGTCACCAAACGCGGGCTGGTGGATAATTGGATCGAAGAAATCCGCGCACACACTTATGTAACTCCGCGTCTTCTCACGCAAGCGCGCCCATCTAACTTCTTTGCCCTCAACAGTCCTGCTCGATTCTATTTAACGCATTACGAAGTGATCAAATCGGAAGAGCGCCGTCTCGCCCTCTTTACTAAGACACGCCGAGTGGCGGCCATTCTAGACGAGGCGCATAAAATAAAGAATCCGGATAGCGGAACTGCGAAAGCATTCCATAGACTCGCCGCTGGCTTCGTGCGGCGGATTATTATGACCGGAACACCGATAGCAAATCGACCCTTCGACCTCTGGTCTCAAATTTATTTTCTGGACCAAGGGAAATCGCTTGGTCTCGATTTCTCAAGCTTCCGAGATAGCTTAGATCTCTCGAATGATCTCTGGATCAATGATGCGAAGCGCGCTGAATTCGAAGGCGCGCTGGGGAGGGTCTTTGACCGTATCCGCCCGTTCGCGGTCCGCGAGACTAAAGCATCCTCCGGAATTGAACTTCCGGAGAAGATAATTCAGAACGTCTCGGTGCAAACTGCGCCAATGCAACGAGAGTTGTATGACGAATTTCGGCTTCACGTTGGAGCCGAGGTACTGCGCGACGGGCACTTTATAGACGACGATGCTGAGGACTTGCTGAAACGGCTACTGCGCCTTGTCCAAGTGGCGTCGAACCCGGGCCTCGTCGATGAGTCGTATACGGAGGTACCAGCCAAAATACCAAAGCTGCTGTCATTGATTGGGGATGCAGCTGAGTCAGGATCAAAGTCAATCGTGTGGACCAGCTTTGTCAAAAACACCGAATGGCTTGCGGCTCATCTGCGCCAGTTCGATCCGGTGATCGTCCACGGTGAGCGCAGCCTTGATGATAGAAACCGTGCCCTGCGAAGATTTAAGCGAGATGAGGATTGTCGCGTTCTGATAGCCACGCCCGGCGCCGCGAAAGAGGGACTAACGCTCACCGTGGCTAACCACGCGGTTTTCTATGACCGATCGTTTAGTCTCGATGACTACCTGCAGGCCCAAGATCGCATTCATCGGATATCGCAGGAGCGCACGTGCTACGTTTGGAACTTGCTCTGTGATGACACGGTCGACGTATGGGTAGATTCACTGCTGGCAGCAAAACGACTGTCTGCTCAGTTGGCTCAGGCGGACATTAACAAAGAGGAATATCGCCGGCGCGCGAACTATGATTTTGGACGTATGGTGCGTGAAATCCTAGGGTTGGAGGGAGCACATGCTGGACAAGCCAAGTAAGGTCGGACTTCGAGGCAAGCTGCGCTTAAAAGGCGCCGATATTGCGACCGAGACCAAGGAGTTGGACCAGAAACAACTCCAGATCTATGTGGACAATCCTCGCATCTACTCACTGGTACGGGCTGACGACCGTACCCCCGAGCAGGACGAAATATGCAAACAGCTGCTTGAGCTTGACCACGTTAAGGAGCTGATCCACGACATTGCCGCGAACGGGGGGCTTATTGACCCATTAATAGTGCGCGCCGGCGATTTCGTGGTTTTGGAGGGCAACAGCCGGCTAGCCGCCTATCGTTTTCTCGCCAAGAAGGACCCTGTTAAATGGGCAAAGGTCCGCTGCACTGTGCTGCCAAGTAGCATCGATGAGAAACTCGTGTTCGCCTTACTCGGGCAATACCACATAAAGGGAAAAAAGGACTGGGCACCTTATGAAAAGGCAGGTTTTCTTTACCGTCGACATAAATCTCACGGCATCGAATTATCAGTGGTTGCCGGAGAACTCGGCATACCGATCAGCGAAGCGAAACACTTGACCGCTGTATACAAGTTTATGCTCGAGCATAATGATAGCGATCGGGAGCACTGGAGCTACTACGACGAATATCTAAAGTCTGGCAAGGTCCGAAAAGTGCGCGAGGACATTGCAAGATTCGACAACTTCATTGTTAGTGAAATCAAAACGGGGCATATTCCTAAGGCCGTCGAGCTGCGCGACAGGCTGCCCGTGATTTGTACCGGACCAACTAAGATCCTAAAAAGATATGCCGAAGGAAAAATTACTTTCTCAGATGCATACGAAAGCGCTGTCGACGCAGGGAGCGATAATTACGCTCTAAAGAGGCTCAAACGATTTCGAGAGTGGGTCGTCCTCAACGAGACCGAAGACGACCTACTCGACTCGAACAAAACGATAAGGGATAAAATGATCTTCGAGCTGAAGGAAATTGATAAACGCGTAAGAAAACTGAAGGAGTTGCTTGAGAAAAAGAAAACGCAAATAGGAGAGTAGAATTGATCTAGACTCACTGACTGAGCCGCCTCAAGGTCTCAATGAGCTTCTTCGCCTGCTCTCGATTGGTGACCACTTTGCTGACGATTTTAACAACCTCATCGTAGGCTAAGATCGATGGCCCGCGCTTGGGAGTTCTTTTACGTAGAGCGGTATCTAGCTTGTCAAGTTGTAGGAGCAGAGTCTTCTTGATATTCTCATCACCAATCCTACTGGCTTTAGAGCGAGCACGTAATATTGAGGCTTTGAGTTGTGATAACGCGACTCGATCAATCCTTTTCCTCTCCTTCAATTTTGTTCTGACGTCACCGATAGCATTCTTCACTATTTGCGTTGCGGTGCGCGCAACCGATGCGGATCGGCAGCGTTTCGATATGTTAAGGGTTACCGGGCCAAGTTGGGCTAGAAAGTTGTAATAATGGTGGTTCAGTTCGAAATTGTCCCGGCGCGCATTCGGTACGATGCGTTTGTCCATCATATGGATTTCGCCGATGCACCATCCATTGAAACGGGCCTCTTTGAAGAATTCGTCAAAGAGGGTCGCATCGCCTACTTGTAAGTTTCCGCACCTTGCGCGCAAACCCCGAATGCCTAGGGTAGGGGGAATGCTACGCACATACTCATGATGAGCGACCCATCCAAACGCTCCGGTTTCGCCATCGACATTCGCGAAATTAAGGAATTCAATATCGGTAACGCGCAATTTGTGACCTGTTCCAGGGAAGGTCACCTCATCCCCGTGAGGTCTCAGTATTGTCTCACCTGCGACTGCCAAATCGATTGGCGTTGTGCTAAGGCGCTGCTTTGTTTCCTCTTCGATTGCATCCGAAAACGTAAATTCTGGGGCGAAAGGTACCGGCGATACTTGAGAAAGAAAATGGCTCACAGCCCGCTCATTAAGCAGTATGTCATTTCGCAATCGTGCGATGCCGGCAAGGCGAACTTCGAAAAAATGATCATCCACCCGTTCCGACTTTTCATGCCGAATTGAGACGACATTTGCAATGATCTGCTTTAAATCTCCGCTAAAAGCGCGGTCACTCAAGTAATTGCGCAATAACTGACAATTCCACAAAATTGATGTTGACTCGCTTTCGCCCGCTGCTTTCGTCCTAAATTCGAGTTCTCGGCAATATGCAAGACCTGACAGCCGACCAACTCCCCGGAAACCCCTCAGGTGCGTCTCACGTTTGGCCGAACCGCCCACCGCGAGTAATGTGGAACTAGCTTCGTCGCACTTTATACCTGCGCCGTTGTCGCGTATGGTTGCGGAGCGCTCAGCATGATCAAACGTTATAGCGACTTTGCCCCGCTGTTTTCCTGGAAGAAGCCCCCGCGCTCGAGCTTCATCAATGGCATCGACCGAGTTCTGTACGTACTCTCGGTAGATCGTGGCGGGGGACACATACATACCGCTCGTTAGGATTTCGATGACGTCCTTTCCGATTCGAACGATGTTCGGGTTGACCACGCTGCTGTCGTCCAATTTTTCGCGTGCCGTGATCCTCACTGGACTAACTCCCGACCATTTGTTTTCTGTCGCGCCAGATGAGTAGACGTGAAGTCATCATCAAGTCCAGCATCTTCGACGATTTCCTCGTCCGTCAAATTAATTCTAAGTCTTTTATCGGCGCTAAGCCGTGCGCGCTGTACGCGCCGAATATCGCTCTCCCGTCGTTTGGAAATCGGCACGTAAAACCTGGCGACTTTTTGTAGATTGGTGGGCAGTGTGTTGAGTGCCGCCGAATATTCAGAGGGGTTACGTGCCGACAGAAATGCGATCAACTCGGATCGTTCACTTGGCGATAGCTGCTTATAGGCTAAACAATATTCGTCGAATTCGGCTCGTCCCTCATACCGCTCGTACCACTGACGATTAAAAATCATGTGATGCGGGCGAGATAGTATGTCCTCGAACTCCTGGTGGCTTCCCCCAAAAGCGGCCCTGTAAAACTCAGGCTCTCCAGAGACCACGCCATGCGTGGCCTGGAGCACGAGTTGCACAGAACGTAGATAGTAGCGAGTCCACCTGGGCCCAACGTGCGATCGATCCGGCAAGTCGGTTGGCTGATAGCGCATCGGAAACGAATAGATTCTAATCGAGAGTTCTTCATTAAGCCGGACGTTCAAGAGCATGCGCTCAAATAAGTCAGCTGGGCTATCATGAAAATTATAGAGCATATAATTAGATAAATCATTCAGACCGAACTCGTGCGCATACCGAACCGCTGTCTCGTACGGCGCCTTAAGTCCAAGATGATCGAATGCTATGCGAAGCGGACTGAGGCAAATAGAAGATAGTTCGCGTAGATACATCCGGTCCTTACAAAGGATGCGAGCGTCGACACCCTGATTAAAATCTACCCTCCGCTGCGAACCTCGCTCACCTT
Organism: Candidatus Binataceae bacterium; assembly: GCA_024281015.1. GTDB lineage: Bacteria > Desulfobacterota > Binatia > Binatales > Binataceae > JAMXLL01. The sequence goes on from JAMXLL010000322.1 coordinate 7,714, forward strand.
CCCGCCTGAGCTTGGCTCCCGGAACGAACCCTAAGTCGCGAATCTCGGCGATGATTTCTTTGAATCGACTCGACGCGACGACATTGTTATCCATTAGGATAAGATCCCGGCGGGGGCCATAGAGACGGTCAACATCGAGTACGAATTGCGTTAACGGCGTCGCGTCGCGCTGGGCGCCTTCTAATTTGGGGACTCCACAGAAGTGACACTTACGAATGCACCCCCGTGAAGCATACGCAAAGTACGCGTCTCTTACGGGATATTGGTAATCGACTTGATCGAGGATGCTGTAGTCTGGGATAAGATCCTCAATTGGTGTTCCAGAAAGATCATCCGAGTAGAATTCTCCGTCGAAGTCACTCAGTTGCAACGCTAGGGCCGGCGACTGATTCAAAAGACCGCGGATGAACCGTATGCCGCGCCACCGACTCTCATTCAGAAAGCGCTCATGCATGAGAGAGGCGGCAATTCCTCCAACGAAAATACGCTGCGACTGACCGTGCACCACCTCGAGGGCGAAATCGATCGTTTCCGCGATGCGCTGGTACTCAAACGAAAAAAGCGTCGTGATGTAGACACGATCCCAATGTTGAGTAAGCAGATGAGGAGTTGGCCCCTTGGCGAAGACGACGTGGTCTCGCTGGCCATGGGGCCCGTGGTATTGGGCAATTTTCATGAGGCCTAGCGGGGGATACTTATTCTTGTATCCAGGCTCCAACAGCAGAATTCGCTTATTGGCCATGCGGTGATTCCCTGACAGAGCGCCATCATACATTGATGCGGAGGCAATGGCGATCGGAAACTGGAAGGCTGTGGATCACTCGACGATAATTTCACCAGGCGGCGAGCCAAGCGTGAAAGCCCCGGCTGCGCATCTGGATCATCCCCAGTAGTTGCGGGCTTTGGTGGGGGTGGACACAGCGCATCGCCGATCACTGACAGAGCGCAGGCAGTGACTGGTAGGAAGCATATCGGGCACGGCATGGGTGCGATCCGTAGAACAAAGCAAGAACATCCGAAAAATTGCCTAAAGTCAACCCCTATCGCTCGTGTTGCGGATGTTTTTGGCTGAGGGACGGCTGTATTGCCGCGGGACACGAGTTCGAGCCAGGCGGTGTGGTGCCGGAAGCAGAGGACGGATGTTCGACACACAACTCGATACGCAGAGCGCGGGCTCTGTTGCCCCCGTGAATACGGATCACGTGCTAGTCGCGAACTGAAGGTGGTGCAGTCGCGGATGCACTGCCGAGTTCATCTTTAATCCGTACCCACTCTCTTTTGAGGAGTTGATGGGCGATGGCGAGCATTCTCTTGGTCTGAATAACTCGCTCCTCATCATCTGTCGCCGCATCGATAGCATCGATAGCGCTCAGGAGCGATACGGTGTCCTCTTCGTCAGGGTTCAGGAGAATTTCTAATTTAATCCTCGATGCCTGAAGTCGCCGCGGCAAATCCTCCGGGCGGGTCACGAGAATGGAATGATGCTCAGTGATCTCGTCGATCACCTTGTAAATCCAATCTTGGCGAAACTCCGCGATCTTATGCTTGCCCGCATTCTGTGCATTCATCAAGGCGGCTTGAGCAGAGGTTAGCGCTGCTGTGGTTTGACGCCGCCCCAAGGAAAACTGAATCGCTGCGACCCCGCCTGCGACTACGGCCGCAACTGAAGCAGCGACAGCCGATATTGTAGGAGCGTCGGCATGATGAATGGCCTCAGACAACCAGGACATTCTACGACTTTTCGTTTTCCAAGTTAGCGATTTTACGTTCCAAGTACCATCTGGCCTTCTTCAAATCCTCCAATGCGGCGCCCTTCTTACCGGCGCGCGAGATGTACTTGACTACGTTCCCGAGGTGAAAATCGAGCCTCCATGCTTCGACGACTTTGATCGCCTCATATGGATCATCAGCCTTGCCGTAGTGATCAGGGTGATTGACTGCGTCTCCCGTCAAGATCCGCCGCCGCGTCTTTCGCTTCTGTTTCCTTTGCTTTGATCCCTGCTCAGCCATAGAACGTTTCGACCTTTTCCAGGATTGGGCGGCGGCGGGTCAAATTTCGTTTTCGCGGACGATTATAGCATCGTTGAAGGCAGCGCCCCCACCCCTGACCCCTCCCCGCCGCGCTACGCGCGGGGGGAGGGGGACCCCGCGGCCGGAGTGTGGGGAAGAAAGAGACGGAGAGGCCGGGCCGTGTCGCGCGACGAATGGGTGCGGTACCATTCGCGGATAACAACGAACGTACGAGCGCGCCATGCCGCCCAAACGCTCGGCGAAAAAGAAACGCACCGCCCGCCGCGCTCCGGCCGAGGCATCGCCCGATGCCGCGCTCGATCCCGGATCAGCGCAGCAGCGCTCCGCGCTGCAGCGCATCCGGGAGGCGCAGCAGCTGATCTACGACGCCTGGGACAGCG
>JAMXLL010000323.1 GCA_024281015.1 Candidatus Binataceae bacterium
CGGAGGACGGCCGCATCGACTGGAATTGGCCGGCACGGCAGATTTTTAACCTGGTTCGTGGTGTCACGCATCCTTACCCTGGCGCGTTCTGCTTTATGGGGGGCCGCAAGCTTAAGGTTTGGAATGCGCGGGTCGCGTATGATGCGGGAAAAATCGCGGAAAGCGGCACTATCATCGGGTCCCGCGGCGGGTCCCTCGAAGTAGCAGCGGGGCAAGGCAGTCTGCTAATCCAGCGGGTCCAACTTGACGATGAACCGGAGACCGAAGCCGCCACGCTACTAAAGCAGGCGGAGCACAGAGCGTCTGTGCGGCTGGAATAAACCGGCACGTGGACACCGTAAAACCATTGCGCGGTCCTCCCAGAAAGAACCAAACCAAGACTAACCAGCCCGTCGCTCGCCTGGTTGCGCAAGACGGACGCAGCCGAGCTGAAGGCGACGCGGGGAGTGAGTCAGGCTGGTTCAAAAAAACGTGAGGGTTTTGTATGCGGGTTCTGATCACGGGCGGAGCTGGTTTTCTCGGCTCACACCTGTCCGATGCGTTCATTGCACGAGGCGACGAAGTGTTCGTGCTTGATACCGGCTCAATTGCCAAGGTCCGGCATCTGCTTGACCAACCGCGCTTCCATTATATTCATGATACGGTCTTCAATCTCGAGTTGCTTGATGGGCTCGCCGCCAAAGTCGATCTGATTTACCATCTGGCGGCGGTGGTGGGGGTGGAATACTACGTAGCCGATCCCTATGAAACCCTTAACGTGAATGTGAATGGTACTCAGAACGTATTGAAGGCTGCCTACAAATACAATCGCAAGGTGGTGTTCAGCTCAACCTCCGAGGTTTACGGGCGCAATCCCAAGGTGCCGTGGAGAGAGGATGATGATCGCGTCCTGGGAGCCACCACGATCGACCGCTGGTGCTATTCCACCTCCAAAGCGGTCGGCGAGCACTTCTGTTTCGCCTATTTCAAACTTGGCTTGCCGGTGACCGTTTTGCGCTACTTCAACGTCTACGGACCGCGCCTCGACCGGGTAGACGTGGGCCGGCTTTTCACTATCTTCATGGGACAGTTGTTGCGCGGCGCGGACCTGACCGTAATCGGCGATGGTTCCCAGACCCGCTGCTTCACCTTTATCAGCGACGCCGTCGCGGCCACCGTGGCGGCCGGCCTGAAAAGTGCCGCCAACGGGCATGCGGTGAATGTTGGTGTGGATGTGGAAACATCAGTGCTCGAATTCGCCAGGCTGATGCTGGAACTGTATGGAAGCGCCACCTCAAAGGTCCGCTTCGTAGCCCAGGAGGAGATCTACGGCAACAGCTATGAGGATATCCCGCGTCGCGTGCCCGACAACACCAAAATGCGCAAACTGCTCGGGGTAGAACCAGAAATCCCCCTCCAGCAGGGCACTGCCATCGCCATCGAGTGGTTCCGGCGCGAGGCCAGCGCCTAGACACGGCACCATCTCTCAAGCAGTGAACCAAGCCGCCCGACAGCATGAAGAGATTGAAGGCACCCTCGAGCAGATCCTGTTTGTCAATGATAGCAGCGGGTACATGGTGGGGTTGTTCGAGACGACTAATGAGGGGCAGCGCCGCCGCGTTACAGTCGTCGGCACTCTTGCCGGGGTAGAAGTCGGGGGCGTGCTGCGCCTGTGCGGGTACTTTGAGAAACACCAAAAATATGGCGACCAGTTCCGGGTAGAAGATTACGAGCTGCTACGGCCGGCCGGAGTTGCCGCGCTCGAACGCTACCTGGAGTCAGAAATAAAGGGAGTAGGACCGGTTCTCGCACGCCGTATCGTCTCTCATTTCGGCGAATCGCTTCCCGACATTCTCGATACGACGCCGGAGCGCCTCCAGGAGGTGCCCGGTTTGCCGCGCCGTACAACGCGCGCCATAGCGGCCGCCTGGCAGGATTCATCGGGTTTGCGCGAGCTTTCGGTTTTTCTGCGCGGACACGGCATTGCCGGCGCTCATGCGCGCAGGATTCACAAGGTCTACGGACGTGACTCACTGGAAACGGTTCGCCGCGATCCTTACATTCTGGCCCGAACTATCAGCGGTATTGGCTTCCGCACCGCCGACGCTGTTGCTGAGAAATTAGGGATTGCTCGCAATTCCATCCAGCGCGCTCGCGCCGCATTGTTATACCTGCTGGAACGGATGGCGGAGGATGGTCACGTCTTTGCGCCATTCGATTATCTCGCACGCCAATTTGAGTCGGTGCTCGAAATGGACTCTGCCCTGGCCCGCGACGCGCTCGACGAACTACAGCACAGCGGCGAGATCCGCAGCGAGATCGCCGATGAGTATTCTGCGGTTTATCTCGATAGACTGCATCAGGCCGAGGTGAGCGTTGCCGACCGCCTCCGGATGCTCTCGGCAGGGCGGGCGATGAGCGACAGCACGATTGCTCGCGCACTCAAGGCGGCCGGCGAGGCGTCAGGCGGCGTAGTGCTGACCGCAGAACAGAATCGAGCGCTAACCTTCGTCTTGAAGAGCAAGACCTCGGTCATTACCGGCGGGCCGGGTACCGGCAAGACTACGCTCCTTCGTTGGCTGCTGGCGGCGCTGGATTCGGTCGGCGTGAAGCCCACATTGGCGGCACCGACTGGCCGTGCGACGCGCCGCCTGGCCGACGCCTGCGGCCGCGACGCCAAAACCATCCATCGCCTGCTGGAGTACTCGGCAGAAACGCGAAGCTTTGTGCGATGCGAAACATTGCCCCTCCGTACTAACTACCTGGTGATTGATGAGGCCTCGATGATGGACATCGAACTCGCAGCAAGTCTCCTGCAGGCGATGGTGCCGAATTCGTCGCTGTTGCTGGTAGGCGACCGTGACCAGTTGCCATCGGTCGGACCAGGCACCGTCCTCAAGGACATCATCGCGTCGGATATTGCGCCGGTTGCACAGCTGCACGAGGTGCATCGCCAGGCACGCCAAAGCCTAATCATCGCCAACGCCCATCGTATTAATCGCGGTAACATGCCGGAATCCAACAACGATCCAAATGGCGATTTCTTTTTCTTCGAACGCAACGCGCCGGAGGACGTACTCGCGACGATCAAACAGTTGGTGCATACCCGCCTGGTAGGACGTTTTGGGATCGAGGACTCGCGCGATATCCAGGTGCTGACGCCGATGAATCGGGGACCGCTCGGTGCGCAGCTTCTCAACCACGAATTGCAGCAATTGCTGAATCCGAACGGCCGTGAACTCCGGGTTGGGGATCGCCGGTTCCGCCAGGGCGACCGCGTTATCCAGTTGCGGAACAATTACGAGAAGCTGGTCTTCAACGGTGCAATCGGTCGTGTCACCTCAGTCGATACGGCGCGCGGCCGCCTCGGGGTTGCCTTCGAAGAAGGCGCGGCCGAATACGATTCCTCGGAACTGGACGAGCTTGGCCTCGGCTATGCCATTTCGATTCACAAGAGCCAGGGCAGCCAGTACCCGGCCGTTGTTATCCCGATTCATCAGACTCATTACCTGATGTTGCGGCGGAACTTACTCTATACCGCGGTCACCAGGGCGGAGCGAGTATGCGTCTTGGTAGGCACTCGCAGCGCCTTGGCACAAGCGGTCCGCAATGAAGACGAACGCCGCCGCTTCAGTCGCCTCGCCGATCGCCTGCGACAAGAAATTTGACGAACGAGCCGCTCACGTCTCTAACTCCGCGGGCGGGTATCTCCGGTGCATGGAGTTTTGAGCCAGGCCGGATCCAGAATGGCGCCATGGAGTGGGATGATCCTGCCGTCAGTGTGATCGCGTTCTTTGAGCCACCGGCCGATTATGGCCATGGCTTCCAATTCCGCGCGCATCACAGGGCGCATCTTGTACAGCTCGAAATACTGTTCGACGAACGCTGTGATTTCGCATCCCGCTTGGTCGGAGTCGAGCTGGCGCATCAGCGCAAGGCGCCCACCAAGCACGACATAAGCAACAGGAGGCTCTGCCCGTAGCGATTCTCTGCTGTCGTCGCCGTTTGCCTGATGGGAGCCGTCTCCGCACTGCTCGCCGAGGACGATGACAAGGTTGTTTTCGGTGATTACGCGGCTGAGGCGCGTCGTCCGGTCGGCGAGAGTCGCCAAGGCTTCGAGATCGCGGTGAAGACGTTGGGCTTGCTCGAAACGCATCGCCGCTGCCGCCTGATCGCGTGCTCGCGCGAGGTCGCCCAGGATCGGTCCACTGCGGCCACGCAGAAAGCTGATGGCGCGCGATGCCCGCTGATTGTAGATTTCCTCGCTGACAGTGAGATTACACGGCGCCGTGCATTGGCCGATTTGACCATAGATGCAAGGTGAGAAACCTTCGTGCGGTTGCAGCTTACCGCCACAGGAACGCAGCCCCAGGATTCGCGATAATGCTCGAAGCGAATGCTCGATGTTGCGGCGGCCGATGAACGGGCCCAGCTGAAGCACTCCACGTTTGGCCGTGAGCCGCTGCACTGCCTGCAGACGCGGGAAAGGGTCGCGCAGGTCGATGCGAATGAACCAGGCGGGCGCGGCGGATTTAAGCAGCCTGTTGTATGGAGGTTTCAATTCGCGAATCAGCCGAGCTTCGAGTAGCCCTGCCTCCAGGACCGAACGCATCGGCCGGGTCTCGATTTGCCAGATATGGCTAACCAGTTCGGCGGTTTTGCCACGCAATTGACTAAAGCCGGTAAAATACGATGTCACGCGATCCCGCAGCCGTGTCGCTTTGCCGACGTAGAGTAAGTCTCCGCCGTGATTGCGCATCAGATAAACGCCCGGCTGTTGCGAGATGGCCGCGATGGTCTCGGGCGCGACGTGGCGTTCAATGCGCCTGCCAGTGACCCCGCGCGAAAAGAAGTCGAGCAGGCGATCGAGACGATTCACGCCCATCTGTGTTGCAATTTCGAGGAATATCGACAACAACTCGGCTGCCATTCGCGCATCACCGAGACCACGATGGCGGCCGGCGGTTGACAGTCCAAAATGGTCTGCCAGCAGATCGAGTCTCCTGCGACGAACTGACGGGAGAAGCTTGCGTGCCATCCGGAGCGTACAGAGCACCGGGTTCAGCAGGCCAATACCGAACAAACGTCTGAATTCGAAGTCGAGAAATGCGTAATCGAACTGTGCGTTATGCGCCACCATCACGGCGTCACCCAGGAATTCGCGAAATCTTGGCAGCACCTCCTCGATTGGTGGTGCAGTATCGACCATTTCGTCGCTAATCGAAGTGAGACGAGCTACGAATCGCGGAATCCGCATTTGCGGCCTTACGAGATTTTGAAAGCTGTCAAGGATTTGACGCCCTCGCATTCGGTATGCGCCAATCTCTATTATTGCGCCGGGAACCGGGCGTCCACCGGCGGTTTCCAGGTCGACGACCACAAAGTTCGCCTCTTCGAGAGGAACGCGGAGAATAGAAGCCCGGCTAAGTGACCACAAACTGGTGTTCGCATCGAACATGAAATTCGGATCACCGGCGAGCATGCCTGCGATAATTCGCGAACCCAGTTCGGGATCCGAGCCGGCGCCGTTAAACAGCAAGGCGAGCAGCTCGCGCGAGTCCGCGCCGGCCGGATGCGCAATCAGGTAGGCGTGCAGTTTTTCTTTAGCAGTGGGCGAAGCAAGCCGTCCCGGCCATAAAGATCCGTTCGGCTGCCAGCCTGGTGCCGCAGGGCGGCGAGCTTCATGAGCAATGCCATCGTCAGGAGATCCTGGCTGCGAATCCTCGACCTCGGTATCCATCCACCACCACCTCCGCTGAGCTTCGACATTTGTTCGCTCTGCTTGACTATTTAGGCCCGAAGCTCGCGAAACGCAAGCAACGATTCAATTCATGTCGCCGAAGTCATCCGGCAAATGCGTCCGGCGAGGCGCAGAGGTCGCCAACCTGTAGGTTGGCGTTAAAACGGAGTCGTCGATTTAGTAAGGCGGGGTGTGTTGCTGAAAAAATAACCCAATGTCAACGGCGGGAAGTTATGAGTTAACTATCTCGCCGGCGGGGCGGGGTAGGCCTACCTTGAGGCATCATCAGCTGGATTTCCAGAAATGGACGCCGCAATGGAGGCTTGTCTACTGGGCGTGAAATGTGCCCCGATTGCGGCTCGTTGATCAGCCCTTCTTAGAAGAAGACAAAGGATCGAACCACCACATTCTTGCGGCACGGAGCGTCGGCCGGCGCCGTCGGGTCGATGCAGGCGCTGTGGAAAGACCACCGCGAGACTGAACCGTCGGTGACCGAGTCGTAGCACTTGAGCATCGAGACTTCAGTAGGCTTCTGCTGGGGGAACCAGTACCACTCGTGGTTAGGGCGGTAGGTGAAGCGGGTAGTCTCACCTACGCGATCGTCGTAGATGCGGTAGTTGGTAATGTATGGCTGGTCAGCGAAAGAGGGCCAGGCGCACAGTACGAAGGGGTTCTGGCGCACAGCCTCCATCGGTTTGGCGAGATTGATAGACATGAACCGCCGCGACATCTTCGCGTCGGCCTGCTCCTCCGTGTAGTGCTGCTCGCGCCCGAAGTTGCGCAGGTTCTTCGTGAGCAGCTCGCGGCAACGGATGCGTCCGCTGTTGTCGTTCAGGTCGTTGTGCACGAGGTAGGCGTAATTGGCATTCACCCCCGGGTTCTTGTTGTCCTGATCCTCGGTGCGATCGCCCTGGTAATCCTTGTCGAAGACATCGTGATTGTAGACGAGCGCATCCGTCGCACCCGGGAAAAATTCCAGGAGAAGTTTCTCTATCTCCAGGTAGAACACGTGCTCCACCTCGGCCGCGTCGTAAAAGTTCCTGCACTTGGATTCGCAGTGGGCCAGCGCGACGCCTAGTTTATCCATGCACTGGGGGCTGGTGGGCGAAAGTCCCGGGTAGTACTCCTCCATTCGTCGCGCGTCGCGCAACACTTGCGGAAAATAGAGGGAGCGCCTTCCGATCTCTTGCTCTTCCTTGCGCAAAGCTTTTGCGTCCGCCGCGCGCGCCGGGTCTCGCCAGAGCTTGTTGGACGGCACGATTGAGTAGGACGGCTGTTCGTAGATCGTGTAGCGTAGCGGAAGAGCCACCCCGCCCGCGGGCACTTTGATGTTGTTGGCTTGAATATATTCGAGACACTCTGCCTGGGTGCGAAAACCGATGCCCCACTTGGTTTGGATCGGGCCGGGAGGCGCGTTTTCGATCATGTCGATAACCGCCTGCCCTTGCCCCTGGGCAATAAGGCGGAGCGCCGCTTCGGTTGCTGCAGCAGTTCCCGCATCTCCGTCTCGGTCCAAGGCCATGTAGGACAAACCGCCGTTCGCAGCGATGGGTGGAGCCTGCCCTTGCGTGAGTTGGAAGGGAGGCACATAGACCGACGAAACTTTACCCGTGACCCCTGCGATGTGGTTCTCGATCCCGTTCACACGGTCCATGATATGCCCCTCAGTTGACAATTAACCAATCGTTGCGCACAGGGTTTGTCGTTGCAAGGGTTCGTAGAGAGCTGATCACTCAAAATGGCGGATGCGTTCCCGCCCGCTGCTGCGGCAACAGCTTTGGGCTGTAATAACTGCGTGCCGGTCGCATGCGAGCCTCGACCTGAGTAATTTAGTTCAACGATGGCTGCCGAATCATTGACACTGACGCTCGCGCAGGCGCGCGAGCAGTTGGCGCGACGTGACATCTCCGCGGTGGAGTTAACGCGGACCTGCCTCGACCGCATGGCCGCGGTCGAATCGAAGTTGAACGCGTTCATCACAATGTGCCCGCGAGAAGCGCTTGAGCAGGCCGAACGCGCGGACCGCCGTATCGCTGCGGGCGATGGAACACCCTTGACGGGAATTCCCCTGGCTATCAAGGATATTTTTGCTACTCGTGGGGTGCGGACGACCTGCGCGTCGAAGATTCTCGACGGTTTTGTGCCGCCCTACGATGCTACGGTAATAGCGAAATTGCGAGCTGCCGGCGCTGTGTTCGTCGGTAAGGCGAACATGGACGAATTTGCGATGGGCTCGTCAACCGAAAATTCAGCTTTCGGCCCGACTCGGAATCCTTATGATCTGGCGCGGGTCGCGGGCGGATCTTCAGGTGGCTCGGCGGCTGCGGTTGCGGCCGATGAATGCATGGCGGCGTTGGGTACCGACACGGGAGGTTCAATTCGCGAACCGGCCTCATTTTGCGGCGTGGTCGGCTTAAAGCCAACCTACAGCCGAGTCAGCCGTTATGGTGTGATTGCCTACGCCTCTTCGCTCGATCAAGTAGGACCTTTCACCAAAACGGTGCGGGATGCCGCAATTATGCTCAGGGAGATCGCCGGTGTTGATCCCCGCGACTCGACCTGCTCGGCGCGGCCAGTAGCGAATTACGAGCTTTCGCTCAACGGTGAGATCGCAGGAATGAGAATCGGAGTGCCGCGAGAATTTTTCGTCGAAGGGATGGAACGAGACGTCGACAGCGCAGTTCAGTCGGCCATCAAACACCTCCAGGCCCTGGGCGCGCGGCCAGTGGAAATCTCGTTGCCGCACACCGATTATGCCGTTGCCGCCTATTATCTGATTGCGACCGCCGAGGCCAGTGCCAACCTCGCTCGTTACGACGGTATGCGCTACGGCTTGCGCGCCGAAGCCGACAACACGCTCGATCTCTATAATCGGACCCGGGATCGGGGCTTCGGCGCCGAGGTGAAGCGAAGAATCATGCTTGGGACCTTTGCGCTATCGACCGGATATTACGATGCCTATTACCTGAAAGCGCAGAAGGTGCGTACATTGATTCGGCAGGATTTCGAGCGGGCCTTCGAGCATTGCGATATCATCGTCACACCTGTCGCACCCAGCACTGCATTCAAGCTCGGTGAGAAAACTGCGGACCCGTTGCAGATGTACCTGTCCGACATTTTCACCATATCGGTCAATCTGGCTGGATTACCAGGCCTGTCGTTACCGTGCGGTTATGACACCGCTGGAATGCCAATCGGTCTGCAATTAATCGGTCCGCCGTTCGGCGAAGAGATAATTTTACGGGCCGGAGATGCCTACGAGAATACAGCCACGATCAAGCGCCGGGCGCCAAGTTTATAAGTCTTACTTTGGACCGGCTCGAGCCAGGAGCGCCTATGGCGAATGAAGCGTACGAAGCCGTTATAGGACTTGAAGTCCATACCCATCTGCTCACGCGGTCGAAGCTGTTTTGCGGCTGCGCAGCAGGTTTTGGCGCAGGTCCTAATGAAAACGTTTGCCCGGTGTGCATGGGAATGCCCGGCGTCTTGCCCGTGCTTAACCGCTATGCCGTCGAGCTGGCATTGCGGATGGCGTTCGCGGCGCATTCAGAGGTGCAGCCCTATTCGGTCTTTGCGCGCAAAAGCTATTTTTATCCCGACCTGCCCAAAGGCTACCAGATTAGCCAATATGAACTGCCCTTGTGCAAAGGCGGCTACATAGAAATTGGCAACGGTGGTCAGCCTCGGCGGATTCGCCTGGTACGCATCCACATGGAAGAGGATGCCGGCAAGAACATTCATGAGGCTGATTCCAGTCTGGTGGATTTTAACCGGTCCGGAGTGCCACTGGTGGAGATCGTGAGCGAGCCGGACCTTCGTTCCGCTGACGAGGCGGGCGCCTACTTGCGCGAACTCCGGGCCATTCTGCGCTACGTCGGCGCTTCAGAGGGGCGGATGGAGGAGGGTGATTTTCGCTGTGACGTGAACGTTTCGATCCGGCGCAAGGGTAGCGCCGAATTAGGCACCAAGACGGAGATCAAAAACCTCAATTCCTTCCGCTTCGTCGAAAAAGCGATCGCCTACGAGGTTAGCCGGCAGGTCGCCATATTGGAGAGCGGCGGGCGCATCGTTCAGGAGACCCACCTTTGGGATCCGGTACGGGAGCAGACCCGCCCCATGCGTTCCAAGGAGTTTGCCAACGATTATCGTTATTTCCCCGAGCCAGACTTACCGCCCTTGCGACTCGATGCCGAAATGATTGAGCAGGTGAAAGTATCGATGCCGGAATTGCCCGCCCAGCGGCGCGAGCGGTATCAGCACGAGTTGGGGCTCAGTGCCTATGAAGGTGCAGTCCTGACCGAAGATAAGGAAGTTGCTGACTATTTCGAATCGCTGCTCCTGGTGGGCCTCAACAACCCCAAGACTGCCGCTAACTGGACCATGAGCGAAGTGTTGCGTGCGCTCAACGAGAGCGGCAAAACGCTCGGGCAGGCGGTGCCACCTGCATCCGAAACCGGCGCGCTGCTTAAAATGGTCGAGGAAACCACCCTCAGTCTCAACGCCGCCAAGACGGCGTTCGCCATGATGTGCAAGTCGGGCCGTGGAGCAAGTGCTACGGTCGATGAAATGGGTCTTGTCCAGGTTTCCGACGAAGCAGTGATCGCGGCGGCATGTGATCAAGTAATCACTGCAGAACGGGAAAAAGTTGCGGAGTATCGTGCGGGCCGCGAGAAGTTGTTCGGTTTTTTTGTCGGTCGGGTGATGAAAGCGATGGGCGGTAAAGGCAACCCGAAGATAGTAAATGACCTGCTGCGCCGCCGCCTCGCGGGTAACTGACTTACCGCCAATAATCTCTCCCCGGCACGGCGCCCTTGAGTGGCCGTATTCTCAACTGAATTGGAGCGCATACAACAATTTGATTGCAGGGCGGCCGATGTCTTTCGTAGTATGAAAGACGGTGCGACAACACTGGCGAAACTCCGTCGGGGGATCCGGAGTCGCCGTGAGGGTCGGGCGCCAGGGGATCGGCGCCTGCCTGTTCGCGACACTCTTGCTGACTCCTCCTTACGCCGCGGCTGATCCATCTGGACAGCCTCCTGCGGCGGCCGTGCAGTTGACTCCGGCATCGTTTTCCGAGGGCACGGGGCCGGCACCTATCTGGATCGTCAAGATGAACGACGACGATCCGATGTACCACCCGAATAACATCCAAATCAGCGTTGGCGAAACTGTCGAATGGGAAAACGACGGACAGGTGAGTCATTCCGTCACCGACGATCCTGGGCGGGCAGATAAACCCGCCGATGCATTACTCCCTGCCGGCGTCCAGCCGTTTAATTCCGGCAACATTATGCCCGGCGGACGCTTCCGTCATACCTTCACACGGCCTGGCCGATATCGCTATTTTTGCCTGACTCACGAAGGGGACAGGATGGTTGGGGAGGTCATCGTCGAACCTCCAGCGCCAGTGTCATCTCCCAGCCGTATCGCCAAATCAAATCCGGTTGCGGCGCCGGTTACGCCATCCGGCGTCGGAAGTGCAGCTCCGATCCGGGTCGTCAGAATGAGCGACGATGACCCGATGTATCGCCCCAGTGCGATTCAAATTGACGCAGGCCAAACGATCGAATGGCAAAACGACGGCCAGGTAAGCCATTCCGTGATTGACGATCCGGCACGCGCCAACAAGCCGGGTGACTCATTGTTGCCGGCGGGGGTAAAGCCCTTCGGTTCTGGAAACGTCATGCCTGGCGGCCGCTTCCGGCATACGTTTACTCAGCCAGGTCGCTACAGGTATTTTTGCCTGACTCACGAGGGAGACAAGATGATTGGGGAGGTGTTGGTAGGACCGGCGCCGGCCGCGGCTCGTGAACAACTTGGAGCGTCTAGCCCGCGAACACTGCCGTCGGAAAGTCGCCTGGTGACACCGCTTAAGCTCGTGAATATCCACGACGACGAGCCAATGTATCAGCCGACCACCATCCAGATCGTTGCTGGCCAGACGGTTGAATGGAAGAACCAGGGCGAAGTGAGCCATTCGGTCAGCGACGACCCGGCAGGGGCCTGGGACCCCCTCGATGCAATGCGTCCTGCGGGTGCGCATCCCTTCAACTCCGGCAGTATCATGCCGGGCGGCAGCTTCCGTCATACCTTCGCCGAGCCGGGTCGCTATCGCTATTTTTGCCGGACTCACGAGGCGGACAGGATGGTTGGCGAGGTGATAGTTCAGCCCGCCGACAGGGAGGCATCGCAGGGTCCTGGCAACCAGGACGGGCTCTCAGCGGCCTCGCGTTCGGCGGTGGCCGAATAGCCGGCCCGATTGACAATTCAAGCGATCTGATAACATAGGCATAGGTTCAGTCTGCCGGCTTGGCAGCCCTGGCAAGAACGTTTACCGCTCCCCTACAACAACTTCGTGTCATCGCTCTTCACCCGCCCTCAAACAATCTATCGAAAAGTTGTTGGCTGTACGCGCGCTGATGATCGCCAGCACCTTTCTCCACGTTCCCGGCGGGACCCGGAACGCGTATTAGTAAAGGAAGTCAACTGGCTGGGTGACCTTGTCATGAGTTTGCCGGCGCTGCGTGTAATCCGCCGCGCACTTCCCGATGCAAAACTGTCCGTTTTGATTCGTGACAACCTGGCCGCATTCTTCGATGGAATGGACTGGGTCGACGAAGTCATTCCCTACAGGACCCGGACGGGGCTGCATGGGTGGGCCGACCAACGAAAAGTGATAGCAGCGATACGCTCCCGGCGTTTTGACCTGGCTGTGATTTTGCCTAACAGCTTCAGGGCGGCGCTATGGATGAGACTTGCGGGGATCCCGCGCCGGGCCGGATATGCAACGGATGGGCGCCGCTTGTTGCTCACCGATCGCATTGTGCCGGAGGCATCCGAAAAGCTCGGGCATCAAAGGTTCTACTGGCTGAAGATGGTTCGTAATACGCTGGGAGTTTCGCCCGAAGTTGCCGATGGCGCGCCGGAGCTTTTGGAGGTTTCGCAGCAGAGCGTCGTTCGCATGAGAGAATTCCTGGTTGCCCATCGGCGGACCAGCGATGCGCCGATGATTGCTCTTTCGCCAGTTGCTGCGTTCGGACCGGCCAAGGAATGGCCGGCGCAGTGTTATGCCAAACTCATCGACGTGGTAGATGAATTAGCTGGTGGAGAGTGCCTGCTGTTCGGAACTGCATCTGACCGGCCGAAATGCGAGGATATCGCCTCGAGGAGCCGCAAGGGGGCCATCGTTGCAGCCGGGGCGA
>JAMXLL010000324.1 GCA_024281015.1 Candidatus Binataceae bacterium
TTGACCATCCCGGAATCCTTCCTCCTACGCGCCGACGAGGTGATAGAGTGAGGCGCCGCGAGTTCATCACGCTTCTCAGCAGCGCAGTGGCGATGTGGCCGCTCGCGGCGCGCGCGCAGCAGGCCGAGCGCGTGCGGCGGATTGGTGTGATTATGTCGCTTGCCGCCAATGACCCGGGACCCGGAGGATCAGGGGCGCGTCGCGGCGCTCCGGCGGGGGCTACAGGAAGTTGGCTGGACTGACGGCCGTAACGTCCGAATCGACATTCGCTGGCCCGCAGGCGATGCGGACCGCGTTCGCAAATATGCGGCGGAGCTAGTTGCTCTCGCACCGGATGTTATCCTTGCTACTGGGGACACGACCGGGCCGGTGCAACAGGCAACCCACACCGTGCCGATCGTGTTCGTGCTGGTCGCGGACCCTGTCAGTTCCGGCTATGTCGTGAGCCTCAATCGGCCAGGCGGCAACACGACCGGCTTTTCCTTCGTCGAATACGGCATCTGCGGGAAATGGCTGGAGCTGCTAAAGCAGGTCGCGCCCCACGTGGCGCGTGTGGCGGTCCTTCGGGATTCCGCCGTTCCCACCGGGAGCGGTCAGTTCGATGCCATCCAGTCCGTAGCGCCGTCTTTTGGGGTGGAGCTGATCCCCGTCGGCGTGCGCGAAGCCGACGAGATCGAACGTGGCGTCACTGAAATCGCGCATGGATCGAGCGCCGGCATGATCGTGACGGCGACCACGTTGACGATCATTCATCGCGAGCTGATCAGCGCGCTTGCGTCTCGGTTGCAATTACCCGCAACGCAGTTTACGGGTTCAATTACGCCTCGGGCGGAGTGATCTCCTATGCGCCCGATACGCCTTCGTCCTGGTTGGTGAGGGCAGCACGCATAAGAGCATGAATTTAAGGGCGGACTAAGCTCTGGGAGACGACCGAACTGACCGCGTTTCATGATGCTGAGCTGGCGGGCGCGACCAAAGAAATTAATGGGATTCTCAGTGGATTGGAGAAGTGGGCTACCGCAAACTCTCGGCTCGGCCGCGCCACCATGCGCAAGCGCAGGGCGCGATCGAGGATTTTAAAAAAGCTTCCCACTGCGCCTGGAAGAAATCGCGCACGCGAAGGCGCTCGACTGCGACACGATAGAAATCTGGTTCGCCGACGAGGCTCGTATCGGCCAGAAGAACAAGATTACCCGTCGCTGGGCAAAGCGCGGCACCCGCCCAAGCGCACCGCGTGACCAGCGTACCGCCTCTACCTACATCTTCGGTGCGGTTTGCCCGAAGCGAGGCAAGGGCGCAGCCCTGATCCTGCCGGCCTGCAATACCGAAGCGATGAACCTGCACCTCGCGGAGATCGCCGCAGCCGTTGAACCCGCCGCCCACGCCGGCTGGCACATGTCGACACGCCTCGTCGTACCGGCCGACGTTACCATCATCACGCTGCCACCCAAATGTCCCGAGCTCAACCCGGTTGAGAACGTGTGGCAGTACATGCGCGACAACTGGCTTTCAAACCGAATCTTCAAATCACACGACGATCTCGTCGACCATTGTTGCGAGGTCTGGAACAAGCTCGTCGATCAGCCTTGGCGCATCATGTCCCTCGGATTGCACCAATGGGCGCACGAGTTCTGATCAATGGGACTCGGTATTACTGCACTGCCGTGCGCTTCACGGTGAAACCAGTCGGAGAGCCGGATGGTTTCCGCACTGGCTTGCGGTGCCCGAAGATGGGGACGAACACACCACCCGAAAACCGATATTGCTGAACCGGCTGAGCGGGTCGCGCCAGTAGCGGTAGGCTGAGCGCGCGATGACCTGATTGAAAAACCAGGACCCGCCGCGCAGCGCACGGAAATCACGCTCGTCGGCGGCGGATCTGGTCACCTCCGGCGCTTCGAACTTGTTGAGGCACCATTCCCACACCGAGCCCGCCATGTCCAATATATCTCCTGCTGAGGCGCCGGCCGGGTATATGCCAACCGCCGTTGTCTGCCCCAACCGGCTCTCAAACGTATTCGCCCGGTAAGGCTCCCGCTTGGCGTCCCAATCCGCACCCCACGGAAATACGTTTTTGTCGCTGCCGCCGGTGGCCGCCTGCTGCCACTCCCACTCATCTGGCAACCGCACTGTTTTCCCGAGCCGCCGGCTGAGCCAACGGCAGAAGGCCATGGCGTCGAACCAGCTGACATAGATCGCGGGGTGATTGCCGAAGCGCCCAAACTCGTAACTGTCGCCCTCCGGATCGTGATAAAGATCATCCGCCCACCACGACGGATCGCACCACCCGTCCTCCGCCTCGATAAAGGCGCGATACTGGGCGACGGTGATCGGATAGCGCCCGATCTGGAAGGGCTCCACCTTCTTAGGAAGCCTCTCCTTGACTATCGAGCCAGGGTTAAGTGGGTCTGAGCCAGGGTGGGACCGAATGGAGATTGGGTCTGACCGAATGGAGATCATCACATTGCCGCCGGGCACCGGCCGCCAATCAATAATGGGTGTCCCGGCATCAACGCTAACGCCGGGCCGCGGATCACCCAGGATATCAAGCCGCTCGCCAATCAAGAGGCGGCGTTTGTGCGTGGTCTCCGGCCGATCAAGCTCGGCCAGCATTGCGTCCAGATCAATCGGCCCGAGAAATTCCCGTTCCTCGGGACTCAAGGTCACCTCGCGGCCGATCTGCCTCAGCGCTGCTACCGCCTCCCGTACCCGCTCGTGTGACCATTGGTAGCTCGGGTTCGTCTGCTTCTCCAGCCACCTCCGGGTATCGTCTTGAAGCTGGCGGATGGTCAGTAACGCGCCCCGCCGTTGATCGATCCACTCCTCCAGCTTCGGCCAGTGGCGGAGCAGCGCCTCATGCGCCACCTCAACCAGTTCGTCGCCGCTCGTCCAATCGCGGCCAGTGACGAGCAAACGCTCGTCGGCGAGGCGGTGCGCGACGGCCTGACCCAATTCACTCAGTTCTCTCAGGCGCGCCCGCCGGCGCAGGTCGGTCCGCGCCTCGCCCACCTGGACGAGCGCAGCGAACACACCCGGGACGGCGTCGCGCTCTTCCGGGGTCAATCGCTGATAGGCAGACTCGGCATAGGTGACGATAGCCTTGGCAAGCCGACCCATGGTCTCGTACGCTTGCCGTGACATTCCTCTGCCCGTGCCGATTTGCGCCGACCAGAGCCGCCTCAGGGCGAATTCGAGCAACGGTAAATCCCCCGGCTGGTCTTCTGCGTCGTTAAGCAGCGCCTCGACAAGTTCCGGCTCGATCGCCAGCCGCGTCTGATTCGCGGGTTTACTAATCACCGCCGCCAGCCCCTCGCGCTGCAGCGCCGGGAGATGGACGGTCGCCTCGCCAGCCAGTCGCGCAGCGAGCGGCGGGTGATGGCTGAGCACCTCACCCCAGTAGTCAGCGCGCACTGTCAGCACCACCTGAATGCCGCGTTCGCGTGCTACCTCTAGCAGCATTCGGATGAACAGCAGGGCGCTTTTAGGCCGGTGGGTGTAAAGCTCCTCCCACTGGTCAATGATCAGCAGCAGGTCGGTGGTACCGGGTTCTTCAGCGAAGATCTCCTGGACCACGCCGCGGAGCCGGTCGGCGCCTTCGCTTTCCAGGCTATCGGCGAGGACCTTGGCCTGCCGGTGGGCTTCGTTCTTCGACCAGGCGAAAACCCTCTTCGGCTCCCAAATCGGCAGCAGCGCTTGCGCAAGTGCACCGAACGGGTGCCGGCCTAGGTGATCGACTGTCACGATCTGCCAGATCCGGCCACCGGTCTGCCGGCGCAGGCGGGGAATCAGGCCGGCGCGAGCGAGGGAGGACTTGCCGCTGCCCGAAGCACCGACAATCGCCACGACGGGGTAGTGGTCGACGGCTGAGACCAGCTTCTCCAGATCCGGCTCGCGGCCGAAGTAGAACGCCTGATCCTCCTCGCGAAAGACGCCGAGGCCGCGGTAAGGGCAGATCAGGGTACGGCGATCCGGATGAGTGTTGTCGTAAAGCTCGGCCGGCGCCTTACCGTGCAGGACGCCCTCGATCAGGT
>JAMXLL010000325.1 GCA_024281015.1 Candidatus Binataceae bacterium
GATTTGGTCCTTCCGCCGGTCGCTGCGCTGCAACCCTACGAGCCAGGCAAGCCGATTGAGGAACTCGAACGCGAGGAAGGCGTTGACGCCGTGGTTAAGCTGGCGTCCAACGAGAATCCGCTCGGGCCTTCGCCGCTGGCCCTTGAGGCAGTGCGACTGGGGTTGGTCGAGGTCAACCGTTACCCGGACGGCGGCTGCTGGGCGCTGACGCGTAAGATCGCTGCCCGCCATCAGCTCGGCTCTGAACGGATCTTCGTTGCTTCCGGTTCGGTCGAAGTTCTCAACCTACTCACATTTTTGTTCTTGCGGCCCGGGCTCAATTCTGTTTTTTCGGAGCACGCGTTCGCCATTTATGCCCTCGCCAGCGCCGCGGCGGGCGGTGAATGGCGGGCCGTGCCGATGAAGCCGGGCTATCGCTTCGACCTGGACGCGATTGCGGCAGCCATTGATCGCAACACGCGCCTGGTATTCCTGGACAACCCTAACAATCCAACTGGCACGATTTTCCGCAAAGCTGAGTGGGAGAAATTTCTTACCAGGGTGCCCGAGCAGGTGGTGATCGTCGCCGACGAAGCATACTTCGAGTTTGTGCGCGATCCCGAGTACCCGGACTCGCTTAAGTACCATGACCCTGCCCGGCTGATGGTGACTCTCAGGACGTTCTCCAAGATTTTCGGGTTAGCCGGTTTGAGAGTTGGCTACGCGGTCGCACGTCCAGATATCGTCAGTCTGCTGCACAAGGTACGTCAGCCCTTCAACGTCACTTCACTTGCTCAAGTCGCGGCCATTGCAGGACTGGACGATGCGGACCATGTGCGCCGGACCCTAGAGCTTAATGCTGCCGGGATTGCGTACCTGGAGAACGAATTCAAACGACTCGGGGTTGATTTTGTGCCGAGTAATGCCAATTTTATCCTTGCTGATGTCGGCGATGGCTCCTCGGTTTTCAACGCCCTGCTTCGGCTGGGAGTAATCGTGCGCCCCATGGGCGGTTACGGCCTTCCCCGGCATGTGCGAATAAGCGTAGGCCTCGAGCTGGAGAATCAGCGCTTGGTTTCCGCCCTTGAACAGGTCCTGGCGAAACGGCCGAACCGCCTGGCTGCCACGAATCCAGCTACTAACTAAATGTCGATCCTGTTTCGTCAGTTGACGATCTGTGGCGTCGGCCTGATCGGCGGATCGCTGGCGTTGACCGCCCGCAAGCATGGATTGGTCGAACGAATTGTCGGGTTAGGCCGTACACCGGCTAATCTCGACATTGCTGTCAGTCGCGGGCTTATCGATTTGGCCACGCTTGATGCGGCCCAGGCTGCGCGGGGTGCCGACCTGGTGATGTTGGCGACGCCGGTAATGACGTTTCCGTCAACCCTCGCTGCGATGGTGCCCTATTTGCCGCGCGATACCGTGGTGACGGATGTTGGGAGCGTCAAGCGTTGGGTGGTCGAGCAGCTTGAACCGTTGCTCAAACCGTCGATGAGCTTTGTCGGCGTGCATCCCATAGCTGGCAAGGAAACCAGCGGCGCCGGCGCGGCGGAAGAAACTCTGTTTGCTAATCGCCGGGTAATCGTTACGCCTTCAGCGACCAGCAATCCCGGCGCGGTAGAAAAGATTGAAACGCTGTGGCGTGCAACCGGGGCTCGGGTCGAACGGATGGCGCCCCAGGTGCATGATGCGATCCTGGCGCGTGCCAGCCATTTGCCGCAAATAGTGGCGAGTGCGCTCGCATCTGCGCTGGCCGAAGAGAATGTCGAAGGGCGCTGGGCGGCAGAATTCGGTGCCGGCGGACTGCGCGACACTACGAGAATCGCAGCCTCCCCGCCTGAGATGTGGAGGGATATTTGCCTCACCAATCGCGATGCGATCGAGCAGGCATTGAAACTCTATCGGGATTGGTCCGGGCGTTTCGAAGACGCCGTACGGGCCGGTGATGGCGATGCGCTGAAGCAGCTCTTCGAGCGGGGCCGGAGAATGCGCGAGCGGATAGGGTAAGCGCCGAAACAAGCAACATGCTGGGAAGGTCGAGCACAGCGGAACCCAAACCCTGAACAGAAATCACATAAAACCGAAATGATTAAGCGGACTCGACCCGTGGTGGCAATAGACGGCCCGGTGGGTGCGGGCAAATCGACGGCGGCCCGCGAGCTCGCGCGGGCGCTGGGTTTCGACTACCTCAACACCGGTGCCATGTATCGTGCAGTGGCGGTCGCGGCGCGTTATATTGGAATTGACGATTGCACGGCGGATTCGCGTCTCCAACAACTCCTTGATTCCATCACGATCACTTGCGCCGGAGAGTGTGTCTTGCTCAACGGGAAGGATATTACCGGCGAAATATCGGAACCGGACATCGGTGACCTGGCATCGCGGTTGTCGGCTCGGCCAGTGGTGCGCGAGAATTTGCGCAAGCTGCAGCGAGCCGCCGGTGAAGGTGGTGGCGTTGTCATGGAGGGGCGGGATATCGGTACCGCGATCTTTCCGGACGCCGAGTTCAAGTTTTTCCTGACCGCCGATGTTCGGGTCCGGGCCGCGCGCCGCTTTGCTGAACTCGCTGCTCGTGGTGCCAGGATCAAAGAGGCCGAGGTGTTGGCACAATTACGAGAGCGTGATGAGCGCGACCAACAGCGCGAGTTGGCACCGCTGCGTCAGGCAAGCGACGCCATAGTCATCGATTCAACTGAACTCGATGTCGAGCAGGTAGTACGCGCGATGTTGGCGCGGCTGGAACACAAGCGCGGAACGCAAGCAAACTGATAATACAAATCGCACAGGCGCGTTGCGGGGCTTGAAACGCTGCTAGTACCCTTGTATGGAAAAGCATTAGCGCCCAAGCCCGCAGAAGGTCCCACTAAATGGAGAAACAGTTGTCCGAAAGAACGAACGGAGGAACGAATGATTTCGAGTCGCTGATGGAACAGAGCCTGCGCGCCCCCCGGCCCGGGGATGTGCTGTCCGGCACGGTTCTTCTGATCACCCGCGATAACGTAATCATCGACATAAATTACAAGTGCGAAGGCCAGGTGCCGCTCGCCGAGTTCCTCGATCATGAAGGCAAGGTCATGGTCAAGGAAGGCGACGAGGTGGATGTTTACTTCGAAGGTACCGAGACCGAAAACGGCACCGTGATGCTGTCGCACGCGAAGGCTGAGAAGTTCAAGGTCTGGCGTGAGCTCGAACGCGCCTTCCAACAAGAGACACCGGTTGAAGGGGTGATCCTGGGCAAGGTCAAAGGCGGCCTGCAGGTCGATATCGGCGTACCGGCTTTCCTGCCGGGCTCGCATGTGGATTTGCGCCCGGCCCGCAATCTCGACCGCTATGTCGGTCAGCGCGGCCGTTTCCAGATTCTCAAGTTTAACCGCGCTCGCGGCAATGTCGTGGTGTCGCGGCGGGCCGTTATAGAACGCGAGCGGGCATCACTCAAGGAACAGACTTTGAAGGTGCTGGAGGAAGGCGTAATCCTCGAAGGCACTGTCAAGAATATCACCGATTATGGCGCGTTCGTTGACCTCGGCGGTCTCGACGGCCTGTTGCATATTACCGATATGGCGTGGGGACGCCTGCAGCGGCCTTCCGAGGTGGTCAAGGTTGGTGACAAAGTCAAAGTCGTGGTGCTGAAGTACGATCCCTCGCGTGAACGCGTGTCACTCGGGATGAAACAGATCATGCCCGATCCATGGAGCAAAGCGGCGGAGAGCTACCCGGTCGGCGCCCGCTTCCGTGGCAAGGTTGTGAGCGTGACCGATTACGGGGCTTTCGTGGAGCTGGAAAAAGGGGTTGAGGGGCTGATCCACGTCTCTGAGATGTCCTGGAGCAAGCGCGCCGTACATCCGTCGAAGGTTGTCAATGTCGGGGACTACGTTGAGGTACAAGTGTTGGGGGTCGACGAGGCAAATCGCCGAATTTCGCTGGGCCTCAAGCAGACCGAACCTAATCCCTGGCAGGCGCTGGTTGAACGCCACCCCATCGGCAGCCGCATCTCCGGCAAAGTAAAGTCACTGACCGACTTTGGCGTGTTCGTCGAAATCGAGCCGGGCATCGATGGTTTGGTGCATATTTCCGATCTGTCGTGGACCAAGAAAGTAAGGCATCCATCTGAACTGTACCAAAAGGGCGACGAGGTCGAAGCCATAGTTCTGGGAATCGAGGTCGAACAGGAGCGTGTCAGCCTCGGCATCAAGCAGGCTACGCCTGACCCATGGGATACGGTGGCACAGCGCTATCCGCTTAATACCAAGGTTAACGGTACGGTCAGTTCGGTAGCGGATTTTGGTGTTTTCGTCGAAATTGAAGAAGGCATTGAAGGACTGATCCATATCTCGCAGCTTTCCAATGAACGGGTCGACAAGCCGTCGTCGCTTTACAAGGTGGGTGACAAAGTTGAGGCGTTGATCGTTCAGGTCGATACCCGCGAGCGGCGGATTGGGCTTTCAATCAAAGCCTTGCGCCAGCATGAAGAGCGTGAGGAGATGCAGGCCTATCTTAAGCGTGAACGCGAAGGCGCCCGCTTCTCCCTCGAGGATATCCTCAACGAGGAGCTCAGGCTTGATCGCGAAGAAGGTGGGCGCAGCCGTAGCGGTCGCGGCCGAGACCGCTGAGAGTGGCGGTCGCCTCTACGCGAAACTGATGACCAAACGCGGCATTATTGACGAGCTGCTGGTTCGTCATCCGGGGATCACTTATCGGGACTCGGAAACCCTCGTCAGCGCGCTGTTCGAGGCGCTGACGCGCGAACTTGCGAGCGGCCACCGAATAGAGTTACGCGGTTTTGGCAGCTTCGCGGTAAAGCTCCGGCGCCCGCGCCAGGCGCGCAATCCCAGGACCGGTGCGGCAGTTGAAGTCGCTGCGCGACGCACACCGTTCTTCCGAGCCGGGAAAGAACTCCGAGTTAAATTGAATGGACCGGCAACGGGCGAAAGCCGATCGTCGGTCTGAAGCGGTGCAGAGGCGCGATCAGCGTCTGTGGGCACCGTGGCGCTCCTCCTATCTCGCCCGAACTCGCAGTACGCCGCAACGATGTATTTTCTGCCTGCGGCGGCTGGGTGCGGTACAATTGAGCCGCCGGCTGATATTGTACGCGGGACCGCAGGCGCTCGTGATGTTGAACCGCTACCCATACAACAATGGCCACCTTATGGTGGCGCCCCGCCGCCACGTCGCCTCGCCTGAGTTGCTTAGCCGAGCAGAGCGAACGACTATAGCCGACTTGGTAGCATATGCGGTTGAGCGCCTGCGCGCCGCGCTGCGGCCCGCCGCGTTCAATGTTGGAGCCAATCTGGGGCGTGCGGCGGGTGCTGGATTTGCTGACCATATGCATTGGCATGTTGTGCCGCGCTGGGAAGGCGACACCAATTTTATGCCAGTGATCGCTTCCACTCGCGTGCTCTCGCAGCATTTAGAGGAAAGCTATGCGCTGCTTGCGCCGCATTTCAAAGCGATCGAGACTGCTTTATCCTGACCTCAGCAGCAGAGATCGCGCGGATCGTCTATGAATCACGATTTGCTCAAGCTCGGAACGCTCGGCGAACTGCGGCATGCCGGCTATCAGACTGTGCCTGTGCGGCTGGAAATGCGGCACAACCTGCTCGGGCGCCTGCGGGGCAAGGAGAAGGTGATCCCCGGAATCGTCGGCTACGACGAGACGGTGCTGCCGGAGATCGAAAACGGAGTGCTGGCCGGCCATCACATGATCCTTTTGGGCGAGCGCGGTCAAGCCAAGTCCCGGATCATCCGCTCCCTCGTCGGTCTGCTCGATGAATACATTCCGGCGGTCGCCGGCTGCGAAATCAACGATGATCCCTACAATCCGCTTTGCCGGCGATGCCGCGAA
Organism: Candidatus Binataceae bacterium; assembly: GCA_024281015.1. GTDB lineage: Bacteria > Desulfobacterota > Binatia > Binatales > Binataceae > JAMXLL01. The sequence continues at coordinate 5,825 of JAMXLL010000325.1, forward strand.
TTGCTGGCCGAAAAGGCTGATGCCGCCGCCATCGTTTGGATCGGCCGCGAGCATCGTTACGCCGAGAAATTAGCGACTCCCGACGTGTCGGTAGCTGACCTCATTGGTGAAATCGATCCCATCAAAATCGCCGAGGGCCGTTATCTGGCGGACGAAGAAACGATTCACTATGGGCTAATTCCGCGCATCAATCGTGGCATTTTCGCAATCAACGAGTTACCGGATCTTACCGAAAAAGTGCAGGTCGGATTGTTTAACCTGATGGAAGAAAAGGATGTCCAGATCAAGGGCTATAAGATCCGCCTGCCGGTAGACGTGGTATTCTTTGCCAGCGCTAACCCGGAGGATTACACGTCCCGCGGCCGCATTATCACGCCGCTCAAGGATCGCTTCGACATCCAGATTCGGACCCATTACCCGCGTACCCTCGAGGACGAGATAGCGATCATGGACCAGGAGTGCAGTTACCCGGCGAACTCCTCGCTGCCCTTGAGGGTGCCCCAGTTCCTTAAGGACATTCTCGCACAGATTACGTTCGAGGCGCGCGCATCCAACGAGATCAATCAAACGTCGGGCGTTTCGGTGCGGGTGACGATTAACAACCTCGAGTCAGTGATGTCCAATGCCGAAAAACGAGCGGTGATCAACGGGGAGAGTGAAATCGTACCGCGGCTTTCGGATCTGCATTCGGCCTATGCTTCTACCGCCGGGAAACTCGAACTGGAGTACGTCGGCGAAGATAAAAAAGAAGAGGACCTGATCGAGCGGCTGGTTAATCGGGCGGTGCTCAAGATTTTCGACCATCATATGAAAGTCGATGATCTGAGGCGTGTGATCGCCTACTTCGAAGACGGATGGGGTGTCGAGGTCTCAGATCGCTCGCCCTCTTCTGAATACCTCGATGCTCTTCGCGAAGTTCCCGGCTTGCGCGAGGCAGTTAACGAGCTGGGGGCATTCGAAAGCCCCGGCCTGATGGCAGCGGCCAGTGAATTCATTTTCGAAGGCCTGCACCTCCACCAGAAACTCAATAAGGAGCGGCATGGTGGGCGCTTCGCCTATCATGCCTGAGCACGGAGAATGCCGTCCGGCTGGCTTTCACCGAGAGACATGAATCGAGGATCCACCGCACGGCCGCGGCTATCAGGCTTTCGCGCTGGCCCATGCGGAGCAAACGGTTAGCCGCTGGCGGCGAACCGGTCGGTGAGAAACATGGTAATCGCGCGCTACACGCAGTGGGATGGCACCCAGCAGCTCAGGCTCGACGCCGACAAGGTCTTCGAAAAACTTGCTGAGTACCTTTCTTATACTGATGACATCCGTCAGGCGATGGACTGGATGATGCGGCAAGGCATGGATTTGGATGGCGTTAAGGTGATGGGCTTGGAGGAGTTTCTCGAGCAACTCCGCCAGGAGATGCGCGAGCGCTACCGCGACTTCAACCTGCGCAACGCGCTTTCCGAAATGGAAAAGCGCCTGGAAGATATTCTCAACCGCGAGCGGCAAACCCTTCAATCATTGCGCGATGAAAAACCGGGGATTGACGAAAAGGAGCGCCAGCTCCAGAAGATGCCGCGCCGCCTGTCCGAGGCGCTCCGCAAGCTCGAAAGCTACGCATTCGAGGATCAGGGCGCCAAGGCTGATTACGAACAATTGCTGGCTGAATACGAGAATATCCGCGACCTCG
>JAMXLL010000326.1 GCA_024281015.1 Candidatus Binataceae bacterium
CCACTCCTGCCCAGTAATTCCGGTAATAACTTGCCACTGACTGGAGCGCATACAAAATGAGCAGGGTGATGCTGAGTGCCGCCAGCTTGCCCTGCGCTGTGACGCTTACACCTGCTACGTGACAGAGCCGTATGCACCAATGGTCGATCAGCAGGTTTATGCGATCGCTGTGCGGTCGCGAGCTCAGCAGAATGTCGACAACATATTTGAACGCTAGCGGAAAGATCAGAGGGAGAGTGAATTTGCCGACCCCCATGAGTGCGGCGCCGGTCACCAGCCTCAGTTGAGGCCTGACCAGGGCAAGAAACCTCAGCAGGGGCGAACGTGAGTCGTTTGTGCTTCTTTGAACCATAAATCGGCAGGATTGGGAGTCCCCTCCATCTCGGCTTAGAGTTCTTCGGATTGCATGGCGGTGTCAGTGCATCACGTCTTAGTACGGCGAGCAGACCGCTTACGGGCTTGAAATCGGGAGCACAAACACTTGCCTCTGTGCCCGCGGCTTTGCAGGGACGGCGAGCTGAGGCTGACTGTTGTGCGCGACGGCATTGGTGGTCGATCTCGGTGCGAGACAAAGGCAACCACCGTGCCGTCATCTGTATGAGGCTAATGGCGCTTCTCTTCGAGGTCGCCGCAGATTTCCGGGCCGCAATGTACGAATTGGTGAAGTCGCCTATCCCGTATCGTAAAATCTGCAAGCAAGTGCTCTCGGCCGTTCGAGACCTTGCCAACCTCGCTCACCATCAGGACCTGTCGGTCTCCGCTCAGCGTGTCATTTCGCACGGTCGGCGGAGAGGCGCGAGCAGGTGACGTTCTGGAGTAAACGGGGTGAGGGTGCGCGTTGTACATCCAGGGATGATTAGCCGCCGACTAAGAGTTCGCCAAACTCGTCGAGAGCCGCTTATGAATGGGCCCGAATTGAGGGAGAGCCCGCGCGCGAGCACGATCGTCGGCGCGATTGTCATCTTGCTTCTGTACCAGGGCTACAATCTTTCGGTGGTGGGAGCTGCATCTCCCTGGATCGCGAAAAGCTTCTCGCTGGACCAGGTCCATCTGGCTCGGCTGTTCGCTTGGATGTCAGTCTCGGCCTTTGGTTCTTTGTTTTTGGCACGCCTGTCGGATCGCTTTGGAAGGCGACAAATCATCCTGGTATGTCTGTCGCTGTCACCTCTCTTTTCGCTGGGCGCGGCGTTGGCACCGACGCCCCTGCTCTTTGCTGCCTTTGAAACACTGATTTCGGCATTGCTCAGCGGCTCGGTTTCTTCGGCAATCGTGCTGTTGGCGGAGGAGTTACCAATAGAAGGCCGGGCGCGCGGACAGGCATTTGCCGCTCTCGCCAGCGCGTTCGGGGGTGTACTGAGCTATATAGTGATTCCTTTCCTGCTTCATTGGGGGTTTTCATGGCGTTGGTTACTTGCCCCGAGCGTGGCCGGAATCGGGCTGGTTGTGCCGATTGCGCGAATGGTGCCCGTCAGCCCCTTATGGGCAAGGGCCGCCTCGAGTGGGGAGATTTCGCGAAGCCGCTTTTACGACATTTTCCACCCGCTCTGCCGGACCCGCGCCGTGACCCTGCTTAGCTGTGCCGCCCTCGACACGATGGCAGGTACGGCGGTCAACAGCTGGCTTTATTTCGAGGCAGTCTCCATTCTCGGTTTGTCCCCGCAAATGGCTAGTACCCTGGTCGTGGCAGGTATGGGAGTAGGCATGCTCGGGTTTCCGGTCGGTGCCTGGAGTTCGGAATATTACGGCCGCGTTCCCACCGTCGTTTATGTCGGCGGAGCTGCCTGGCTGGGTGCCGTGGCATTTTACTGGGGGCCGCCGCGGGATCTCTCATGGCCAATGATCTGGCTCCTGGCATCTTATTGCTGGTTCAAGATGGCCTCCGGCGTCATGACGGTCGGGGCCAATTCGGCGGCCACTGAGCTTTTTCCGACGGCGCTGCGGACCACGATGATCGGATGGCAGGCAATCACGGCGGCGGTTTTTTCCATGATTACGCAAATACTGATCGCTGCTTTAATCGGACCGCTCGGCGGCCTTACTAAGGTGGTGCGTTATTTCGCCCTACTCGGCATCCCGAGCGCGCTCATCTTCCGGTTATTCATCGATGAGACGCGGGGATTATCACTTGAGGCCGCCGCGAGGGAAGACGCCTGGCGAGACGCAGCGGCCGAGCGATGACAAATGCGAGGTGGCCGGTTAAATCGTGCATTGTATCCAAGCGGCTGAAGCTACGACCCGGAACAAGTTGGTCCCTCTCCCTATGCTGCGGTTTCCATGGCTGGCAATCCTCCCGTGCCTCATCGCGCTCTGCACGAGCGCCAATGCCGGGCATCGAACGTCGACGCACCACACTGCCCCGCCCCTGGCAAGCCCGACAACAACTGCCCCAGCAACCATCTTGCGAAGGCCGATGGCCTTGATAATTGGAGGGACCGGGATGGTAAAGGTGGCGAGCGGTGAAAATCCTGAGGTTCTGGCAACGGCCGAGCTTTATTCCCCGGGCGCAGGCGCATCTATACCCGTCAGTCCGATGACCGCCAATCGTAGTCATCATGCTGCCGTCGTCTTGCCGGATGGCAATGTGCTGGTCGTTGGCGGAGTGAATACGCTGTTCGTGCCACTGCTTTCAGGCCCGACGATTCCATGGATCCTGCCATCAACTGACGTGTTTAGCCCGGTTACCGGCCGTTTCACTGCAGGAGCCAACATGACAAGCGCCCGCGACAGCCCCTCCGCGATCATGCTTAACAATGGGAAAGTCCTGATAGTCGGGGGCGGAAGCAACTCCGCCGAGCTTTACGATCCTCACACCGGCAAATTCAACGCCACCGGTGCGATGTCGGCTGAACGCTACGGCCAGACCGCCACTTTGCTTACCAACGGCAACGTTCTGATTACGGGCGGTGGCTCGAACCAGGCCGAACTATATAATCCCGAAACCGGGAAATTCGGTGCGACCGGTGTGATGGATCAAAACCGTATTTACCACACAGCCACACTGTTGCTGGACGGCCGCGTCCTGATAGCGGGCGGCAGTCCTCACGCCCGGAGTTCGGCAATAGATAGCACTGAACTTTATGACCCTTTAAGTGGCACTTTCGCGCACGGACCGAAGATGGAGGAAACCCGTGCGGGACACACCGCCACTTTGCTTCGCAATGGTCAAGTTCTCATTGCCGGCGGCCATGACGACAATAGCGCCGAAATCTACGATCCGGTGGCTGAGCAATTCAGCCGGACCGGCAACATGAGCGCAAGCCGGTTTGGCCATGCTGCCTTACTGTGGCCCGATGGGACGGTTTTAATCACTGGTGGCTGGAGCAAAAGCTATCAGCCTTTAGCGACCGCAGAAATTTATGAACCGAAGAGCGGTGAATTTACCCCGCGAGGCAATATGACTGAAGCCAGGGCGGATCACACGGCCAGCTTGATCTGGGTACGATGGCCGCTTAGCTGGGCCAAACCAACCCCGACGGTCACATCCACGTCCAGCCCGGCACCAAGCCCAACCCCGACGGCCACATCCACGTCCAGTCCCGTGCCAAGGCCAACTGCGACGGCAAGTGCCGAAAGCTCTGCAAGCCCGGTGGCCAGTCTGCTTCGGAGCACGGCGCCGACTCCTTCCGATTGAGTGCCGCTACAGCCGAGTGTTGATACAGACGGGTAGATGGTTAGCTTTATGGGCCCCAATGATGCGCAATACTATCACGCTATGCATGGTGCGGCGCTCAAGCAACCCCATTCTGATAAATGGAGTTGACTAGTCGTTAACTCAGGGTGTTCAACTTACGCACGCTGGCGTCCCATTTTCGGGATGCCGCAAGGGGCTGGCATTGCCTCTTCCATTGATGAGGAATGCATCGTAGGTGACGTCGGTGGGTCCACCGAGCTGGCTCGGATCGTCATTGCTGCGCCGCCACCTGCTTTCTTTGGTCCTTTATCCGCATAGCTCTACCGGGTCCGCCGCCTGTCTTTGGCATTTGTCCCTCTCGCTTGATACCCTCCGTCCGCGTGACGGCACCTAGACCATGCGCGATGCTCGTGGTTGCTCGTGTCCGAGGATCGGATGAGGCAGGTAAGGCTTCTCGAGTTGCTCTATTTCCTCCGCAGTCAATTTGATCTCGGCTGCTTCAAACAGTTCCTTCAAGTGGTGCGCCTTGGTGGCACCTATGATCGGTGCGGTCACTCCGGGAGCTTGCAAGATCCAGGCGCAGGCAACCTGGGTCGAAGTAATGCCACGTTGCCTGGCGACCTTGGCGGCCGCCTCTGCCACCGCGACCTCGTCGGGCCGTCGATAAGATGCCTTGGTGAATTCGTCGGTCTCCGACCGCTTGGTTTGAGCCCCGTCATGATGGGCGAAAAAGCCGCGCGCCAGCGGGCTCCAGGGGATGACCGCAATTCCCTGGTCAATGCACAATGGAATCATCTCCCGTTCTTCTTCTCGATAAATTAGGTTGTAATGATTTTGCATCGAGACGAACCGATGCCATCCGTGTTCTCTGGCCGTATAGAGCGCTTTTGAAAATTGCCACGCCGCCATGCTGGAGGCGCCAAGGTACCGGACCTTGCCCGAGCGTACGAGTGAATCCAGCGCTTCGAGCGTTTCCTCGATTGGGGTAGCGAAATCCCATCGATGGATCTGGTAGAGGTCGATAAAGTCCATCCTGAGGCGGCGCAGTGAATTTTCACAGGCCTCGATAATGTGTTTGCGGCTGAGTCCGCGGCGATTCGGCCCGGGACCCATCGCGCCGTGAACCTTGGTCGCAACCACGATGTCGTCGCGCGATGCCATCTCATTGAGCCAGCGTCCGGTGATTTCCTCGCTTGCTCCAACCGAGTAAACGTCCGCGGTGTCAAAGAAATTAATTCCTGCTTCGAGCGCTAATGAAAAATGCTCACGCGCTTCCTGCGCACCCAGCGCCCAGTCACGGCGCATTGCCCAGGACGGCTGCTCACCGCCACCATAGGTCATGCACCCCAGGCAGATCCGTGAGACTGTGATTCCTGTGCTTCCTAGCTTCGTGTACTTCATGCGTATACCGTCCAGTAGGAGTTCAAGTTGATTGCTACCATCATGGCTTAACCTAGCTACCGTGCGTTCCTGTCAAGAAGGTGTTTTTCGCGAGTATGAAACGAATCTCATCAGAGAGTACCGCGACGCTGTTCCATTTGCCCGCCAACACTCGTGACTCGGGGATGCGAAGGGACAGTTCTTATGACGGCCGCTACCCCGGCTTGGTAAACCTGAGCGTCATTCGGTCGCTCTCTCCGATTGCTACATACTTACCGCGGTCCTTTTGTCCCATGCGCAAGGTTGGCGGCAGGTCCCACACCGGCTGGTTTCGCGGGTCCTTGGGATTTGCATTGATTTCCGAGGTCCCTGCCAGTTTGAAACCAGCCCGCTCCGCCAGCTCGATCATATAGTCCTGGCGCACATAGCCGTTTTTGGCGTTCGGATCCTGCGGTTGCGATGGATTGGCGCGATGGTCAGTTATGCCTAGGGTTCCGCCAGGCTTCAGTGCGCGGTAAAAGGCCTTGAAATAGTCTGCGGCGTTGCCACGCGGAAGCCAGTCGTGAACGTTGCGAAAGGTCAAGATCATATCCGCCGTACCCGCCGGGGCGATTTGGGTTTTGGCCGGAGGCTTCAGCACTGTGACGATCACTTCACCATAAACCCTTGGATCAGCCTTGAGCTTCTCTTCAAAGGCCTTGGCGCCTGCTCCTCCTCCAACCGCTTCGTAAAGTTTGCCCCGGTCTTTGAGAAATGGCGCGAGAATTTCGGTATACCAGCCATTTCCCGGCCATATCTCGACCACTGTCATGTCAGGCTTAATCCCAAAAAAGGTGAGAGTCTGGAGCGGATGGCGATATTGGTCGCGGGCCTTGTTTACCTCAGAACGCTGCGGCACCGCG
>JAMXLL010000327.1 GCA_024281015.1 Candidatus Binataceae bacterium
TCCAGGAACTCAAAACGCAAAGTGCATCGAGGCAATAGGCTAAGTGAGACCCAACGTGCAAAGAGGAATGCAGATGGAATGCTCGGCCCGCGAAGGTTCTCGACGGCCAACCCTCCTCGGGTTGGCGTTCTGGGTTGGGTTCACCGTCCTCCCACTGCTCGCGGAGGTAGCGCTCGCGCAAAACGGTGGCATGTATGTTTACCCCGCCAAGGGGCAGAGCCAGGCTCAGCAGGAGCGGGACCGTTACGAATGTCATTCCTGGGCGGTACGCCAAACTGGAATCGACCCCAGCCAGGCTTCTGCTTCCGCAATGCCACCACCGCCTGTCTCAACGTCTTATCAGCCCTCACGGCGGCATGTTTTGAGAGGCGCCGGCGGCGGTGCCGCCCTTGGCGCAATCGGCGGCGCGATTGCCGGCGATGCGGGTAAAGGGGCGGCTGCCGGAGCGGCAATGGGAGGCTTGGTAGGCGGAGTTCGCCGCCGTCGAGAGAGAGTTCAACATTACGACCAGCAACAAGCCATGCAACAGCAGTATGCTCAGCAACACGCCGCCCACCAGGCTAACCTGCAGAATCAGCAAATGACGTACAATCGGGCCCTTGCTGCCTGCCTTCAGGGACGCGGCTACACCGTCAACTAAATGTTATGCCGGTTTTTAGATCAGGCTTGGCACTTTCTGTCATTCTAAGAGACTGTGGAAAGCACTAGTCACAACAACCAGGGGGGGATCTTTCTAGAGCGGAAAGAGGACTCGAGCTGGCTCGTTCATCTGCGAGGCGATTGGCAACTCGGCCGCGATATGCCTTCGAGCAGCGTCGTTGCCAGGGAATTATCAGTGCAGGCGAAGCCAGCTCGCATCGGCTTCGATGCCTCGGAACTCACCGGATGGGACAGCGCCCTCATCTCGTTCCTCGTCGCGATCTACGATCTGTGCAGAGCGCGAGGTATCGAAGATGACCGCAGCGGTCTGCCCGCGGGTATTCGCAGACTAGTCGAACTCGCCGAAGCGGTGCCCGAGAAACAGGGAGCTCGAAGCGCAGCTAAGCATGATCCATTTTTCAGTCGCGTTGGAGATCGCGTGCTCGCCTCCATTTCCGCGATGATCCAGACATTAGGCTTCATCGGTGACACAGCGGTTGCGTTAACCAGCGCGGTGCGCGGGGCGGCACGCTATCGAACCGTCGACCTGATGCAGAACATAAGCGACTGCGGGCCGAGCGCCGTAGGCATCGTGACGCTGATATCGTTTTTAGTCGGAGTGATCCTGGCCTTCATGGGTGCCGTCCAGCTGCAACAGTTTGGCGCGTCTATCTACGTCGCCGACTTGGTCGGCATCGGGATGCTGCGCGAGATGGGGGCCATGATGACCGCCATTATCATGTCGGGGCGTACCGGCGCCGCTTTCGCCGCCCAACTCGGGACAATGAAGGTCACTCAGGAAGTTGATGCCCTGACGACCATGGGAATTTCGCCATTTCAGTTTCTGCTGCTGCCGCGCGTTATCGCCCTCGTGCTCATGATGCCGCTGCTGTGCCTATACTCCGACCTGATGGGCATTCTCGGCGGAGCAGCGGTTGGGGTAGGCATGCTCGGTCTTTCGTTCACCAATTACATGCGGGAGACCATTCATGCCGTTTCGCTGACTAATCTGATGCTGGGCGTGATCAAGGCGACCGCTTATGGAGCTCTGATTGCAATGGCGGGGTGTTTACGCGGCTTTCAATGCGGAAACAGTTCGTCCGCCGTCGGCGACGCTGCGACACGCGCCGTGGTCACTTCGATCGTGCTGGTCGTCGTAGCCTGCGGCTTATTCGCCGTTGTCACCAATTTTCTGGGCGTGTGAAGCGATGGCGCAAGCTCCAGCACACAAGGCTGCGATTTCGCGCGGGGAGCCGCATATCCTCGTCCGTGATCTTACCATGGCGTACGGCAGCTTCGTCCTGATGCGCGATTTGAACTTCACTGTGCGGCGTGGAGACATCTTTATCATCATGGGCGGCAGCGGATGCGGGAAGAGCACTCTGCTTCGTCACCTGATCGGACTGGTCGAACCTGCCAAAGGAGAAATTCTCTACGGAAATATCAACTTCACCAAAGCGGATGAATCCCAGCGTGCGGCCCTCCTGCGGCGGTTTGGAGTGCTGTACCAGGGCGGCGCGCTGTGGAGCTCCATGACGCTCGCCCAGAATGTCGCCTTGCCCTTGGCTGAATTCACCGACCTAACACCTTCCCAGCTTCGCGAAATTGCTTCGCTCAAACTCGCCCTGGTAGGTCTTAAGGGATTTGAAGATTTCTACCCTAGTCAGATAAGCGGCGGGATGCAGAAGCGCGCGGGGTTGGCACGTGCGATCGCGCTGGATCCTGAAGTGCTCTTCTTCGATGAGCCGTCGGCCGGTTTGGACCCCATCAGTTCGCGGTTGCTCGATGACTTAATCCTTGAACTGCGAGCGAGCCTGGGAGCAACGATTGTGGTGGTCACGCACGAATTGGCCAGTCTCTTTGCCATCGGGAACAATAGTGTGTTTCTCGACGCCGAGAGCCGCACGATGATCGCCTCGGGCGATCCAAAAGTGTTGCTCCAGACCTCGACCAACCCAACAGTCAGGAGATTTCTCACGCGAGGCGAAGCCACCAACGGAGCAAACGTCGATGCCTAAGCGATTCAGTTCCACTGCTATCGGTATTTTTGTCGTGAGCAGCCTGGCTCTTGCCATAGTTGCGTTGGCAGTACTCGGCTCGGGAAGCCTTTTCAGACGGAATCACGAATTTATCTGCTTCTTCGAAGGGAGCCTGAACGGTCTGAAAGAAGGTGCAGCAGTGAAGGTCAGAGGCGTTCAAATAGGGTCAGTGAGAGCGGTACGGCTTCGTCCGCTACCATCCGAGGGCAAGCTTAAACCGAGCGCCTACGCACTCAGTCCAATCCCGGTGATAATCGATATCGATGAGTCTCAGTTAAAAGCCGAAGGTGCTACGGGAGCGGCCCTACAACAAAAGGAGTTTAATGCCCTCGTCAAGCGCGGGCTTCGAGCCCAACTCAACACGGAAAGCTTTCTCACGGGACTGCTGTACATCGACCTAGACATTCGTCCTGGAACTCCAGTGCATTTGATGCTGGAGCCCGGATCCGGGGATTATCCTGAAATCCCAACGGTGCCGACCGATTTGCAGCAGATCCAGGCAACTGCAACGAGGACCCTCGCCAGGCTGGAGAACATTGATTTCGTCAAACTCACGGACTCGATCACGAATGCGGGCAACGCCGCAGCGAATTTCCTTACCTCGCCGGATGTGAAGGGCACCCTGGCTTCGCTCCAGAACGCGACGAAAAATCTCGATATTACGATCAGCACCGTCCGGGGCATGGTTGAGAATGTCAATACTCGCAGTGGTCCAGCGATCGCAAGTTTGAAGAAGGCCGCTGATCAGGCGACCCTCACGCTCGCTCAGCTATCCTCAACCGCGGCGACGTTGCAGGCGGGTCTTGGGCCTGATTCCCCATTGACCTATCGGCTGAACGTCATGCTCGAGAACTTGTCCGAAGCATCCAGCGGGATTCGCGAGTTGACTGATTACCTCCAGCGCAACCCCAGCGCTATAGTACGCGGCAAGTACGTAGAAGAATCACACCAATGAGCAGTCGAACCTCCCAATCAATACGGGGCTGGATTCTCGCTATTCCATTCCTGGCGGCGTGTACTGTACTGCCTGCGCAGAAAGATACCACGGAGTTTTTTATACTCACCTCCGCGTCAGAACCTGCTTCGGCCAACCGCGGCCATGAATCAACTCGCGAGTTATCGATCGGGCTCGGACCGATAAATTTCCCCGGCTATCTTAAACGCAGAGAGATCGTTACACGCGTAAGCGGCGATCAACTGCAACTATCCGATAACAAGCGCTGGGCCGAGTCCCTCGATGCTAATTTTGAACGCGTGCTCAGCCAGAATCTCGGCAGACAGCTCGGTACTCAGCGAATTGTCCTTTTTCCGTGGTATGGCCATCCCGATATTGACTATCAGGTTGAAGTTCAAGTGCATCGGTTTGATACGGACTCGGCTAACCGCTCTCACCTCGATGCGCGGTGGATCATCAAAGATGGCAGGAACGGGAAGGAGTTGCTGGCACGCGAGAGTAATGTCTCGAGCCCGGTGCCAGCGAGCGATAGCTCCGGATCGGAAACGCTTAGCAACGATTTAAATGACTTGAGCGCCAGTATTGCTCAGTCTTTGAGCGGGCTAAATGAAGGGGCCGGGACCGCGGCAGAACTCAGTCATTCTTCGCCATCCATCGCCCGGTCCATGGCGCAGTGATCATAGACATCGATGCATTGACATCTTTCACCAGCACGGCTCACCGATAAGAATCCCAAAAAAGATCAGGACGTAAAGGCCTTGGCACCTTAGCCCGTCCGAGTGCCTTGGACGTCGCCAGGAGCACTCATGCCGTTATAGCTGCAATCAGGGCCTCTTCGTGGAGAGCGTCCTCCGACACGAGCTGAGGTACCATTCAACAAGAGCAGCACTCTGCTCCGAGCCCGCCGAGCCGTACATCACGAACTCCTTGCCTGCTTCGATAGTTGCGTCGTATAGATAGCTGCCTTGGCAAAGAGCGACAGCTTGCTCAAGGTTTCTTTACAACAAAATTACGGAGTTTGTGGTCAAGAATAGCCATGAGGACTGAGGCACTTCCCAATAACCGATTTCAGCTTCATGACATTAGTGCCGAGGTGCACCGGCACAGCTTTGCGCGCGACGTTGCCTTTGGCTTGGCCGCCCCCCAAAAATCGCTGCCGCCCAAGTATTTTTATGACGAGCGCGGTTCGCAGCTTTACGAGCAGATTTGTGCATTGCCCGAGTACTATCTCTATCGTGCAGAGCTCGAGATCCTCCGCACCTATGCCGCCGAGATACATGCCGAGATTGGTCACCTGACCTTGGTAGAATTCGGCTCCGGGAGTGCGTCAAAGACGCGCCACCTCCTGGCGGCGTATGAACAGGCTGGGCAACCGTTTCGCTATTGTCCGGTCGACATTTCGCGCAACGTCCTATGGGACACGGCGAACCGGCTCCTGCGGGAATATCGCCACCTTGAGATTCGTGCGATGCATACCGATTTCGCTGGACGGCCGGAGGTCATTCAGGAATTCCAACTGGACAAAAAAGCGGTGGCCTTTTTCGGCTCCACTTTAGGGAACTTCACGCCCGAAGAAAGTGTTGAATTCCTGCAGCGGACAGCCGCCATTCTAGGACCTGACGACGTCTTTCTCCTGGGTATCGACCTCAAAAAATCGCCTGCGATCCTCCTCCCGGCTTATGACGACGCCGAAGGCGTTACGGCAGCCTTCAACCTGAATGTGCTTCAACGCATAAATTACGAACTCGGCGGGCGGTTTGACCCGCAAAACTTTGAGCACCTCGCTCTCTACAATGCTGAGCGCGGGTGTATTGAGATGCATCTCCGCAGTCGGCTGACTCAGGACGTACCGATCATCAAGATCGAGCAAACCATGTCGTTCCGCAAGGACGAAACGATTCATACTGAGAGTTCCTATAAGTATAGTGCAGACCAGGTCCGTGACTTGGGATATGAGGCCAACCTCGTTCTACGCCGCACCTGGTTCGACGCTCGGCGCTATTTTCTGGTGGCGTTGTTTGGGTCACGCTAGGAAAAGCATTTAGCCATCGGGCATCGCCATGGCCCACGAAAAGGAGATGTTATGCATTCTGATCTCGTTGTGGGGAAGAGATTCCCGGACTTGACGCTCCCGGATCATCGCCAACAACCAATCAAGCTATCCGAACTGGCGAGTGGCTTTCCGCTCATCCTAAGCTTCTACCGTGGATATTGGTGACCGAAATGCGCGCGGCAGTTGCGGCGCTTCGTCGAATTACAGGAAGACTTGCAGGTCAATTACTGTAAGCTGGCCGTCGTCAGCACCGATCCGTCAGAAGTCAGCGCGGCCTTCCGCACCGGGCTCGGGGCAACGTATACGTTTCTCAGTGATCACGAGCGTCAAGCCATCCGGCAGCTCGACATAGTGGAAGTGACTCCGGCGGATTTCAAATATGGCCTGGTCGCTCTTCCTTACAGCTTTTCCCTGGCTCCCGACCTGACGATTCATAATATCTATGATGGCTGGTGGTTTGTCGGTCGGCCGACATTAGAGGAGCTTCGTCAGGATATGCGCGCGCTTATGCAGGCATGTCGCGACGACTATCATTACAATGGTCCCTCCTTGGCGGAAGCCAAGAGTGTTCAGGGCCAGGGAAAGAATCCGCGCTAATACGGTAATTCCCGGTCGCTGCGCCATGGACGCGGCTCAACTACCGTCGTGGTTATCGGGCTCACGCCATCATGGAGCCTGACAGCCGCGATGGTGGTGAGAGCCTGCAGGTGCAGGAAGATCAAGAGTCGAGGCTACTATCGGCGTGGCGAAATGGGCAAGCCGCCGGTCGCAATTAGTCACGCCGATCAACGATTCTGCCGAATCTTCTCGAGACCGGTTGATAAAGGCGATCATATGGCTTTTGGCGACGGATTACCGTTTCAAGACTTCGTTGCAATTCGCGGTCTACTTTGCAGTCATTGATCGGATTTGCTGCATTATAAATATATAGCACGTCGCTAACGAATTTAGCTCGATGCCCTGACATCTCCAGCATCGGAAACATGATCGCCTGATCCCAGGCCATGTTATAGAAAGTGCCACGTGGACTCATCAAGTCATCGATTTTTATCGATTTAAACAGCCAACTGTAGAAGCTGCGAAGATGAGACGAACACCATTCCGTTTTCCGAAAGGTATTATTGTCTATAACCTCAGAAGAAATCTCTTTTGAATATCCGTTTGCGTCATCCGGCCATGATCGATACTGACCATACGTCATCCAGCAACCTGTATTGCCATATACCTCGCTGATTCTTTTAAGAACGCCATCATGTGCCAACCAGTCGTCGCCGTCGAGGAGAATCACGATCTCATCGTCATCGCAGAGGTGAATCGCACTGTATAGATTGTGTAAGGCCCCAAGACGAACCGGATTGCGAATCAAATGGATCAAATTGCGTGAACCGCGGCCTGCTATAAACTTATCCACCAGTTCGCCCGTTCCATCCGAAGAGCAATCATCGATATAGATAATGCGAAAGTTGTGATAATCCTGGGCAAGCACAGACGAGAGGTTGCGGTCATACCATTGGCGATTGTTATAGCTGGGTATTATTACGGCGATCTTTTTCATGAATTGTGGATACCGGCGAGCCGTCCGATAGTATGCGCCATCCTAACACTCGCCGGGGTTTTCGCGGCAAGCCAGAGCCGCGCTATCTATGGCGCCGCTGAGGGAGATAAGGACCGTGAGGGAGACTGACCCCTACGCCGCGCCGACGCCCAACTTGCTCTATATTCACGATGACCTTAGCGATTATGTTTCACACCGGCAGGGACAGGCCTCGCCAGCGTGGGAGCTTACCCGGGAGCTTTTCACGCTCATGCGCCGCGAACCGCTGCGCGTGGTGCTGCTCACTCTCGAGTCGCAAATCGCCGGATTATTGACGCAACGCCAATATGACCCCTTTGCGCGAGCAATCGGCATCGGTCGAGCCGGTGAACGTGTGGCGCAACAACTTCACGCGCGCACAGGTTGGTTCCCCAGGATCTCGCGTGTGGACATCACCCGAGAAGAAGACGGCCGCGGCGGCTATAATGTCGCGACAACCAGCGGGATACCCTTAGTGCAACAGTTACCGCCGCTTGATTCGGTCTCTTCCCTGGCGGTGGTTGATGATACGGTCTTTTCCGGCCTGACGATGCGCACGGTTTTATTGGCGTTACCAACGGAGGTACGAGGCCGAACTCAAGCCTTTTGCCTGCGAGGCGTCGCGGCGTCGCTGGAGCTTATCGCGCCACTATGTTCGATTGCGAGCGGGTTTGCGGCGCCCGGGCGCTTGCTGGACGAGGTGAGTTTCATCAACGCCAGCGGCTTGGTCATGCGCGTTGGCATTCGACACCCGGATCGGCCCCCGCAAGCTTTTTTCGAGCGGCCCTTGTGGATGCGTGCCTGGTTTCCGGGCTATGCCGACGAGATCATCGCCTTGTGCCAGCGTCTGAACAACCTCCTGGAGCCAGATGGAAGGCCGGCTCAGTTCCCCTGAGAAAGGTAAGGGTAGTCAGCAAGCTCTCGGCAAACCCGCGCAGCAACGTCCTCTCTGGCGACTACGCTTGACCCCGTACATCAGCGGTCAGAGCCCGTGCTCGCCCTTTCTCCCGGGCTCCGTCGGCCAGAACCAGCGAAGCGTCGCCGGAAAGTTCTGGACGAAGTCGTAATTTTCAACGACCCGTTGATAAGCTCGGTGGCGAATAGTGGCCTGCACCTCCGGGGAGAGATCGAGCACCTGGCGCAGGGTCTGGGTGATGTGCTGAGAGGACGAGATATCGACAAGAAATCCCGTTTTACCTGGCTCGATTTGATCGACGAATCCACCGGCGTTCGACGCGACAATCACGGGCCCTTTTTGCCGTGCCCATAAGGCGACTTCGAGCGGGATATTTGAGAACGTTTCATGTCGCGAGGGGACCACTACTATCTTTGTCCGAGGCCATTGACAAAGTGCAGCGGGCAACTCACGCGTAAAAGCCTTGATGTGCGTAGCTCGTATCCTGTACTGCTGCAGCAACTGGTCGTACAGCCGCTGTTGCGAGTCGTCGTTGATGTACGGTACCGAGATGAGCACGAAGTGCACCCGGTCACGCACAGGCCCAAGGGCGGGTATGAGATGCTCAAATCCTTTGATCGGAGCGGCCCTGCCAAATGCCAGCACCACGTCCGCATCGAGCGGGATGCCGTAGGTCTGCAGCCTGGTGCGTATAATTGTTTCGTCCTGCATGGCGTAGGCAGGGTCACTTAAGAGAACACTGGAGGTATAAGGCGCGAACTGTGGCGCCGAGAGCCGGAAGTGCATTTTGAGGTGCGCGGTAAACGACGGGCAAATGTCGGCAAGCGCCACTCGCCTATCGGGCTTTGATGCCTCAAGGCCTAACTGTTCCCAGGCCAGCTCTGCGGCATCAGCCGCCTCCCAATGGCGGATGAAGGTGGTGCTATAGAGCACCAATAACATATCGACGTGATGCTGGAATTTCTGCTCCAATCCGAACGCATAAGGGGTCTGTAACCAAGGCTGGTCGATGCAGATAACCAATGATCGGTCGTATGCTGTGGTTTGGGCGTGCAATATCGGTGCGACGTTCCGGCAAAGGGCCTGCCAGGAACGCATTTCCCAAAGGTCCTGGTCGGGTTCCTGCTTGAACGGAACGAGATGCACGTGCCCGCCGAGACCCTCGATACGTGCTCGCTGCCTCTGAAAAAAGGCCTCATCGTAACCCCAGGTGCCTGCATCAGGCGATGGGCAGATCACATGCACATCGATGGGCCCGTGGCGTCGGACCAGCATCTCGTGGAGCGCTTCGATCCCGCTGATCAGGAGCTGTGTTTGCGTACCGATGCCATTGGTGAAATTGTAGAGTCCGTTGTAGGTAAGATAGAATATGGCGTTGCGCATCGGCACTAATCCCGGAATCTGGCGCATCAAGTTGTTCTTTATCGGAAAGCTGTACCCCAAGCGTTAATAACATTTCGAGGGTGCGGAAATCCCTTTAGTATCGATTCTCGCCACGCGGCAAGCGGGATCATGACCATCACCACAATCCTGTGTGACCTGGATGGCACGCTGGTGGATTCCCGGCGGGACATCGCTCTGGCATTTCAGCACGCCTGGCGGATAGTCGTTGGTAATGTACCGCCCGGCGCCGCCGAAATTGCGCAGCATATCGGTAAGCCGCTCACCACGATGCTCACTGAACTCGGGGGTATGCTGTCCCCCGAGCTGCTCAGCACCTTCCTGAGCGTATACCGCGGCGCGTACAGCCGGCAAAATGCGTGTCTGAGCCAATCCTACCCTGGCGTCGTCGTCAGCCTCGAGGCCCTGTCGACCTTCAGGCTTGGCGTCGTCACGACCAAAGAGACAGAGCAAGCCCAGATGGTTATGCGCCGGCTCGCCCTCATCCCGTTTTTCCAGCATGTTCAGGGTGGTAGCCTCGGGTTGCAGCTCAAGCCCGCGCCCGACACCATACTTGCGGCTCTCGCCGCGTTGCAATGTGCGCCATCCCACGCGTTGATGGTGGGTGACACCCCTGCCGACATTCTGGCCGGCAAGGCCGCTGGCACGATGACTTGCGGCGTCACCTACGGCTTTGGGATGCGTGAAGCGCTGTTGGGGTGCGCGCCCGACTTTCTGATCGACAGTTTTGGCGAATTACTCAACCTCGTGCGAATGTCGTGATTTGTCTTGGCTTGTCCGCCAATCGAAGAGGACTGCAAAGTGCCCGTCAACCATAGTATCCATCATCGCGCGGGTCTCGATGAGGTTGCCTGCCGGGAGACGCTTATCAGGCGTTATCAGCACGTCCGAAAGTTTACCGAGCGGCTCTGTCAGCCTCTGCTAACAGAAGATTATGTCATCCAGGCGATGCCGGATGTCAGCCCGCCTAAGTGGCATCTGGCGCACACGAGTTGGTTCTTCGAGACTTTTATTCTGGCCCCCGCCTCGCCGGGCTATCGCTCGCCGCATCCCTCTTATGCCTACCTTTTCAATTCCTACTATGTGGCGGCCGGGGAGCGGCATTGCCGTCCGAAACGAGGACTACTCTCACGTCCACCAGTTGAGGAGGTCTATCGCTATCGAGACTGTGTGGACCAGCACATGACCGCCTTCCTGGACAGTCTGGATGGCGAGAAGCTCGAGCGCTGGTCTCCTGTTGTCGAGCTCGGCTTGCACCATGAACAACAGCATCAGGAGTTGCTGCTGACCGACTTGAAATATAATTTTGGTTGCAATCCCCTGCGGCCTGCGTACGTGAAATCCGATATGCCGATGCCCGCGCCAGCAGTGGCCCCACTCCGGTGGACGGAGTTTCCAGAAGCCATCTACTGGATTGGCCATGGCGGTCACGGGTTTGCCTTCGACAATGAGTCCCCGCGCCACCGGTGCTTTGTCGAGCCGTTCGAGCTGGCATCACGACTCATCACCAATGGCGAGTATTTGGCCTTCATCTCCGATGGAGGCTATGAGCGGCCTGAGCTGTGGCTCTCAATGGGTTGGGATACAGTCCAGCGCGAAGGATGGCAAGCCCCGCTGTACTGGGAACGCTGCGATGGCAACTGGTGGATGATGACCCTTGGCGGGATGCGACCCGTGCGGGAAGCCGAGCCGGTGTGTCATGTCAGTTATTACGAGGCCGATGCGTTCGCACGCTGGGCCGATGCGCGCCTGCCCACCGAGGCCGAATGGGAAGTGGCGGCGATGAATCTACCGGTTAGCGGTAATTTCGTCGAGCAGCAGACTTTCCACCCAGTCCCCATCAGCCGGAACGATACCGCTCTCTCAGTGGAGCAAATCTATGGGGATGTCTGGGAATGGACCCAAAGTCATTACTCTCCTTATCCAGGCTATATAGCGGCGCCGGGCGCGCTCGGCGAGTATAATGGCAAATTCATGGCCAACCAGTTTGTGTTGCGCGGCGGGTCGTGCGCGACCTCGCTCTCCCACATCCGGCCCACCTACCGAAACTTCTTCCCTGCCGATGCACGATGGCAGTTCACCGGGATCCGGCTTGCCAGAACGAGTGGCCCTGCCTGAGCGTCACCCCGATGACGAGACGCACAGTGCCTCACGCGGTCTCTACAATCCGCTCAAGTGGCCGGTATCGATTCCCGGTGGATCGGCATAATGCTTCGGCACCCGACGGGCTTCTATCTAGCGAATGCGGCCAGGGTAGGCCGGCCAGGGCAGGCTGCCGATTCAGCTCTATCTCTGCGACTGGATTGTCGATGTTGGAACTGTCACGTGAGACTAACGGGATTTTTCTACGGATCGAGTCGGCAAGAGTGGGTCATGGGGCAGCGTTTCAAGCGCTCGGCGGCCTTCTATTACTCGTTGATAGGTGCGCTCGCAATCGCTCCTAATTTGCGCGATCTCTTGATGAATCGTTGCCAAGATTTCAAGCGAATCTGCACAGGTGGGCTCGATTTGGGCGATCTCCTCCCGCACTTTCCAATTAAGCTCCGGCAACTTAAATTGCTTCGTGTCCACAAGTCGAAATCGCGTGCATCACCACAAGAGTTGTCAGGCTCCGAGCATTTCTAGTTGCCGCCCACAATCTCCATGCACTCGTCCATCGTTCGACTTGCCGCTCATTACCTCGCCTTATTGTGACGCGGTTCTCGACGTGCTTGCCATTTCACCCGGCGAAAGCTGTAAGATTCGCGCAAACTCAGCTATACGGCGCTGTGTTTCATCGATGCATCTGGTCCAAGTCTCCACTCCTGCGCCGTCACCTCTGACTTCTGCCTCCTGCCTTAAACTCTCTTCAATTTCGGCCTTGGCTTGCAAAGCCTGAAATGCTGACCATAGGGAGTTCTCCACGTAATTAGCCTGGCTGTCATGAAGTGAATTCAACCCATAGGCGTGTCCAACACGGCAACGAAACCTAGTTGGAGAGCCGTCTTCGATTCTCGAGAGTGGTCCGTGACAGTCAGGGCATGTATAGCTCGTCAGCACCGACCGTTGCCTATCTTGTTCAATCATAGTGTCGATTCCATTCGGCTCGTCAAACTGTCTCATCAGATCAATTCCCGACCACCCGCCCGTGCCCAATCGATTTATCGTGTGCGCGATTTCTTTTAGCGGAAGCTTATGGTCAATTTTCAAGTGCGCCAGTGCATTCGCAGGCATGTCGGAGAATTCGGCATCTTCGGGATCCTGGACGATAGTTACGCCGCCGTAGCGTTTGACGTAAAAGAGCCCCGCAGTGCCATCATCCAACATGCCCGTGAGTAAAACTCCGATTACTGCCCTGCGATGAACCCTCGCTGCCGATCGAAAGGTGACGTCAATTGCTGGTCGTGCACCATTCTCTTTAGGGGCTTGGGAAAGCCGAATCTCAGTACGCTCTACGATGACATGATGGTCAGGAGGGGCAACGTAAATGGTACCCGACTGAAATGCTCCGTCACTGGCGAATTTGACTGGAAGTTCGGTGGTTTTTGAGAACAATGGGGCCAGGTAGCTGGGAAGCGTGGGTGACGTATGCAAGACTACGAAAATCGAGGCAGTCAGATTAGGATCCAAGCTCGCGAAGATCGTCCGAAGCGCCTGGAAGCCACCGGCGGAGGCGCCGATTACAATGATCTTGGGTCGCATTTATCTCTCCGCTGCTAGACGAAGCCGCCAGCGCCCGCTTCGTGCGCAATTCAGATCAAATTGGGCGCTGCCTTCTTTAGGCTTTTTGAGACCGAAGGAAGATTAACCCGCTCCTTTTTGGACCATCATATTTGCAAGTATACGACGTTTCCATGGACGAGACGGTAGTTGAACATATCTCCGAAATCTGGTGGAGGGTTCGGCGGCTCTCTGCTTTGACCTATGAGTTGGATGCGATGATGGCGAAAAGTAGAGCCTATCGTGGATACTGCCAGATTACTCGTCGGCCACCTAGACGAAATGCTTGCGAGCCAGTACATAAGCGGTTCGCATAAGTCGGTCCTCCCAACCGAGGCCGCCGACGATGATTTCTAGGATGGCTTGGCGTTCGTCTGGTCTTGAGTGAAGGCCCAGAGGGTTCGGCGTTGCCGACATATTTTTTCGAGTCTTTCGCGACTTTTGTTGTATCAATTTAAGGCTGCGGTGGTATTCCTGCCGTAGTTCGACCGACTTCCTCATGAGCTTTGCACCAATTCCGCAAGGTCCGAGTAGGAGCGCAGGAGCACCCCCCTGCCTGTCCAGGTGTCACTAATCCTCACAGAAAGAACCGTTCCTACTGGCGCTGTATTTGACGTTTGCGTGTTTGATTCGGTACTCCTCTGAGGTACGCAATCCAGCGGGGTTTAATCCACATGGACTTGTCACGCGAGCAGCTTTTGGACGCCTACCGCTATATGCGTTTGATCCGCGAATTCGAAGAACGGATCCACGCTGAGTTCGCCACGGGAGAAATCCCCGGATTCGTCCATCTTTACGCCGGCGAAGAGGCGTCTGCCGTGGCAGTCTGCATGAATCTCGGCGAACCAGATTACATCGCCAGCACTCATCGCGGCCACGGACACTGCATCGCCAAGGGCTGTGAGGTCCGCGCGATGATGAAGGAACTGTACGGCCGCCGCGGCGGACTTTGCGGCGGCAAAGGTGGTTCGATGCATATCGCTGACATGTCGAAGGGGATGATGGGTGCAAACGGCATTGTCGGTGGTGGACCGCCGCTTATCTGCGGCGCTGCACTATCCGCGAAGATCCTCAATACTGGCGGGGTAGCAGTGACGTTCTTTGGCGACGGCGGGTTCAATCAAGGTACGACGCTGGAGGCGATGAACCTGGCTTCGGCCTGGAAGCTGCCGGCGGTCTTTGTGCTCGAGGACAACGGCTACGCTGAGTCGACGGCCAGCTCCTGGTCGATTGGCGGCGGCGATCCGATCAAGCGGGCTGCCGGCTTTGGTTTGGTCGGCCGCGCTGTCGAGGGCCACGATTTCTTCGCTACCTATCAAACGGCACGCGAGCTCATCGACTATGCGCGCGCCGGGAACGGGCCCAGCTTTCTGCATGTCAAATGCACCCGCTTCTATGGCCACTTCGAGGGCGACGCTTGCACTTACCGGGGCCCAGGCGAGGTAGCAACGGCGCGGAGTGAACGGGATTGTCTCAAACTCTTCCGCGATCGAGTGACCACCACGGGACTGCTCCAGCTGCCTCAGCTTGACGATATCGATTCCGAGGTCGCGGCCCTAATCAATTCAGCCGTTACAGAGGCCAAAGAGGCCCCACCACCGGAATCAGTAGCTCTCATGACCGACGTCTACAGCTCTTATTAGGGCACGCAACCAGGAATGGTAACGCGGACATGGCCAGGAAATCATTTCGCGAAGCGATAGGTGAGGCGCTGCGTCTTGAGATGCGCCGCGACCAACGCGTCATCATCATGGGTGAGGACGTAGCCGGCGGGATGGGTGCCGCTGGCGAACAAGACGCTTGGGGTGGTGTGCTGGGAGTGACGAAAGGACTTATTTCTGAATTCGGTCCTGAACGTGTGCGGGATACCCCTATCAGCGAAAGTGCTTTCATTGGTGCGGCGGTGGGCGCCGCGGCCACCGGACTGAGACCTGTGGCCGAGCTGATGTTCATCGACTTCGTCGGCGTGTGCCTTGATCAGATTCTCAATCAGGCGGCCAAACTTCGATACATGTTCGGAGGAAAGGCAACCGTGCCGCTGGTGATTCGCACGATGTACGGCGCCGGACTTCGCGCCGCCAGCCAACATAGCCAATCGCTCTACCCAATATTTACTCATATCCCCGGGCTCAAAGTCGTCATTCCCTCGTCTCCCTATGAGGCCAAGGGGCTTCTTATCCGGGCAATTCGTGACGATGATCCGGTAATCTTCTGCGAACACAAGATGTTGTACGACGAAATCGAAGAAGTGCCGGACGAGGCCTACTCCATCCCCTTCGGAGAAGCGAATTTCACGCGCGAGGGCGAGGATGTCACGATCGTTGCCGTAGGTCGGATGGTTAAGTTTGCCAACCAGGCCGCCGACAAACTCGTCGAGCGAGGTGTCGCGTGTTCGGTAATTGATCTCCGCACGGCGTCACCGCTTGATGAAGAGACGATCCTGGATTCCATAAGCGAAACCGGCCGGCTGGTAGTCGTGGACGAGGCAAGCCCGCGATGTAACCTTGCAACTGACATCGCTGCATTAGCTGCCAGCAAGGCCTTTAGCTCATTGAAGGCTCCGGTCTCGATTGTCGCCCCACCGCACACACCCGTGCCCTTCTCGCCGGCGCTTGAGGACGCCTACGTGCCTACTCCCGCCAAGATTGAGGCCGCCGCCATTGCGGTAATGGGATAACTCTGATGCCGGATATGATCAGAGTCGTCACAGTGCCAAAGTGGGGGCTGTCAATGACCGAAGGCACGGTCGTAGCCTGGTATGCCAACGAGGGAGATCGGGTAGAGACGGGAAGCGACCTGGTCGAAATCGAGACCCCAAAAATCACCAACCTCTACGAATCACCAGTTTCCGGTGTGCTGCGGAGATGTGTCGCTAAAGTTGGCGAGACCCTGCCGGTCGGTGCACTGCTGGCTGTGCTCGCCGACCAGGAAGTCCCGGATGCTGATATCGACGCCTTCATCGAACGGTTCGTGAGGGATTTCGTTCCAGAGTCTGCCACTGAAAGCGCCGAGGATGCCGTCCAACCGCAAACCATCGAGATTGGCGGGCGGCGGATGCGTTATCTCAGGATGGGCGAAGCGCCAGGCATCCCGGTAATCCTGATTCATGGCTTCGGCGGCGATCTCAACAGTTGGCTTTTCACGCAACCCGCGCTCGCCCAAACACATTCCGTCTACTCTATCGACCTTCCCGGCCACGGCGGCTCGAGCAAACAGATTGAGCGGGGCGACCTGAAATTTCTCGCTGCCGCAGCTTTCGACGTGGTGACGGCTCTTGAACTTCCAGGCGCGCACCTGGTGGGTCATTCGCTCGGAGGAGCTACAGCTTTGGAGCTTGCGCTCAGTCACCCGGAGCAGGCGAAGTCGCTGACCCTGATCTCACCGGTTGGGTTCGGACCCGAGATCAACATGCAATATGTCGAGGGCTTCATCAAAGCCAGCCGGCCAAGGCAGCTTCGCCCTTTCGTCGAGCAGTTGTTCGCAAATCCCGCGTTGGTCGGCCGCAAAATGCTCGACGACATTATCAGCTACAAACGTCTCGACGGTGCAGCGGACGCCTTGAACACTATAGCGGCAACGATCTTCCAGGGTGGCCGTCAGTCCGTCGAGCTGGCGCCAAGCCTGGCCGACGTCGCCGTCCCGCTGCAGATTATCTGGGGAGAGGCCGACCGGATTATACCGGCCGCACAGGCAAACGGGCTCCCTCCCTCGGTCCTTGTCCATCTTGTCCCTGGGGCTGGTCATATGGCCCACATGGAAAAGGCTGAGGAAGTCAATCGGCTCATCGAAGCATTTTTGCGCGCCTAGAGTGGTGTCCTTCAAACATTGACAAAGCGCCGTCACTCCCGCTGAAGGGGCAGCGCGAACGAAATCGAAGCTATCTATCCGACAGCTTCGCGCATCGGAGCCTCCACCAGAAGTGATTCGCGATGCGCTCCACACATTTAAGGAACGCCACTAGCTAGTTCAGTCCCGATTAGCCCTAATCAAGGCGAGGGCAGACTTGGTTACCTCGATGCGGCCAGGGTTTTTTCAAAGAAAGCCATGACCTTGCGCCAACCGTCTTGTGCTTGCTCCGGTCGATAGTTGGAGCGATACCAGGCAAAAAATGCGTGTCCGGCGCCATCATAACGACAGAATTCGTAATTTTTTCCAAACCTCTTGAGCGTCTCTTCTGTGCGATTGACGTGGTCTGGCGAAGGATTGCTGTCTTCGTTGCCGAACACGCCCAGAAGCGGACAACGGATTCCCTCGGTCAGGTCGATGGGCGCCACAGGTTGTGTAGCGGGTAATTTTGAGGGATCGTCAACGACAACATTGCCACCCCAGCAATCGATTGAGGCATCGAGATCAGCGATCCGGCAGGCAGCCAGATACGCTTGTCGCCCGCCCGAACAAAATCCAATCACGCCAACCTTTCCATTGCTGTTGGGTTGGGCTCGCAGAAACGCCACTGCCCCCGTGACGTCGCCGATCACCTGGTCATCGGGCATGCCGCCTGCAGCGCGTGCACGTGCGACGACTTCTTCCGAGGCGCCGTCACCCAGGCGGAAATAGAGACTTGGAGCAATTGCGGCGTAGCCGTGATGGGCGAATTTGCGGGCTACCTCCGTGGTCCACTCATCCCAACCGGGAAGGTGATGGATAACAACGACGCCGGGGATACGTCCCACGTCTGTGGGATACGAGTAGTACGCTTCCCCTGTATCGTGCTTGAATCCCTGGAACGAAACCATTCCGGCGTGTATGCCTCGAAACGCCATGGAAAAACCTCGATTGTATTCGGTGCGCAAGCGCAGCACCGCTGTAAG
>JAMXLL010000328.1 GCA_024281015.1 Candidatus Binataceae bacterium
CCGTCAGACGGGTGGCGCAGCACGATGAGGTCGGCGTAAGCCGATACCACTCGGGCGGTATCTGCAAGACTCTCACCCTTGGCAGCCGAAGACGCATGCATGTCGGGCGAACTGATGACCGATCCGCCCAGCCGGTGCATCGCGGATTCAAAACTCAGCCGGGTTCGCGTCGACGGTTCATAAAAGAGCGTCGCCATGATCAGGCCATCAGCGATACGTTTCGTCTCGCCGCCCGCCAACGCTGCATCAAAAGAATCAGCCAGCTCGAAAATGTGCTCAATTTCCGGGAGCGGCAGATCCTCAATCGAGACCAGATCCGATTTCGCCAGTCGAGGCATGTTTCACCCGCTCGTTGTCACTCGCACGGTCTTGGCTGTTGCTGCCAATGCCCGAAGAGAGGGCGTGATCATGCCTTCGCCCGGTCTCTCCCGGATGCGGCCTCGGGTTTTTGCTCGCCGACCAGAACCGCATCTACTCCATCAATTTCACTCAACTTGACATATACCCGCTGCCCTGGCGGTGCCGCGATATTTTTCCCCACGTAATCTGCACGAATCGGTAATTCGCGTTCTCCGCGATCGACCAGCACTGCGAGTTCCACTGACTGCGGACGTCCGAGGTCG
Organism: Candidatus Binataceae bacterium; assembly: GCA_024281015.1. GTDB lineage: Bacteria > Desulfobacterota > Binatia > Binatales > Binataceae > JAMXLL01. The sequence continues at coordinate 624 of JAMXLL010000328.1, forward strand.
GCTAATGCGGCCAAGGCCGCCCGCACTGTCCGACCGGTGTAGAGAACGTCATCGATCAACACCACCCTGCGATCTTCTAACGGGAATGGAATGTCGCGCCCCAGCAAACGGGGGTCGCCCAGAACCCCCTTGCTGTCGTCGCGGTACGAAGATATGTCGAGTGTGCCGACCGGAACGGGCGGCCGGCCGTCCTCATTGAGCAAGATGGCAATGCGATCGGCGAGATTTGCACCTCTGCGGATAATGCCAATCAGCACGAGGTTGTTGATGCCGCCGTGATGCTCCGCGACTTCCCGCGCAATCCGCCTGATACATCGAGTGATTGCCTGAGCGTCAAGCGCAATCGATGCGTTCAGGATCATCGTGCAACCCCTCCGAGTGAGGGAGTCGCCTTGGAATTTGCCAGCAAATGGTAAAAGAAAACCGGCGCGCACACGCGGCCGGTGTTGGTTTTCATTAGTCTCATAGGCCTACCTTGCCACCCTCACTGGAGCGGCTTAAAGGTAAATAGAATTTATCTTCTGACCGATTGACGGTCAATTCGGGGCGCTCGAACCGCCGGTGTTGAGATATTCATTTTTCCACAATCGACCTGGGCGCGATGGGCTGCTGCCAGAATGGGCGCTGGGCTCCGTCCTGAAATCGCCCCTGGGCTTGGTCCTGAAAAGTTAAGCCTGCGTAACGCTCGCGCCGCCATCGCCGGCGGTGCTCTCGTCAAGTTCTTGAGTAGAGGACATCTCGTCCAAATTTAATGGCGGGTCCATGTACCATGGCACGCTGACCACGACAACCCTTGCACCACCATGTTTGAGGAGCGCGCGCCGCAGCCTAAGCGCATGATGCGTGTGCAGCAGGTGTTCCCACCAGTGAACCTTGATCAATTCCGGAATCACAATTGCGATTAGCCGCTCTGAAGACTCCTCTTGCAACTCCCTCACATATTCCAATACTGCGTTGGTGAGGCGGCGATAACGGGACTGGACGCAAACCAGTCGCGGTGGTTTGACCCCTGCTCTAATTGCCGGTCCTTCGACCTCTTGGTGCCATTTCAGCCGCAGGCCCCGATCCTCGGCTGCTGCATCGCCTGCGCCCAGCGCGCTCACATGTAGTGCTGTTACGTCATCCGATAGTTCGACCGCGAAATTCATGGCCTTCGCGGCCAGATAATTCCATTCTTCCATTGGCAGCAATACAACCGGAGCAACGTTTTGTTTAAAGCTCAGCGGACCTCTCGGCCGCAGCCGCCTTTCTAACCGCTTGTAGTATGCGCGGACCACTTTGAACAGGCTGATGAGCGTGGCCATCGCGATGACGACAATCCAGGCGCCCTCGCGGAGTTTCGCCGCAAGAATTACGAGCAGGGCGATACCAGTGGCTATCGCTCCTACGCCGTTCACTAACATTCGGGAATGAGATCGGATGAGATGAGACAGGCTTGGCTGGGCTGACCGTCGATGTGCCTTGCGCCAATGAGCGACCATTCCGGCCTGTGACAAGGTGAAAGCGGTAAATGCCCCAACCGCAAAAAGAGGAATAAGCCGGTCTGTTATCCCATCAAAACAGATAAGCAGCAGAGCTGCGGAAGTGCTCAGAAAGATAATTCCTATTGAGAAAACCAAGCGCCGTCCGAGCGCAGCGAATGAGCCGGGCAGAAATTTGTCTTTGGCGACAAAGCTGCAAAGGCGCGGCAGGTCGGCAAAGCTGGTGTTGGCGGAGAGGATGAGTACAGCTAGTACCGAGCCTATTGTGACATAGTAAAAAATGCCCCGGCCGAGTACCGCCGCCGCCAATTGCGAAAGGATACTTTGATAGCCGGGCTTGTTCTGATCCATCGCGTGGGCGCCGTAAGCACGCGCCATGGACGCAATCCCAATTAAGAGTACCGCCAGCAGGGCGACGATCACGGTCAACGTCCGATGAGCATGCTTCACCTGGGGCTCGCGGAACGCGCTCACGCCGTTGCTGACTGCTTCGACCCCTGTCATTGCAGTACAACCGGCCGCAAACGCTCGCATCAAGAGCCATGCTCCTGCCGCCGGAGCCGCTGCCGCGACCCGAGGAGCAGCGGTTAAAGCGCCCGGATGGGCATCTCCCGCGATGATTCGAATTACGCCGACTCCCAACACTGCCGCCATACTCGCGATGAAGAGGTACGTGGGAGGCGCGAATAGCCATCCTGCGTCCGGCGTGCCACGCAGGTTGGCGAGACTAATCACTGCCAGCACGATCAGGCAGAGCATTAGTGTGTGCGGTTGGAGCGTCGGAACTGCAGACACCAAGGCGCCAATGCCGGCTGAGATTCCCACTGCCACGTTTAGAACATAGTCAATCATCAGGGCCGCCGCCGCCATCAGGCCCAGGTTAGTGCCGAGGTTTTCCTTGGCAACTACATATGAACCTGCGGCATTGGGGTAAGCCCTGATGGTCTGGCGATAGGAAACGTACAAGATCGCGAGTAGTGCCAGGATTATCCAGGTAACCGGTTCAATGTAGGCGGCGCCCGCGGCGCCCAGCACAACTAACGCCGCTTCAGGACCATAAGCCGATGATGAGAGACCGTCGAGACCGAAAACCGGCAATGCGGTGAGCAGCCCAACCTTGCGGTCGGGCTGTTGATTCGACGCGAGCGGCGGCCCCACCACCAGATTGACGAGATACTCTCTGAGCCGAAGCGTTAAGGGGGCTTGTTCGTGGGACGATGGGTTTCTGACGGGGCGGCGTCCGCGACCAATTTCCCGATGGTCGCTATTGCGCCGCTTATCCAACATCGTTGTGCCGAGTCATCGCGGGTGGGACAGACCTGATGGATACGAAATGGTTCTACAGTTCGCGTTAACTGGGTTTGCCCGCCGGGTTCGATGACAAGCCGCCCACCTGATGCTCGAAACCTGGCAGAATAGCTTTGATGAAGGCGTTGCGGACTAATTCACCGAGTGCCTGCCACGTGCTGACGTTGGGGCGATCGAGTTTTCCGGAAATATCAACTTGGGTGGCCACCTTCTCGGTCTCATGGTTTCTAAGCACGTGGCTGGCGGCGCCGACCACCATTTCGTAAGCCTGCTTCAGCACAGGCTTCTTTTTCTCCTTCTCGTAGCTATAGACCTTAAGCTGGGAAAATAAAGGCTTAACGTAGCCACGAACCTCGCCCTCTTTTACGTTCATTTGGGTAAAGAGCGAGAACGATCCGCCGGCGACGTCGAATTTACCATAGTTTCGGAACAAATCGTTTAAAGAAGTCACATCGGTATTCCGGACTGCGGTATCGAGCATGAAATCCGGACCTTCTTCTTCAGGGCGAAAGTTGGCCTTGACGATAGTCTCGCCGCTTCCCATGAACTTGCCACTCATCCGAATAACCGAGGTCCCCTGATAGAAGTGATTGGAAAAGTTCGTAGCGGTCACCGTCAAGTCGGTAAAGAACAGAGTGTAGGGGGGCTTGCCACCCTGATCAGTATACGCGACGCGGCTCCGTTCAATTTCGGAGCGGTCAACTTTGAGAATCAGCCCAGGCTTGTTGTTGACCTGCTTGGCGGTCTGCTTTGCTTGTTGGGCATGCTTTTGTTCCTTGCCGGTTGTCTGTGGCAGATGAACGTATTTCAGATCAATACCATCGACTCTGGCGTCATAAACTTCCGCCTGCGCGATCCACGGAGCGTACTGCACTATGCCGCTGCTATCCAGCACGCCACCATGTACCGTCAAATTGGCATGACTAATTACAGGGTCAAACGGTTCCAGTGGCAGCCGCTGTACCCAATAACGAATCCATATGCCTGCGTATGGCTTGGCCAGGAAATTGGCATATCCGTCAACGGCGAGCTTCGCCTGATTAAACAAGACCGCGGAGGCGTGCAGAGAAGATGGATAGACCTTGTTTCCAGCGTAGAGATTCCGAATGTTGCCGGCGGTTAAATACAAATGCTCAAGATGCAGTGGCCTTTTAGGATCGACGTCAACATAGGTCAAATCACCATCCTGGACATCGATGCGGTTAATCTTGAATGGATATATGTTTTGGAGCGCATCCTGCCAACCTTCTTTGCTGACCGGCCGCTTGTTAGTCGACTCATGCTCAAGTTGCTTCAAATCGATATGCAGTCGGGGTCGGCGAATCTCAAACGCTGCCACTACCCGTCCTCTGAACAGGGCCGCCCAGTCGACGTGAGCAGTAATCGACCCTATGTCCATTACGGGCGGATTGGGGTATGCATTTTGGACCACGACAACGTTCATTAATGTCAGGTTGCCATCGATCAAATTAAGCTGAGCACGGCCTACCGTCGTATGGTAACCGATCAGCTTTTCGTTCATCGCATTTTCGGTGCGACCGCGTATTAATCCGTTAGTGAACAGAGACGCGATTAGCAGCGCGATAACCAGAAAGGCAATCCCCGCAGCACAGGCTAATAGAATCTTAACGGCCCTGGAGCCAATCGCCTCAATTCCAGACAACAACCGCATAGCCATTACCGACGTGGACTTTGGAAGTGGACGATGACGCGGAGGACGCATGCCAGCAGTTCCCCGGACGCAAACGCACCCCAACGACGCCCGCTTTGAGACGGAGCAAGACACATGCCCGCAGAAGTTGGTCGCGAGTTTGGGCTAAGGCCGCCTTTGAGATTTATCCAGCACGCGCGCTGGATGGCAGACTGTACGTTTAGCCCTGGTTCCCAGGAGGTGGAAACTCTTCACTAGGGCGCGGCGCTGAGAGAGGAGTGGATGCGGCTAATGGTGGGCAGGCTGGTCACCCACACCTGCCAAACCCCAGATCTCGCTAGCATACTCGGCTACAGTACGGTCACTGGAAAAACGCCCGATTCGAGCCACGTTCAAAATCGTTTTGCGGGTCCAGTCAGCAGGCTTGAGATATTCGCCTGAGATCAGGCGCTGCGTTTCCACATATGAAGCGAAATCGGCAGCTACAAAATATTCGTCGTGATTAAGCACGGTCTCGGGAATCCATCGGAAAAGGCCAGGTTCGGCAGGACAGAACCGGTCTCCGCCGAGCGCATCGAGCACTCGCCGCAGGGCCGGATCACGTTCGTAGTAAAGGCGCGGATTATAGACCGGCCGCAGCTCGCCGATTTGTGGCGCGCTCAAGCCGAAGATGAACATGTTTTCACTGCCAACTTCGTCGCGAATCTCGATATTGGCACCGTCCAGGGTGCCAATCGTCAGTGCTCCATTCATCGCGAACTTCATATTGCCGGTCCCGGACGCTTCGGTGCCGGCAGTCGAAATCTGCTCTGAAACATCGGCGGCAGGAATAATCCGCTCAGCCAGCGAGACACGATAGTCTGGCACGAACACGACTTTTATAAGTCCCTGCGTCCGGGGATCGCTGTTGACGACTGCGGCGATATTATTGATCAACTTGATGATCATTTTGGCCGCCCAGTAACCAGGCGCGGCTTTCCCGGCCAACAGATAGGTACGCGGGGCCACCGGCTCGATGCCATCTTCAACGAGGGTCAGGTATTCGTGCGCGATGCCGAGCACCATCAGAAGCTGACGCTTGTATTCATGAATTCGCTTGGCCTGAACATCGACGATCGAAGCCGGATCGAGGTCGACGCCTGCAACGCGATGAATGATGGTGGCCAGGCGCTGCTTGTTGGAGCGCTTTACCGCGGTGAAGCGGTGCTGGAATTCGGGGTCGTCAGCAAAACGCTCGAGTTCGCGGGCCAGCTCCAGATTGATGCGCCATCCCTTGCCGATCGTGTCGTCGAGCAGGCCTGCCAGGCCGGGATTGGCCATCGCCAGCCAGCGGCGCTGGGTCACGCCATTGGTTTTGTTGTTGAAATGTTGCGGCCACAGTGCGGAGAACTCCGGCACGACCCGCGTCTTGAGCAACTCGGTGTGAAGCTTCGAAACTCCATTGACCGAATGGCTACCGATAATTGCGAGGTGTGCCATCCGCAACTGCTTCTCGTCACCCTGGGTGACGATCGCAATCTCGCTTGACTGCTGCGCAGTTTCTGAGTACGGGGTGATGGCTTCGGCCAAAAAACGCCGATCTATCTCGTAGATAATCTCGAGATGGCGCGGCAGTACCCGCTCCATCAAGGCCACGGGCCAGCGCTCCAGCGCTTCGGGCATCAGCGTATGATTTGTATAGGCGATTGCCTGACGGGTTATCTGCCAGGCCTTTTCCCATGACAAATCGTAATGGTCGATAAACTTGCGCATCAGCTCGACGATGGCCAGCGCGGGATGGGTGTCATTGAGCTGAATCGCTACCTTGGCCGGAAAATCATCGACGTCCTCACCCCGGGCGAAAAAGCTCCGGGTAATGTCCTGAACAGCACAAGCCACGAAGAAATATTCCTGGATCAGACGAAGCTCCCGGCCCGATTGTGCCGCATCCGAGGGGTAAAGCACTTTGGAGATGGTCTCCGAGACCATCTTCTGCTCGACCGCCTTGAGGTAATCGCCCCCATTAAAAATCTGGATATCGAACTCGTTGGAGGCCCGAGCCTCGAACAAGCGGACGTAATTAACTGTTCTGCCCCCGAATCCCGCGATGGGCAGATCGGAGGGGAGACCTACGATGAGCCGATAATCGGTCCATAGACGCCGCTGTTTAGCGTCTCCAGTCGTCAGCGGTTCAATCCTCCCGTAGACGGGAATCTTACAAGTATCTTCCGGACGCGGTTTCAGCCAGGGTGATGCCTCCATCCTCCAGCTGTCGGGTTGTTCGACCTGGTAACCGTCATTGATCTGTTGGCGAAAGAGTCCAAACTCGTAGTTAATCCCGTATGCGTAGCCGGGCATGCCCAACGTGGCGAGCGAGTCGAGCATGCAGGCAGCCAGGCGGCCCAAGCCCCCGTTGCCAAGGCCGGCATCGACCTCCTCATCAAACAGCGACTGCAGATCGATCCCGATTCGAGCCAGAAGCTCGCGGCAATGGTCGATAATCCCCAAGTTGAAGAGGTTATTCTCGAGCGAACGACCTATGAGGTACTCAAGCGAAAGGTAGTACAGCTTCTTTGCCCCAATTCGCTCAAAATGTGCTTGAGTTGCCATCATCCGCTCGAACAGCATATCGCGCACTGCTTGGGCGGTGATGTAGTACCAGTCATGGCGGGATAAGCGGTTATGGGGTTTGACTGTTCCAAAGCGGATATAGTGGCCGATCAGCTGCTCCAAAGTTGCCGAATTCCTGCTTTGAACGTCCGGTGTGTTTGATGTCATTGGCGGTCGTTAGAGCTAAATCTCCATCCATTTGCGAGAGGACGCGATATTTGGCACACATCCGCTTAAGATTCTATGCTAGCCCTATATGTAGCAGATGCGCAACATCAAGTAACCAAGGTCACAATCCACCATCGTCGCGAACGAGTCGACGCTGAAGACGTGTTCAAAAGCCGATAATTCAATGAGCAATCGCCTCTTTCTTGGCCTGCGCTCCAACCCGATTTCCGCTGCGGCTAGCAGTTGCTGTACGGCGTGCACCCCATCTCTCGCAGTTATTGTGCACGCACATTTTGGGCATTCATGACGCTGGCACTCGCGGCCCCAACCGCCTAAAATTGTGGAACTTCCAGAGGACGAACGAATGTGATGGAACGAGTGGAAATTACCAGGGAATGTGAAGCAATTCAGATTCCTGCCGGAACGCCGGTGACCCTCGAAAAAGGCGTCGAAGTCTTCATAACGCAGTCGCTCGGCGGTACATATACTGTGCAGGTGCCGGCTTATGGCGGACTGTTCAGAATCCTGGGCAAGGATGCGGACGCGCTGGGTAAAGCGACCGAGCAAACCCCAGACAACGCGCTAGCCGCTGGCGACCTCGAATCGATGGTATGGGAGCAACTCAAGACCTGCTTCGATCCGGAGATCCCGGTCAATATTGTTGATTTGGGCCTGGTCTACGGGATGGAACTGACGCCACAGGGCGACGGCTCCCATAAAGTTGATGTCAAGATGACGCTGACTGCGCAGGGTTGCGGAATGGGCGCGACCATCGCAATCGATGCCCGCCAAAAGCTGCTGTCGCTTCCGGGCGTCAGCGACGCCAACGTAGACGTTGTGTGGGACCCACCGTGGAACCCGCAAATGATTTCGCCGGAGGGACGTGAGCGCCTGGGGCTCGACTGACGAGAGTGCTGTCCGGGCTGCGGGTAGTCAGGGGGAATGCTGATCTGATGTTTGCAATAATCAAGACTGGTGGAAAACAGTACAGGGTCGCGCCGGGGGATCGCATCGTAGTCGAGCGGCTTGCGGGCGACGTAGGCGCAGAAGTTGCGCTCGACCAGGTCCTTGCCGTAGGTAACGGCGATTCGGGAGCGATCGGCCGTCCCCTCGTGGCAGATGCTTCCGTGCGGGCCCGAATTGTTCAACAGCCGCGGGGCACGAAAATTATCGTATTCAAGAAAAAACGCCGGAAAAATTATCGGCGTAAACATGGACATCGCCAGGAATTGACCGTATTGCAGATTGAGGAGATCCGCCAAGCACGCTCTGACAATCGTGAAATAGAGCCGGTACCCGCCAGCCAGGAACCCGGCAACGCTCAAAGCGACTCGGAGGTATAGCCACAGTGGCGCATAAGAAGGGGCAAGGATCCACCCGCAATGGACGCGATAGTCCGGGTCAGCGGCGTGGCGTCAAAATCTACGCGGGCGAATCGGTAAAGGCCGGCAACATTCTGGTGCGCCAACTCGGCACCAGGATTCATCCCGGCCGCAACGTCGGCCTGGGACGCGATTATACGATTTATGCGAAAATCGACGGCATCGTGAAATACGAAGGCTACCGCGGGGATCGACGACAGGTCAGCGTCGAGCCGGCGCCATCTTTGCCGGCGGCTGACAGCTCCCCCTCCTGAGCAAAATCCTTCCCCAACGCAACTCTCCGTGGACTATCTTTAAAGGGCGGCGGCCTGCGCCGCCCTTTAAAATCGCGACCGCACAAGCATCGCTAAGGGCTCGCCTGTATTGGCCTGCTTGACTACTGGACCAATGCGTGCGAATCAGTGGCTTCCATTTCCGCAGCATACCCTGAATGTGCCGCTGCACCTGGAGGGAGGCGACCAATGGCTCGAGAACCGCGGCGAGTTGTTACCGGCCATGACACCGAAGGTAAATCGGTCGTTGTCATTGATGGACCACCGACTCCGTTTGGCGCGTTATGGTTCACGCAGGCTGCACCGGCGGACAATACGTCGGTGGGAGATGCCGCCCAACTGGTGCGCAAACTGGAACCACCTCGCGGTGGCACGATTTTTCGCTACGCGGTTATTCCGCCCGAGGATACCAGCATCTCTGCCGAGGAGCGCGAGCGCTCTACCGCCAGGTTGTTCGCACAAATGGACGCTACGCATTGCCGCACGGATACCGCTCGCCACCCGGGAATGCATAAGACACGCACCGTCGATTACGTAATTTTGCTCGCGGGCGAAGTAACCATGCTGCTCGACAAAGGCGAAGTTGAACTTAAGCCCTTCGACGTGGTGGTACAGCGCGGAACCAGCCATGCCTGGATAAATAAGGGCAAGGAACCGGCGATTCTAGCCGCAGTGCTGGTCGACGCTGATCCAGTGTAGTAGTGAAGCAAAAGACGGCGGTCAGTAATCACGATTCATTCAGCACTATTGTTGCTTACTATAGTTCTGTTCATTCCCATGGCGCATGTGCTTTCATCCGCAGCGACTCAGCGACTGCTGGATGAACAATTTTACCGCCATACGTATTGAGCCCGGAGCGCAGGGCGTGGTTGCGGGCGCAGGCTTCAAGCAGCCCATGGTCGGCGATTTCCAGGGCATATGAAAGCGTTGCGTTGGTCAGGGCATATGTTGAGGTGTGTGGCACCACGCCTGGCATGTTGGTGACACAGTAGTGCACCACGCCGTCTCTGATATAGATCGGCTTCGAATGAGTTGTCGGAAGCGAGGTTTCAGAAATACCGCCCTGGTCGATCGAGATATCGACCAGTGCCGCGCCGCGCTTCATCTTCGCGACCATTGCCCGGCTAATCAGGCGCGGCGCACGCGCACCCGCCACCAGCACAGTGCCGACCACCAGGTCGGCTTGCCTGATTTCCTCTTCGAGGGTCGCCCGATTCGACATGACGGTGACAGCGCGATTGCTTAGCAGGTCATTGAGATAGCGCAAGCGCAAAGGATTCACATCCAGAATTGTGACCTCGGCGCCCACCCCTTCGGCGACCCGGCAAGCGTTTAAACCCGCGATGCCGCCACCAATAATCAGGACTTTGCCGGGTCGAACGCCAGGCGCGCCACTTAGTAACACACCGGCGCCACCGTTTTGTGCTTCGAGACACCATCCACCGACCTGGATTGCAAGTCGTCCGGCAACCTCGCTCATCGGCGCCAAAAGCGGCAGGCTTGAATCTTCGAGTTGGACAGTTTCGTAACCCAGCGCGGCGACGCCATGCTTGAGTAGGGCTTGGGTCACCTGCGGTTCTGCCGCCAAATGGAGATAGGTGAACAGAACCAACCCGGGGCGCAAGAACCTGAATTCCGACGACAGCGGCTCCTTGACCTTGAGTATCATCGTGGCGCGTTTCCAGACGACCGCGGCGGAGCTGATAATCTGCGCACCCGCCGCGCGATACTCCTGGTCGGTGAAGCCACTGCCCAGGCCGGCGCCGCGCTCGATGAAGACCTGGTGACCATGCAATGTAAATGCGGCAGCGCCCGCCGGTGTCATCGCCACCCTGCGTTCGTCGGGTTTAATCTCTTTCGGCACTCCAATTATCATTGTTTTGAATGTCAGAGCATTATCTCGCCGTATGCACTCAGTGCAATAAAACCAGCCTTTGTCACGGTTCCAGTTTGCACACTTTTGCAGGACTCACCGACAATCGCCGCTGTCCGTGTTTCCTATTTCCCAGAAATGGCCCGGAGGATTTCGTGACAAAAGAAGAAGCACAGGCACGAGAACGATGCCTTCAGGTCGTCAAGGATGCGCAAGCGGCTTGCTCGACTCGTTTCGAGGAACCACTGCCAGCATTGCGGCCGCGCTATACCCAACGGCACGACAACGGCATCCATATGTGGCATTTGGGATGCGCGCTGGAGCGGCAACGGCCAGGGTTGTTCTGGATCGGTAGCGGCAGCATCCGTGTGAGAAATTGCACTAGCGTATTGTACCCAATGCTATTCCCAGCTGTGAGTCGGCATACACACCTTGAGGCGTACCGCTGGATCAAAAACGTTAGAGCGACCTTCCAAAAGATCGCTCTAACCAAAATCATTACTGGTTGTTAGGGTTATCTTTCCAGCACGAGCGGCAACTGATGAAAGCCGAACCCATTTCGACTGGAGGTCTGGCGAATAGCCGGCGTCGGGCCACGTCTGATTGCCGAGAATCGATCCAGGAATGCATTGAGGGTAACGCTGGCTTCGGCTCGGGCTAACGGCGCACCCAAGCAGTAGTGAATGCCCATGCCGAGGCCGACATGGTTACGTAACTCACGATCCAAGCGGAATTCGTCGGGGTTAGGAAACTCTCCAGGGTCACGATTGGCCGATCCATAGAAGATAGTTACCGAGTCCCCGGCGCGAATTCTCGCGCCTGAGACTTCGACGTCTCGGCTTGTCGTGCGGAACAATCGCTGCGCTGGACCGGCATAGCGCAAAGTCTCTTCGATCATACTTTCCACCTGACTCCGATCCGCTCGCAATTGCTGCCATAATGGCGGTCGTTCCGCTATCACGTTCAGCATATTGCCGAGAAGATAGCTCGTGCCCTCGTTTCCTGCGACGAGCAAAACCGTGCAAAAGCCGAGGATTTCCCATTCTTTTAGTTTCTCCCCTTCAACCTCGGCTTCCACCAACGCGGTGATCAAATCGTCCGCGCCGTCCGTGCGCCTGGCCGTCACCATCGTGCGAAAGTAGGCCATCATCTCCTGGATCTCTCGAAGGCGCTCGGCGTCGTCCAACGAGGTTACGGTGAAAAAAGCATCGCTCCAACGTTTAAATCTTTCGTAATCATCGCCGGGAATGCCAAGCATGCGTGCGATTACCCGAATCGGCAGGGGGATCGTGTAAGAGGGCATGATATCGTTTTCGCCAGGGGGCAGTTTATCCAGCAACTCATCGGCAACAGCGGTTATCCACGGGGTCAGCGCCTCTATCCGCCTTAGCGTAAACGCCTTGTTAACCAGTCGGCGAAAGCGTGTATGACGGGGTGGATCGTCGTTAACCAACACGACAGACGGAATTGCAACTGGAATCTCATGTTCGAGTTGCCACCGGCGGAGGGCCGATCGGCGGACCGAAGAGAATGTCTCGTGATCCCGCAGCGCACCGTAAACATCGCAGTACTTCAAAAGTGCCCACGTCCGAATCGGCTCTACGATTCCGGGGATGGCTCCGGGAGGCTCCACATAGCTAAAAGGTGATCGCTCCCGCAATTGGTGATACGCGGGAAACGGATCGGCAATTACTTCTGGCGTGCAAAGTTGATCTGCCGTGAAAACTGTCTCCATGACCAGCACCCCTTTGGCTTAAATCACCTGCCGCAACAGTCTTCTGCTTCATCTACATAAGCAGTTCGCGACGAAGTACTGTCCGCGACCGCCCGACATTTTTGAAATAGCAACTCGCGGCTATTCTTCTTTAGCGCGATTCGAACAGCCGAGGAACTGGTCAAGATCCTCGCGCTGCAGTTGATGCTGGCGAGCCAGTGGTCGGCTGAGTTCGTACTGACCGACGGCATTTTAGCAATGCTCGTCTCCCGCCTAAGAACCCGGTTTGCGTGAAATACACCAGGTGCCATCGAGTAATCACCGAAACATCCTTGAACACCGATGTCCACGTTGGCAAGCTCGCTGTCCTGGCAATAAGTCTCCATCTATACCAAGTCGCCATAGCCTCGAGAACTTCCCCCGGTAGAATGTCAATATTCCTCAGTTTACTTCACAAGGGGCAGGGCAGTGGCAGCTACTACTCGGGGCGGAACTACTCTCAAGCAATTCGAGCGGCAGCAGAAGCGGGCCGATGCACAAGCGCAAGCAGGACCGCACGTATAGCAAGGGGTGATCGAAGTCTATTCGGTCGGGTTCGCGCACTCTGACCGAAATCGCCGCACACGACTCTCACCCGACTCAACAAAACGATGCTTCCGCCTCAAGGCGCTCGCCGTCGAACACGCAAACCCGATCAATATGAATCCAGCGCGACCTGCCGACGCCGATCCGGCCTTGCTCGGCGTGCGCTCAATGTTGGGGGGCCTTGGCGGCTATATCGATATAGATCGGGCGCGGTGCAAAGTCGGACTGAACCCTTGGCCGGTTGCGCTCACCCAAATGGCTGCCCGGTTCATGAGGCCCGAAGTGCTCGCGATCAGGAGCGCGTAAACCTGTGTGTCTAATCGTGAGTAACGTGACGTTCAACGCCACGTTAGCTCAGCTATTCTTTGCGCAAGTCTCTTCGTCGGTCTTCTTCCAG